>CALWXU010000014.1 GCA_944385585.1 uncultured Flavonifractor sp.
TAAGAAACCGCCGCCGCAAACTCCTCCTCCGAGAAATTTTTCGCGTTGCGGCGGGCGTTGAAATCCCCGTAGCCCAGATAGACGGCGTCCGCGCCGTTCTGTACGGCGGCGGCCACCGCCTCCATGGACCCGGCGGGGGCAAGCAGCTCCAGCATGGACGGAAACCTCCGTTTGCGATGTGCTGGCCGGGCGAGAGCCCGGCCGCGAAGTGCGGAAGGCCTCAGGACTTCTTGTTCTGGAGCTTGAAGATCTCCCGCTTGGCCTCGGACAGCTCCAGCTTCATCTTGGTGGCCTCCTCCAAATACTCCTTGAGCTGGCGGCGCAGGTTCTCGGCGGCCTCCACCTCCTTGAAGTACTCGTCGGCGATGTTCACCGCCGCCAAAATGGCCCCGTCCACCAGGGACACGTGGGCCCCGTCCAGGACCTCCTGCACCTTGGCGTCCACGTGGCCGGCTACCTTCTTGGTGTAGGACGCATCCTCGGAGCCCACCAGGGTGTACTCCTGTCCGGCGATGGTGACGGCAACCCGGTTTTTCATGGAACTCCCTCCTGCACATAGTGATATATGGTATTATACCATAGTTCCCAACCAATGAGAAATGAAATCTTCATGAATTTTCCGCCTGAGAGAGCAGTCAAGGCGTTTTCCACATGCCGGCGCGGATTTGTGCAAAGCGGCCTTTGCAAAAACGCCGGCGGCATTGGGCGAAATAAGACCCATAACGTGCAGCATTCACTGGGTAAATCCGGTTGAAGGCCGCACGTTTTTTATTTTTGTGTGGAGGAACGCGACAATGGAACCGAGATCCAGCCAATTTCCGGCCCAGCAGCCCCTGGGGAAGCTGATGGGCGGCTGCGCCATCCCCTGCAATCCGATCCTATTTTACAATTCCCCCCTTCTGTGGTATGATCATAAAACGACAGTACCGCTGGAAGGGGGAATTGCCATGGCGCAGCTGCTGCTGCCCGGAGAGATCATATCCATGTCGGCCAGGGCGGCGGAGCGGCTGGTGGCCGGGGGGAACGGGGACGCGGCCCTGCTCTACCTGCACCTGCTGGGCCGGGGCGGGCAGCTGGACGCCGCCGCGGCCCGCAAGGCCCTCCACTGGGACGAGGGCCGGCTGGAGGAGGGGTGGAGGGCCCTGGTCTCCCTGGGCCTGGCGGACGGCTCCGTCCGTCCGGCGGAGACCGCCCCGCCGGAATCCCCCCCCGGCCCGCCGGAGTACACCGCCGCCGACATCACCCGGGAGCTGGAGGACAAGACCTCCACCTTCCCCGGCCTGGTGAACGAGGTGCAGCGGCGGCTGGGCAAGATCCTGTCCACGGCGGATCTCAAGAGCCTGTACACCCTCTACGACTACCTGGCCCTGCCGGCGGAGGTGATCTGCCTGCTGGTGAGCTGGTGCGTGGAGGAGTTTGAGCGCAGGTACGGCCCCGGCCGGAAGCCCCGCATGAGCCAGATCCAGAAGGAGGGCTTTGTGTGGCACCGGCTGGGGGTGGACACCGCCCAGGCGGCGGAGGAGCACCTGAAGAGGCAGGAGCTCTACCGCGGCCGGGAGGGGGAGATCCGCCGCCTGCTGGATCTGCCCCCCCGCCCCCTGGTGGAGAAGCAGAAGAAGAAGGTGGAGGCCTGGACGGACATGGGCTTTGACAACCAGGCCCTCCGCCTGGCCTACGAGAAAACGGTGTACAAGAAGCAGGAGATGGACTGGGATTACATGAACGGCATCCTGCTGGGCTGGCACAGGAAGAACCTGCACACCCTGGCGGAGATCGAAACGGGGGATTCCCACCCGCGCCCCGCCGCCCCGCCCGCCATGCAGGACCACCCGGCCCAGCCCGGGGAGGCCGACCGGCGGGTGCGGGAGGACCTGGAGCGGGTGCGGGAGTTTCTCCGCCGGGAGCGGGAAAAGGAGGGGGGCTGACCCATGGGATACGAGCAGAGCGTGCTCCGCCGGGCGACAAAGCGGCTGGAGGAGGCCAGAAAGGCCCGGGCGGAGGTCCAGGACCGCCTCCGGGCGGAGGTCTACGCCAAAATCCCCCGGGTGGCGGCCATCGACAAGGAGCTGCGGCAGACCATCACCCGGATCATCGCCGCCTCCCTGCGCAGCGGCAGCGACCCGGTGCCCGCCATCGGGGTGCTGCGGGACCAGAACCTGGACCTCCAGCGGGAGAAGGCGGAGCTGCTGGCGGAGCACGGCTACCCCGCCGACGCCCTGGACGACGCTCCCGCCTGCCCCAGGTGCGGCGACACCGGCTGGGTGGGGGCCAATATGTGCGCCTGCCTGAAGGAGCTGTGCACCCAGGAGCAGATCGCCGAGCTGTCCAAGCTGCTGGACCTGGGGGAGCAGTCCTTCGACAGCTTCTCCCTGGACTACTACTCCCCCCTGCCATTTCCCGGGGAATCCCTCACGCCCCGGGAGAACATGGAGTTTATCCTCGACGTGTGCTCCAGCTACGCCCGCCGGTTCGGGAAATTCTACTTCCGCAACCTGTTCCTCACCGGCGCGCCGGGGCTGGGCAAGACCTTCCTGTCCGCCTGCATCGCCCGCACCGTGTCGGAGAAGGGCTTCTCCGTGGTCTACGACACGGCGGTGAACGTATTCAACCGCTTTGAGGAGCAGAAGTTCGCCCGGGACCGGCTGGAGGCCGGGGAGGCCAGGGACGAGACCCGCCGCTACCTGGGCTGCGACCTTTTAATCCTGGACGACCTGGGCAGCGAGTTCACCACCCCCTTTGTCCAGTCGGCCCTGTATACCCTCATCAACGCCCGCCTGACGGCGGACAAGGGGACGGTGGTCTCCTCCAACCTGACCATGGAGCAGGTCAGGGTCCGCTACACCGCCCAGATCGCCTCCCGCCTGGAGGGGGAGTACCGGGTGCTCCCCTTCTACGGGGAGGATATCCGGCTGCTGCGCAAGCAGAGACTGTGACACAGACAGGACGTTCCGGCGGAATGGGAAACCATTCCGCCGGATATGATTTTCGGCGTCCCGGGGCCGGCGGCGCCTCTGGAAAAAGTGGAAAAATTGTGCTATGATGGGCCATAGGATATCATCCGCTCTGCGTGCGGCCTGCGGCGGCCGCCCGGGCGGGCCGGATTGGGAAGGAGGACGCGCAATGCGTATTCTGGTGGTAGAGGACGAGGCCGACCTGAACCTGCTGCTGTGCAAGGTGCTGACCAAGGCGGGCTACACGGTGGACGGCTGCATGGACGGGGAGGAGGCCGGGCTCCACCTGCTGGGGGCGGAGTACGACGGCATCCTGCTGGATGTGATGCTGCCCAAAAAGGACGGGTACACCCTGGTGAAGGAGCTGCGGGACCAGGGGGTGGACACGCCGGTGCTCTTCCTCACCGCCCGCGACAGCGTGGCCGACCGGGTGCACGGCCTGGACCTGGGGGGCGACGACTACCTGGTGAAGCCCTTTGACTTTGACGAGCTGCTGGCCCGCATCCGGGCCATGACCCGCAAGCACGCCGGACAGCGCACCAACCGCTTCACCGCGGGGGACCTGGTGCTGGACATCGAGGCCCGGCGGGTGACCCGGGGCGGGGAGGAGATCCCCCTGCTGCCCAAGGAGTTCTCCATCCTGGAGTACCTCATCCGCAACAAGGGCCGGGTCCTCTCCCGGGAGCAGATTGAGGACCGCATCTGGAACTACGAGTACGCAGGCAGCTCCAACAACGTGGACGGGTACATGAGCCGCCTGCGCAAGAAGCTCGACGAGGGCCGCCCGGTGAAGCTGATCCACACGGTCCGGGGCTCCGGCTGGGTGCTGCGGGAGCCGGCAGAGGAGGAGGCGCCGTGAAGCGGCTGAGTGTCAAGGTCAAGCTGGCCGTCTGGTATGTGCTGCTCATGGCCCTCATGGCGGCCCTGCTGCTGGGCTTCCTGCTGGGCATCAGCGGGTCGGTGTCCAACCAGACCGCCATGAACCAGCTGGAGCAGGAGGTGCGCACCAACCTGACCCAGGTGTCCCTGGCGGAGGACGGCTCCCTCCAGCTGGGGGAGGGCTTCCGCTTCTATGAAAACGGAGTGTATACCCTGGTGTACAGCCAGGGCGAGGCCCTGCTGGCCGGCCAGGTGCCCGTGTCCTTCTCCGCCCAGGAGGCCTTTGAAAACGGCCTGACCCGGACGGCGGACGGTACCGGCGGGCGGTACTATGTGCTGGACTTCTGGGTTCCCTCCGGCTGGGACGGGGGCGTGTGGGTGCGGGGGCTGCTGGAGGCCCCCGACAACCCCCAGGCCATCGCCAACCTGCTGCTCATGGCGGTGGTGACCATGCCCCTGTTCATCCTGCTGGCCGCCCTGGGGGGCTATCTCATCGCCCGGCGGGCCTTCCGGCCCCTGGAGCAGCTCACCGCCACCGCCGACGCCATCAACGAGGCCGCCGACCTGTCCCGGCGGGTGGAGGTGCCGCCGGGGAGCAACGAGTTCACCCGGCTGGCCGCCACCCTGAATCAGATGTTTGAGCGGCTGGAGCGGTCCTTTGAGGCGGAGACCCAGTTCACCGCCGACGCCTCCCACGAGCTGCGCACCCCCGTCTCGGTGATCAAGAGCGCCTGCGAGTACGCTGAGAAGTACGGCGACACCCCGGAGGAGCAGCGGGAGACCATCGCCATGATCCACCGCCAGGCCGACCGCATGTCCGCCCTCATCGGGCAGCTGTTGAGCATCACCCGGCTGGACCAGGGCACCGAAAAGGCCAGGCTGACGAAGCTGGACCTCTCCGGGCTGGTGGAGGGCCTGTGCGCCGACCAGCCCTATGAGAAGGGCCGGCTGCTGCCCCAGGTGGAGGAGGGGGTCTCCGTCCAGGGGGACGCCGCCCTGCTCACCCGCCTGCTCCAGAACCTGATCGACAACGGCTTTAAATATGGAAAGCCGGGGGGCCACGTGTGGGTGGAGCTGGGCCGGAAGGGGGACGAGGTGCGCCTCACCGTCCGGGACGACGGCGTGGGCATTGAAAAGGAGGCCCAGGAAAAGGTGTGGCAGCGGTTCTACCAGACCGACCCCTCCCGCACCGGGGCCTCCGGCGCGGGGCTGGGCCTGTCCATGGTGCAGAAGATCGCCCAGCTCCACGGCGGGCACATGACCCTGGAGAGCGTCCCCGGCCTGGGCAGCGCCTTCACCCTCCACCTGCCCGCCGGGCGGGGAGACCCGGCGGAAGAAAAAATTTGAAAAAACTTTTTTCATTTCATGTAACTTTCATATTCCTCTGCTAGGATATCACCAGAGCAAGAGAAAAGGAGGCGCTGAACATGAAGCGCAAAGCAATTCCCGCCCTGTGCGCAGCCGGCCTGCTGGCCCTGGCCCTCTCCGGCTGCGGCGGCGGTGCCGCCGGAAGCCAGGCGGAATATATCGGTATCGACGCGGCAAAGGCCCTGGCCCTGGAGGCCGCCGGCGTATCCGAATCCGCCGCCACCTTCTCCACCGCCGGCCTGGACCGGCGCAACGGGATGGACTACTACGCGGTGGACTTCACCGCGGGCGGCCAGAGCTATGAGTACGACATCGACGCGGTCACCGGCGTGGTGATCGACAGCAACACCGGCTCCGGCACGGCGGAGACCCCCGCCGGCGGCGCGGCGGAGACCCCGGCGGCCACCCCCAGCCCCTCGGCCGGCCAGGCCGCCGCGGACCAGACCTCCACGGGCCAGACCGGCAGCGCCAACACGGGCAGCGCCAATACTGGAACCACCGCCGGCTCCATCACCGCGGACCGTGCCAAGGAGATCGCCCTGAGCCACGCGGGCCTCACCGCCGACCAGGCCACCTTCGTCCGCAGCCATCTGGACTGGGATGACGGCCGCCAGGTGTATGACGTGGAGTTCTACGACGGCAGCTACACCGAGTACGACTACGAGATCGACGCCAATACCGGCGACGTCATCTCCTACGACTACGATGCGGAGTTCTACAGCTATCAGCCCAACGCGGCCACCGGCGCTACCACCGCCTCCATCACGGCGGACCAGGCCAAGTCCATCGCCCTGGCGGAGGTGCCAGGGGCCACCACAAGCGATATCTATGAATTCGAGGTGGACCGGGACGACGGCCGCATCGAGTACGAGGGCAAGATCATCTACAACAATGTGGAGTACGAGTTCACCATTGACGGCTACAGCGGCGCGATCCGGGGCTGGGAGTCCGAGCCCTTCCGCTGGTAAGCCCACTGGTTACAGATAAAACAATACTGATTTTGATTTAGGAGGAAAGAAACATGAAAAACACTGCCATTTCCAAGCGGGTGGGCGCCCTGGTCCTGTGCGCCGCCCTCACCGCCAGCTCCCTGGCCGTCGCCGCCGGGGCCGCCCAGTCCAGCAGCGTCACCGCCCAGCTCTCCCCCGGCATCTCCATCGTGGTGGACGGCGCGGCGCGCACCTTCTACAACGCCAACGGTGTGGAGGTCCACCCCATCGCCTACAACGGCACCACCTACCTGCCCATCCGCGCCATCGGCGAGCTCATGGGCAAGAACGTGAACTGGGATCCCACCACCCTCACCGTCACCCTCAGCGGCCATCGCACCGGCTCTGTCTCCGGCACTCCGGATAACACTGTCGCCACCCAGCAGATCGCCGCGGAGATCCATCCCGAGTATACCATCGTGGTGGACGGCGCCACCCGCAGCTTCACCGACGCCAACGGCGCCGCCGTGTACCCCCTGCTCTATAACGGCTCCATCTACCTGCCCATCCGCGCCATCGGGCAGCTCATGGGCAAGACCGTGAACTGGAACGGCACCACCAGCACCGTCACCCTGGCCAGCAGCTCCCAGGTCACCGACGCCGACAGCTTCAACCAGACCGGCGGCACCAGCACGGGCAGCACCAATACCGGCACCACCACCGGCTCCATCACCGCCGACCGCGCCAAGGAGATCGCCCTGGCCCATGCTGGCCTCACCGCCGGCCAGGTCACCTTCGCCCGTGCCCACCTGGACTGGGAGAACGGCCGGCAGGTCTATGAGGTGGAGTTCTACACCAGCGACTACAAGGAGTACGATTACGAGATCGACGCCTCCACCGGCGCCATCGTCTCCTATGACTACGACGCGGAGTACTACAGCCGTCCCTCCACCGGCGGCAGCACCGGCACCACCGCCTCCATCACCGCCGACCGCGCCAAGGAGATCGCCCTGAACCACGCGGGCCTCACCGCCAGCCAGGTCACCTTCGCCCGTGCCAGCCTGGACTGGGATGACGGCCGGCTGACCTACGACGTGGAGTTCTACACCAGCGACTACAAGGAGTACGACTACGAGATCGACGCCAATACCGGCGCGGTGATCTCCTATGACTACGACGCGGAGTACTACAGCCGTCCCTCCACCGGCGGCAGCACCAGCACCGGCACCGCCATCAGCGAGGCCCGGGCCCGGGAGATCGCCCTGGCCCAGGTGCCCGGCGCCGCCAGCAGCAATGTCCGTAAGGTGACGATGGACTGGGACGACGGCCGCGCGGAGTACGAGGTGGAGATCGTCTACAACTACATGGAGTACGACTTTGAGATCGACGCCAACACCGGCAGCATCCTCTCCCGGGACGTGGACTCCGTCTGGGACTGATCCAGCCAATGCCCGGCCCCGGCCTGACGCCGGGGCCGGGCCCGTAAAACGGAGGTATCTATGAGACAAAAACAAGCCTGGTTTAAGCTCTATCCCGGCAACGGCGCGGCATCCAACCTGTCCATCGCCGGCGGGGCGGTCAAGCTGCTGTCCATCCTGCTGCTGATCGCCGCCATCCCCGCCACCCTGGCCATCCTGCTGGTGGCCCTGCGGATGACCGCGGCCGCCGGGGCGGGCACCGCCCTGATCTTCCTCATGGATGAGATGGACGACGGGGTGTTTATGGCCTTCTTCCTGTGGTGCGCGGTAGTGGTCTGCCGCTACGTGGCCAGCGTGCTCCAGGGCAAGGCGGAGTTGCTCTCCCAGCCCGCCGCTGCGCAGGACGCCCCTGCGCAGCCCGTCCCCGCAGCAGTGCAGGAGGAGACGCCCCCCGTGTAACCCCTGCCGCCGTGTGCGGGACGGGAAATTGCCCAGAGCAAAGCAGCCGGCCGGGCCGCCCTAGATGGGCGGCCCGGCCGGCTTGTGCGTTTCCGGGTAAGGATCGTGCGGCGGCGGGCGGGCTCAGGACAGCTGGGACAGGGCGCAGCCCCCCCGCCCGGAGCCCTTGGCCTGATAGAGGGCCCGGTCCGCCTCCTGGTAGCACTGCTCATAGGACGTGCCGCGGGGGGCGCGGCAGATGCCCACGCTGCACCCCGCGCCCACGTCCTGCCCCCGCCAGCGGATGGCCGCCACCTCCCGGCTCAACTGGCCGCTGATGCGCCGCAGCGCATCGGCGCCGTACCGCCCCGGCAGGAGGCATGCAAACTCATCCCCGCCGATGCGGCCGATGTCCGCACCAGGGGGGAACACACTCTGCAGGAGCAGGGCCGTGGCCTTGAGTACATAATCGCCGCAGGGGTGCCCGTACCTGTCGTTGACGGCCTTGAAGTTGTCCAGGTCGATGATAAACAGCGACAGGCCCTGCGCATCCTGGGCAAGGAGCTCCTCCCCCCTGTCCTGGAACGCGGTCTTGTTGAGCAGCTCGGTGAGAGGGTCCAGCCGGAGCAGGGCGTGGAGATGGGCGTTCATCTGGTCGATCTCCCGCTGCTGGGAGAGCATGACCACCGCGTGGCGGGCGGAGGTTATGGAGACGGCCAGGGCCACAATGGTGGTGAAGGTCAGGTTGAGGCCGTCGCCGCTGTCCAGCGTGGAGCGGGTCAGCGCCAGAAACAGGAGGTAGGCGCCTGCGTAGCACGGGATGCTGTATTGGCAGGGCATCTGGATGAAAATCGCCAGGGCCAGCACCGCCGTCAGGAACACCCCAACGGGGCCGCCGGGGTTCCGGCTCAGGTCGTAGGCGTTCAGGCAGACGTGCCACAGGAGGAAGAAGAGCACCGAGCCGTACTGCACCGCCCACTGCGCCGCCGCGGAGGCGCGCCGCGTGGCCTGCTGCAGCAGCAGGGAGAGGACGGCGGCCCCCAGCAGGGAGCAGTACAGCCCGAAGTAAATCCGGTTGTTCAGCGTACCCAGGCCGGAGCTGGATAAAAACAGCACCCGGGCGATGTTGTACAGCTCCATGCCGAAGATCATGATGCAGATCACCAGCAGGGACAGCCGGTTTTTTTGCAGGGAATTCTGCCAGAACGCATCCCGGATCTCCGGCGGAATCCGCAGGAAGCTTATCAGAGCCTGCCGCATGCCTGTGCCTCCCCCTCCCGCGCCAGGCCGCTGGGCGCGGTAAAAATATTCATTCTATTCTATCACAGCTCTGCCGCGGGGCAGAAGGAATTTGACGAAGTTTGATGGTAATTGCGCAAAATTTGAGCGCCCGCGCCCGGCATCAGGCCGGACGCGGGCGCTTTTCATCCCGCGCGCAGGGCGGGGCTCAGTCCAGGACGGACAGGTCCGCCGGGCCGGTGGCAAAGAAGGTGTAGATGCCGGCGGCCACCAGCCGGCCGGCCTCGTCGGTGAGCTGGGTGTCGTACACCAGCACGGTGCGGCCCAGCTTCTTGGGGACTGCGGTGCAGAAGATCTGCGCCCCCCTGGCGGGGGCCAGATACTGCATGGCGCAGTCCAGGGTGACGCAGGCCTGGCCGGTGGTAAAGGCGGCGGTGCCGGCCACCGTGTCCGCCAGGGTGACCAGGGCGCCGCCGTGGACGATGCCCAGGGGGTTCAGGGTGGAGGGGTGGATGTCCAGCACCCCCCGGGCGCTGTGGTCCTTCCCCACAGAGGTGACGGAGACGTGGCTGACGTCGGCAAACAGGCCGTTGTGGTTGACGCGCTCCAGGTATTTGCCGTACTTACTGCAGGAATCCATCTAAAATCTTCTCCTCCGCTTCCTCCTCCGTCAGGCCCAGGGTCATGAGCTTGAGGATCTGATCCCCCGCGATGCGGCCGATGGCCGCCTCGTGGATGAGCTGGGCGTCCACGTGGTTGGCCGCGATGGCGGGGATGGAGGAGATCTTCGCCTCCCCCATGATGATGGAGTCGCACTGCACGTGCCCGAAGCACTTGGCGTTGCCCGTCATCTTGGGGTAGAACACCTGCTGGGAGCTGTCCTGGGCCACGGACCGGGACACCACCCGGCCGGTGGCCCCCTCCCCGTCCAGGATGATCTCCATGTCGCTCTCAGCGGTCTGGTCGCCGTGGGTGAGCAGCTTCTCGGTGATCACGGCCTCGGCGTTGGGGCCGGCCACGATTTTGGTCTCCCGCTTGGTGGAGTCCACGCCGCGGATCTGGGTGGTCTCCATATTGATGGAGGCCCCCTCCTCCAGGTACACCACCGTCTGGGGGTTCATGACCCGCCTGCCGGTGCCGGGGCCCTCGCCGTAGTGCCGCTCCACATAGCGCACCTTGGAGTTCCGCCCGATGTGGAAGGTGTGCACGCCGTCGTGCTGGCTGGTCTCACAGCCGGTGTTGTGGATGCCGCAGCCGGCCACGATGTCCACGTCACAGTCGTCCCCGATGAAGAAGTCGTTGTACACCAGCTCGTTCAGGCCGGTCTGGCTGATGATCACCGGGATGTGCACCGACTCGTGCCGGGTACCCGGCTTGATGCGGATGTCGATGCCGGACTTGCCCGGCTCGGTCTTGGTGGTGATCTCGATGTTGGCGGTGCTGTTCCGGGAGTCCAGCTGCCCGTTGCGGCGGATGTTGTAGGCCCCCTGAGGGGTCTTTTCCAGGTCCGCGATCTCCTTCAGCAGCTTCCATTCCGCTTGATCCATACTCAATTCGCCCCCTCTGCCATATAGCTGCAGCCCGCGGCCGTGTTGGCCAGAATCTCGGGGAAGATCTCCTCCCGGGGGCCGTGCTTCTGAATTTTGCCGTCGCTGATCATGACGATCTCGTCGGCCAGGTTGATGATGCGCTCCTGGTGGGAGATGATGACCAGGGTGTGCTCCCGCCGCTGGTGGAGGGCCTGGAAGGTCTCGGTCAGCTTGGCGAAGGACCACAGGTCGATGCCGGCCTCCGGCTCGTCAAAGATCATCAGGCCGGCCCCCCGGGCCAGGATGGTGGCGATCTCGATGCGCTTGACCTCGCCGCCGGACAGGGAGGCGTCCACCTCCCGGTCGATATAGTCGCCGGCGCACAGGCCCACCCGGGTGAGGTACTGACAGGCGTCCTCCCGCTTCAGGCTCTCCTTGCCGGAGGCCAAACTGAGCAGGTCCCGCACCTTCAGCCCCTTGAACCGGGGGGGCTGCTGGAAGCCGTAGCTCACCCCCAGCCGGGCCCGCTGGGTGATGTCCAGGCCGGTGATGTCGGTGCCGTTCCAGGAGATGGCGCCCCCCGTGGGCCGCACCAGACCCATGATGGCCTTGGCCAGGGTGGTCTTGCCGCCCCCGTTGGGGCCGGTGATGACCACAAATTGGTTGTCCGCTACCGTCAGGGAGACGTCGTTGAGGATGCCCAGCTCGCCGCCGGCCTCGTCCGCCACCTGGTAGCTGAGATGCTTGATCTCCAGCATTGGCTGTCGCTCCTTTGTACAAAACTCGTCCGTGAGCTGTTATTTTATCATGGTAAGGGAGAAATTACAACCCTGCCGGGGACAAAAATCACAGAAACCACATAGGATAAGATGAAATCAAACGAACGGAGGCGCACGCTATGGAACAAGCATGTCAGTCCGAGGCCTGTGACCGGGAGGTGTTCGAGCGGGTTTGGCGGCGGGTGATGCCGGAGGACCGGCCCGACTGCCCCTTTGTCCTGCCCGAGCCGCCGCAGCCCCCCGCCCCGGCGCAGCCGCCGGCCCTCCCCGCCCTGGCGGCCCCCGCCCCGGCCGGGGGGACGGCGGAGGAGGGCGCCGGGCTGGGCGCCAGGCTCCAGGAGCTCCTGGACGGGGCGCTGGCGGCCTGGCGGCGGTATCAGGCCCTCTCCCGCCGCTCCCCCGGCGAGGCCGGCCGGGCGCTGTCCGCCCTGGCCGCCGACGAGCACCGCCACGCCAAGCGCCTGTCCGCGGCCTACTTCCTGCTCACCGGGGTGCGCTACTGGCCCGCCGTGGGCCCGGCGGAGCACGGCCGCACCCCCCTGGCGCCCGCCCTGCGGGAGGGCTTCTGGGCGGAGCGCCGCGCCGCGGCCGGCTTCCGCGCGGTGGAGGCCCAGGCGGAGGACCGCTTCCTGCGGGAGCTCTGCCAGGAGCTGGCCGCGGCGGAGGAGGAGCACGCCAGGCGGCTGCAGGGGCTTCTGGAGCGGCTGTAGCCCCCGGAGCGCCCGCCCCAGAGGGCGCCAGCCCCGCCGGCCGGCGGCCGGCGGGGCGCTCTTTTTTGGTTGACTTCTCAAATTTTGGATAGTATACTGGATAATGCTTATGTAGTATGCACGATAAGCGGAGTAATTTTCACTGGTTTTTCGTCGGAAGCACGGATGCTGGAGGGGGAGCTATGAAAATTGGGATCATTGCCACCTATCACGACATGGTGATCACGGCGGAGAAGCTGCGGCAGCGCCCCAACGTGCAGTTTATGATCAGCGAGGCCACCTACGACCACGGGGTGCAGGAGGCCGAGCGCATGCGCCGGGAGGGGGCGGACGTGATCATCAGCCGGGGGGCGACCCTCCACTACATCGAGGAGCAGTGCGACGTCCCCACGGTGAGCTGCGCCTACGGCGTCACGGATCTGATCTATGCCCTGCAGATCGCCAAGGAGTACAGCCGGCACATCGGGGTGATCACCTACGCGCCCATCCCCATTGAGGAGCAGGTGGTCGCCGACCTGTTCCAGGCCCGGCTCACCTTTGTCAGCGGCTATGACAACCCCCAGCGGAACCTGCGGTGCGTCATGGAGATGAAGGAATCTGGCATCGACGTGGTGGTGGGCGGCGGCGTGACGGTGCAGATGGCCCAGCTCAACGGCATGAAGAGCGTGCTCATCGCCACCCGGCCGGAGACGCTGGAGAACGCCGTGGACGAGGCCATCCACATGGTGGACATCATCCAGCGGGACAAGCTGGAGCTGGAGGAGATCAGCCAGATCATCCGCTACGCGTCGGAATCCATCCTGCTCACCGACCTGTCCGGCAGCATCCTGATGGCCAACCGGGGCGCGGAGGAGCTGCTGGACGAGTTCTCCGAGGGGCATCGGGTCAAGTCCCTGTGGGAGCTGCCCCAGCTGGAGGTGCTGGCCGACCAGGTGCGCACGGGCCGGGCCTACAAGTCGGAGCTGGTCTCGGCCGGGGACACCGTGCTCCTGTGCAGCCAGTACCCCATCCTCATCTCCGGCCACCTGATGGGGGTGGCCCTCTTCCTCCAGCACGCCTCCAAGATCCAGAAGCTGGAGCGGAACATCCGCACCCGGCTCTACAAAAAGCCGGGGCCGCGCTACACCCTGGACTCCTTCATCGGGGAGAGCGAGGGCATCCGGAAGTGCCGGCAGATGGCCCAGACCTATGCCGGCTATGATTCCACCGTGCTGATCATCGGCGAATCCGGCACCGGCAAGGAGATCATGGCCCAGAGCATCCACAACCTGAGCCCCCGCCGCAGCGAGCCCTTCCTGGCGGTAAACTGCAACGCCATTGAGAGCACCCTGCTGGACAGCGAGCTGTTCGGCTACACGGAGGGGGCCTTTACCGGCGCGAAAAAGCGGGGCAAGGCGGGGCTGTTTGAGCTGGCCCACCGGGGCACCATCTTCCTGGACGAGATCGGCAGCGTGTCCAAGAACCTGCAGTCCAAGCTGCTGCGGGTGATCCAGGAGAAGGAGGTGTGGCGCATCGGCTCGGACAGCCCGATCCCCGTGGACGTGCGGATTCTGGCCGCCACCAACAGCGACCTGTGCCTGAAGGTGCAGCGGGGGGAGTTCCGCCTGGACCTGTTCTACCGCCTGTGCGTGCTGGATCTGCGCCTGCCGCCCCTGCGGGACCGGACAGACGACATCCCCCTGCTGCTGGAGTACTTCTGCGGCGCCTACGGGCTGGACCCCGCGGCCATCCCCGCCTCCATCGTCCGGGAGATGATGGAGTACGAGTGGCCGGGCAACGTCCGGGAGCTGCAGAACTTTGTGGAGCGCCTCAGCCTGCTCTACCCCAACCTCCAGGCGGAGGACATCTGGCGCTCCTGCCTGACCACCGGCCGGCGGATCTACGGCGGCGGGGCGGAGGGCGGCGGGCAGCTGTCCATCCGGCGGGGGACCCTCCAGGAGATGACCGACCAGGTGATCCTGAAGCTGTACGAGGAGTACGGGCACAACAAGAGCGCCCTGGCGGACGCGCTGGGGGTGAGCCGGGTCACCGTCTGGAACCGCCTCAGCAAGCTCCTGGGTGAGACAGACCCTGAAAAAACTTGAACACATCTGTTAAAAGATTGAACGCAAGCCCGCGTTTTTCCTTGGCCAAAGTGACACGGCCAAGGGGGATCGTGGGCTTCTTTTTTTGGAGAAATTTCACAAGACGGGGGCGGCGCGCCGGGCGCGGCTTTCCAGGCGGGAGAAGGGTTTGCGGCGTGCGCCGAAGCCGACATGCACAAAAGGGGCGGGTTTTGTCCCACTCTTTTTGGGGGAGACGGAAAAGGTTGGCACCGGGCTTGCATATAAATAAGGGCAGAACCTGCGAGGAAGGGAACCGATGCAACACCAATTCTGAAAAGGAGGACGTAAGTAATGAAAGGGAAAAAGTGGTTGTCCTTGACGTTGGCGGCGGCACTGGGCCTGGGCCTGCTCTCCGGCTGCGGCGGCGGAGGCGGCGGCGGGGCGGTGACCAATGCCGACGGCAGCATCACCCTCCGTCTGGCGGGCACCATGCCGGCCAACCATCAGCTCTCTCTCAGCAGCCAGAAGTTCGCCGACCTGGTCAATGAGCGCAGCGAGGGGACCATCAATGTGGAGTTCTACCCCGCCGGCCAGCTCTACACCGACGAGACCATGATCACCGCCATCCCCCAGGGCGGCATTGAGATGGGCGTGTGCCAGACGGCCAACTGGGCCTCCCTGGTGCCGGAGGCCGAGTACTTCACCCTCTCCGGCTACTGGGACGACTATGACTGGTTCAAGCGCTGCTGCTACGGCGAGCCCGGCGAGTACGTCATGGATATCATCGAGGAGAAGTGCGGCGTCAAGATCCTGACCCTGTTCAACTACGGCGTGTGCGAGCTGGTCTCCACCATGCCGCTGGATGGGGCCGAGTCCTTCGAGGGCTCCAAGATGCGCATGCTGGGCACCTCCGAGGCCCTGTATCTGGAGGCCCTGGGCGGCGCGCCGGTGTCCATCTCCGCCTCTGAGAACTATGAGGGCCTGCAGAAGGGCACCATCGACGGCGCCTCCACCGGCCCGTCCAGCGTGATCTCCCGCCGCCTGTACGAGGTGGCCCCCTACGTCACCCTGGGCACCTATCTGAAGGAGACCAAGTACTTCCTCATGATGAACGGCAACGTGTGGAACAGCCTGACCGAGGAACAGCAGCAGCTGCTCCAGGAGTGCGCCGACGAGGCCCTGGCCTACAACCTGGAGGCCGCCATGCAGGAGGACGCGGACGACATCGCCGAGCTGGAGGCCATGGAGGGCGTCACCGTGACCCGCTGGAGCGACGAGACCTTCGACGAGGTCCAGGCCATCGTGGAGCCCATCGTGCTGGAGGACTTCAAGAGCACCATCGACGAGGAGACCTACAACTACCTGATGGATACGTCCGAGGCCCTGCGGGACGCGGAGTAGCGGCCGCCTGTACCTGACAGCCGACAGACCGACGGAAGAAAGAGGGGAGTATTTTGGAAAACAAGCTGGAAGCCGCTCAACAGAAAAACATCGTCGTCCGCATCCTGGACAAGATCACCGACATCTCGGACAGCGCCATGGGCATCGCCATGCTGGCGGTGGCGCTCATGACCATGTACGACGTGATCATGCGCCACTTCTTCCACGCCCCCACCGAGTGGGCCTATGACATCTGCGTGTACATCCTGATCTGGTACTCCTTCATCGTGGCCGGCCAGGCCCTGAAGGACGGGCACCACATCAAGGTGGACGTGATCATCAATATGGTCAAGGGCCGCCCCCGGGTGATGACCGACCTGGTGGCCTACATCGGCGTGGCCGTCTACTCGGCCATGATGACCAACTACTGCTTCCAGGTCATGGCCACCAACTTCCGGATGGGCGCCCGGAGCATCTCCCTGCTGCGCGCCCCCCTGTGGATCATCCAGCTGGGCATGGTCATCGGCGCGGCGATCCTGTTCGTCCAGGCGGTGCTGCTGGCCTGGGGCAAGCTGAAGGAGCTGGCCAAAATGGGCCTGGCCCCCGGCCGGGACATCAAGGACAACCCCTATATCCCGCTGGTGCTTATGATCATCGGCGTGGTGGTGGGCATCTTCCTGTTCAACCTCAACGCCGGCCTGGGCCTGATCGTGATCGTATTCTCCTTCATGCTGGTGGGCGTGCCCATCTTCGCCAGCCTGGGCCTGGTGGGCTCCCTGGGCCTGTTCATGATGATGGGCGTCAACGGCCTGCCCCAGATCGCCACCATCGCCCAGAAGGGCGTGGAGTCCTACACCATGCTGGCCGTGCCCCTGTTCATCCTGGCCGGCAACCTGCTGGTGGAGGGCGGCATCGGCGGGGAGCTGTTTGACTTCTGCTCCAAGTGGGTGGGCCACCTCCCCGGCGGCATCGCCGTGGCCACCATCGTGGCCTGCGCCATCTTCGCCGCCATCTCCGGCTCCTCGGTGGCCACCGCGGCCATCATCGGCGTGGTGGCCCTGCCCCAGCTGAAGAAGTACGGGTATGATACGACACTTGCAGTTGGCCTGGTGGCCGCCGGCGGCACACTGGGCATCCTGATCCCGCCGTCCACCTCCATGATCATCTACTCCACCATCACGGAGGAGTCCACCGGCGCCCTGTTCATGGGCGGCGTGATCCCCGGCATCATGATGGCTGCCATTTTTGCCGGCTACGCGGTGATCTACTGCGTCAAGACCAAGCGCTACACCAAGCTGGAGCGGTGCTCCATGGGCGACCGCATGCGCAACCTGGTGGTCTCCATCTGGGGCCTGCTCACCCCCGTGATCATCCTGGTGTCCATCTACACCGGCTTCTGCACCCCCACCGAGGCGGCGGCCGTGTCCGTGGTGTACGCCCTGATCGTCTCCCTGGCCCGCGGCAAGATCAAGCCCCGGGAGATCGTCCATGTCACCAAGATCGGCAACGGCAGCGCGGGCATGATCATGATGATCGTGGCGGGCGCCCTGATCTTCGGCAACCTGATCACCATCACCCAGGTGTCCCAGACCCTGGTCAACTTCGTCAGCGAGCAGCAGATCCCCGCCAACCTGGTCCTGCTCATCATGTGCCTGCTGTTTGTGGTGCTGGGCATGTTCCTGGAGGTGGTCTCCATCATGTACATCACCATGCCCATCGTCTATCCCCTGATGACCTCCCTGGGCTTTGACGGCATCTGGTTCGGCGTGTTCGTCACCCTGCTGATGGAGATGGCCCTCATCACCCCGCCCGTGGGCCTGAACACCTTCGTCATCCAGGGCATCTCCAAGGAGCCCATGGCGAGGGTGATCAAGGGCGTGCTGCCCTTCATGGCCCTGCTGGCCCTGGGCTTGGTCATCCTCTTCCTGTTCCCCAACCTGGCCACCTGGCTGCCCAGCCAGATGAGCGGCTGACCCCAATAGGCGCATTGACGTGAACGCTGCAGCGGCTCCGGCCGGGGGAGGCTCCCCCGCCGGGGTCGTCAAAAAAGGAGGACGGTTTTATGGCAGATTACACCCGCATGCTGGCCCAGCTGGTGGCGGACACCAGCTATGAGGATCTTCCGGACGAGGTGGTGGACCGGGCCAAGACGGTGATGATGGACACCCTGAGCTGCGCCGTGGCCGGCTACACCAAGGCCCCCGAGGAGTGCGGCTGGATCATCCGCATCGCCAAGGAGATGGGGGGCGCGCCGGAGAGCACGGTGTGGATGGACGGCGCCAAACTCTCGGCCATGGCGGCGGCCATGGCCAACGCCTGCATGGTACATACCATCGACTACGACGACACCCACCTGGAGTCGGTGGCCCATCTGGGCTCCAGCCTGCTGGGGGCAGTGCTGTCCCTGGGCGAGAAGCTCCACGCCTCCGGAAAAGAGGCCCTCACCGCCTTTGTCCTGGGCTTTGAGGTGGCCGCCCGGGTGGGCAACAGCGTCAACAAGGGCGCCGTCCACCGCCACTACAAGTACTGGCACCCCACCGCCACCGCCGGCACCATCGGCTGCGCGGCGGCCTGCGCCAAGCTGATGGGCTTTGACGCGAAGCAGACGGAGATGTGCATCGGCCTGGGCATCGACCAGGCGGCGGGCTTCCGCTACTGCATCGACAAGGGCGACTTCTCCAAGAGCCTGCACCCCGCCTGGTCGGCCCTCCGGGGCGTCATGGCGGCCCAGGTGATCGCCGCCGGCGGCAACGGCCCCGTGGGCCTGCTGGAGTACCCCACCGGCTTCTGCAATGCCATGTGCGACCAGCCCGTCATGGAGTACCTGGACGAGGATCTGGGCAAGTCCTGGGCGGTGATGAAGGACGCGCTGAAGATGTACCCCAGCATCCACGGCAGCCACTCCGGCATCGAGGCCACCCTGAACATCGTCACCGAGCACGACCTGAAGCCGGAGGAGATCCAGGAGATCCACATCCGCCTCTCCCCCCTGGCCAAGGGGCAGGGCGTCAACTACGAGCCGGCCAACGTGCTGGCCGCCCGCCTGAGCATGCCCTGCTGCATGGCCATCGCCGCCATCAAGCGGCAGGTGACCCTGGACGACTTCACCGAGGAGCTCATCCACGACCCCAGGTTCCTGGACTACATGAAGAAGGTCACCATCGAGCCCTATCCGGCCTTCAACGAGCAGTTCCCGGACAGCGGCTTCACCAGCGAGGCCACCATCACCACCACCGACGGGCGCACCTTCACCAGCCTGGTGCCCTACTGCAAGGCCCACCCCATGCGCCCCGCCACAGAGCAGGACATCCGGGACAAGTACTTCATGCTGGCCAACATCACCTGGCCCCAGGAGAAGTCGGAGCGGGTCTATCAGGCCTTCCGGGACCTGGGCGCCTGCGCCGATGTGGGCGGGCTGGTGGCCCTCATGCAGTCCTGACGGGGGCACGCCATGGGACGAATGACAGAGATTCTGGCCGACTACACCCTGGCATTTGACCTGGACAAGACCCGGCCGGAGGACCGGGCGGGGGCAGCGGCGGCGCTGCGGGACTGCTTCGGCTGCATGCTGGCCGGGGTGAGCCAGGACGCGCCCCGCGTCCTGCGGCGGTACGCCGCGGGGTTGAGCGCCCGGGAGGCGGCCACCGTACTGGGCGTCAGGGGCCTGCGGACGGACGCGGGCACCGCCGCCATGGTGAACGGCACCGCCGCCCACATCCACGACTATGACGACGTGAGCACCAACGTCACCGGCCACCCCAGCGTGGTGGTGCTCCCCACGGCCCTGGCCGTGGGGGAGGAGACCGGCGCCACCGGCAGGGCCGTCATGGAGGCCTATATGCTGGGGGTGGAGGTGATGGGCCTCATGGGCCGGGCCCTCAACCCGGAGCACTACAGCCGGGGCTGGCACAATACCGGCACCCTGGGCACCTTCGGCGCGGCCGCGGCGGCGGGGAAGCTGCTGGGCCTGGGCCGGCGGGAGCTGATCTACTGCTTTTCCATCGCGGCCAGCCGGTCGGCCGGCCTGAAGGGGAACTTCGGCACCATGACCAAGTCCCTCCACGCCGGCCTGGCGGCCTCCAACGGGATCTTCGCCGCCAAGGCAGCCAGGCTGGGCCTGGACGCCAACCCGGACATCTTTGAGATGGACGGCGGCTATGCCCCGGTCACCACCGGCTGCATCCACGAGGCGGCCGTGCAGGCGTTCATCGCCGCCGGCAAGTCGGAGTTCTCCTCCCCCGGCATCGCCATCAAGCCCTTCCCCTCCTGCAAGGCCACCCACAACGGCATCGACGCGGCAATGACCCTCCAGCGGGAGGCGGGCTTCCAGGCGGAGGACGTGGACTCCATCCTGGTGGATTGCCAGCCCATCGCCAAGGATCTGCTGAAATACCCCATCGCCCGCACCCCCCTCCAGGGGAAATTCAGCATGAACTACTGCATCGCCTGCGCCCTCCTCTACGGCAAGGTCACCCTGGAGCAGTTTGAGGGGACGGAGATCCGGGACCCGGCGGTGGAGGCGCTGATGAACAAAATCCAGATGGAGGTGTGTGCCGACATCGCCGGCGGCGCCTACTACAACGGCACCTGGGAGACGGGGGTGCACATCACCCTGCGGGACGGGCGGACCCTCAGCCGCCGGGTGCGGTACGCCCCCGGAGACCCGGAGCGCCCCCTGGGGGAGGAGCAGCTGCAGGAGAAGCTCCTGGACTGCCTGTCCCAGGCGGTGGACCTGTCCCGCGCGGCGGAGCTGCTCCGCTGCATCAACCAACTGAGCGAGCTGCCCAGCCTGAAGCCGCTCCTCCAGGCGCTGGAGGAGTGCCTGCCCGCGGAGGAAGCCTGACACTTTCATAAAAGGAGAAATTGCTATGGAAAAGGCCTTGGAGCACATTACCGTATTGGATTTGACCCGTGTACTGGCCGGCCCCTTCTGCGGCATGATGCTGGCGGACATGGGGGCCAATGTGATCAAGATTGAGGCGGTGGGCAAGGGCGACGACAGCCGGGGCATGCCCCCCATCGTCAACGGCGAGAGCTGCTACTACATGAACCTGAACCGGAACAAGAAGGGCATCACCCTGAACCTGAAGGCCCCCGAGGGGAAGGCCGCCTTCCTCAGGCTGGTGGAGAAGGCGGACATCGTCCTGGAGAACTACCGCCCCGGCGTCATGGACCGGCTGGGCCTGGGCTATGAGGAGCTGAAGAAGGTCAACCCCAAAATCGTCTACGGCTGCGTCTCCGGCTTCGGCCACTACGGCCCCTATAAGGACCGGGGCGGCTACGACATTGTGGGCCAGGCCATGAGCGGCATGATGAGCACCACCGGCTGGCCGGACAGCGGCCCCACCCGCACCGGCACGGCCATCGCCGACGTGCTGTCCGGCCTGTCCGTGTGCATCGGCGTGCTGGCCGCCCTGGAGAATGCCCGGGAGACCGGCCTGGGCCAGAAGGTGGACGTGGCCCTGGTGGACTCCGCCGTGGCCAGCCTGGAGATCATCAACATGATCTACCTGGCCACCGGCCGCATCCCCGAGCGCATCGGCAACCGGTACGAGTCCTGCTACCCCTACGACTCCTTCCCCTGCAAGGACGGCGAGCTGGTCATCGGCTGCGCCAACGACAGCCTGTTTGTGAAGCTGGCCAACCTGATGGGCCAGCCGGAGCTGATCACCGACCCCCGCTTCGACAAGAACGTCAAGCGTGTGGAGAACTACGCCCAGCTGCGCCCCATCGTGTCGGCCTGGACCTCCCAGTACAGCCGGGATGAGCTGGTACAGATGATTTTGGACGCAGGCGTACCCGCCGCCCCCATCAACACCATCGCCGACACCACCAAGGATCCCCACATCGCCGGAGCCCGGGAGATGTTCGTGGAGGTGGATCACCCCATTGCGGGGAAGATGAAGCTCACCGGCTGCCACATCAAGATGAGCCGCACCCCCAGCGCCATCCGCACCCACGCCCCCCTGCTGGGCCAGGACAACGACGAGGTGTATGGCTCCCTGGGCTACTCCCCCGAGGAGATCCAGCGCATGAGAGAAGAAGGTGTGATCTGATGAAGTATCCCTCTTCCGTGACGGTGGTGGAGGTGGGCCCCCGGGACGGATTCCAGAGCATCAAGCCCTGGATCGAGACGGCGGACAAGATTGAGACCTGCCGCCGCCTGCTGGAGGCCGGTATCCCCCTGATGGAGTGCACCTCCTTCATCTCCCCCAAGGCCATCCCCCAGATGAAGGACGCCGAGGAGGTGGTGACCGCCCTGCTGGCCATCCCGGGGGCGGCGGACCGGCTCCTTGCCCTGGTGGGCAACAAGAAGGGCGCCGACCGGGCCCACGCGGCGGGGGTGAAGAAGGTGGCCATGGTCATCTCCGCCAGCGCCGAGCACAACAAGAACAACGTGAACAAGACCCCCGACCAGTCGCTGGAGGAGCTGTCCGCCACCATCGCGGCCTATCCGGACCTCCACATCAAGCTGGATCTGGCCACCGCCTTCGGCTGCCCCTTCCAGGGGGAGGTGTCCATGGAGGAGATCACCTACGTGCTGGACGGCGCGGTGGTGGCCGGCATCCGGGACATCTGCCTGTGCGACACCATCGGCGTGGGCATGCCGGACCAGGTGGGGCGCATCTTCCGTGCCCTCCAGGAGCGGTACGGCGGCCGGGGCGTGCAGTGGTCGGTCCATCTGCACAACACCAGGGGCATGGCCATGGCCAACACCATCGCGGCCATGGAGGCCGGGGTGGACCGGTTTGAGACGGCGGTGGCCGGCCTGGGCGGCTGCCCCTTCGCCCCCGGCGCATCCGGCAACATGGCCACGGAGGACCTGCTCTACTTCCTCAACGAGACGGGGATCTCCTCCGGCGTGGATATCAACCAGGTGATCGGCACTTCGGACTATATTACCGGGAAAATCGGCTGCTGCCGCGACAGCAAGATCAACGCGACAACGGTCCACAAGATTTTCCCCAAGGCGTGAGGTGAAGGGTTATGGGTATGACATTGGCGGAAAAGACCCTGGCGCGGAAATGCGGCAAGGAGGCCGTGGTCCCCGGCGAGATCGTGGTGGTCCCCGTGGACTGCGCCATGATGACGGACATTCTGGGCCCGCGCATCATCGGCGGCGAGATGGAGCGCATCGGCCGCGGCCTGAAGGACCCGGACAAGGTGGTGGTGGTCTGCGACCACTACACCCCCTCGGCCACGGAGAACCAGGCCGAGATCGTAAACTTCAGCCGGAAGTGGGCCAGGGACAACGGGGTCAAGCACTTCTATGAGCTGGAGGGCCCCTGCCACCAGCTGCTGGCGGAGAAGGGCTTCTCCCGCCCGGGCGACATCCTGGTGGGGACGGACTCCCACTCCTGCACCTCCGGCGCCTTTGCCTGCTTCGGGACGGGCATCGGCTCCACGGAGATGCTGGGCGTGGTGGTGACGGGCGAGATCTGGTTTAAGGTGCCCGAATCCATGCTCATCCGCTGGACCGGCCAGCTCCCCCGCGGGGTCATGGCCAAGGACATCATCCTGCACACCATCGGCAAGGTGGGCCACGCGGGCGCCACCTACCAGTCCATGGAGTTCGCGGGGGACACCATCGCGGCCCTGCCCATGGACGAGCGCATCTGCATCTCCAACATGGCCGTGGAGGCCGGCGCCAAGGTGGGCCTCATCCCCGCCGACGAAAAGACGGTGGCCTACATGCAGGAGCACGGCGTGGCCGACGCGGACCAGGCGCCCCGCCTCCGGGCCGACCCGGACGCCCACTACGCCCGCACCCTGGAGTTCGACGCGGCCAAGCTGGAGCCCACGGTGGCCTGCCCCCACGAGGTGGACAATACCTGCACCGTGAAGGAGATGGCCGGCACCCATGTGGACCAGGTCTACATCGGCTCCTGCACCGGCGGCCGCCTGTCCGACCTGATGGCCGCCGCAGAGATCCTCAAGGGCAGGCACGTGGCCGACGGCTGCCGGCTGCTCATCTCCCCCGCGTCCCGCCTGATCTGGAACCAGGCCAGCCGCATGGGCCTGCTGGACATCCTCTCCGAGGCCGGGGCCACCGTGCTGGCCTCCACCTGCGGGGCCTGTCTGGGGCTCCACTCCGGCACCATCGGGGCCGGCGAGGTCTGTGTGTCCACGACAAACCGGAACTTCATCGGCCGGATGGGCAGCAAGTACGGCGACGTGTACCTGGCCAGCGCGGCCACCGCCGCCGCCACCGCCCTGGAGGGGCGGCTGACCGACCCCAGGGCCTATCTGTAAGGAGGGTGTGACTATGGACATCTGTCGGGGAGCCGCCCACAAATACGGCGACAACATCAACACAGACATCATCACCCCGGGCAAGTACATGGAGCTGTCCATCCAGGAGATGGCGAAGCACGCCATGGAGGGCGTGGACCCGGATTTTGCCTCCAAGGTGTCCCCGGGGGACATCCTGGTGGCGGAGAACAACTTCGGCTCCGGCTCCAGCCGGGAGACCGCCCCCCAGGCCCTCAAGGAGGCGGGCATCTCCGCCATCATCGCCAGGAGCTTCGCCCGGATTTTCTACCGCAACGCCATCAACATCGGCCTGCCCGCGCTGGAGCTGCCGGAGGCCGGGGAGATCCGGGACGCCGACCAGCTGGAGGTGGACCTCACCGCCGGTGAGATCCGCAATCTGACCCAGGGCAAGACCTACCACTTTGTCCCCATGCCCCAGCGGCTGCTGGACATGCTGGAGGCGGGGGGCCTGGTGGCGCAGCTGGAGCAGGAGAAGTGAGCCGGCCGGAACAGCGGCCGCGTGGACCATGGAAAGGAGTTTTTGGGTATGCATCCTGATATGAAGGCCATCCGCTGCAGCATCGTCCGCGGCGGAACCAGCAAGGGCGTGTATTTTCTGGAGAACGACCTGCCGAAGGACCCCGCCCTGCGGGACAAGGTGATCCAGGCCGCCTTCGGCGGCGTGGACATCCGGCAGATCGACGGCCTGGGCGGCGCGGACACCCTGACCTCCAAGGTGGCCATCGTGGGCCCCTCCACCCGGGAGGGCTGCGACGTGGACTACACCTTCGGCCAGGTGAGCTACACCGCCCCCCTGGTGGACTACAAGGGCAACTGCGGCAACATCTCCGCCGGCGTGGGCCCCTTCGCCATCGACGCGGGCCTGGTGCAGGCGGTGGAGCCGGTGACCACGGTGCGCATCCACCTGACCAACACCGACAACGTCATCGTGGCGGAGGTGCCGGTGAAGGACGGCCGGGCCAGCACCGCCGGGGACTTCACCATCGCCGGCGTGCCCGGCACGGGCAGCCGCATCACCCTGGACTTCAGCGATACCCAGGGGGCCCAGACGGGGAAGCTGCTGCCCACCGGCAAGCCCAAGGAGGTCTTTGACTTCGGCGAGCGGGGCAGCTTTGAGGTGTCCCTGGTGGACGCGGGCAACCCCCTGGTGTTCATCAGCGCCAAGTCCCTGGGCATGACGGGAGTGGAGACGCCGGCGGAGATCGAGGGCAACAAGGCCCTGATGGACACCATCGAGATGATCCGCGGCCGGGCCGCCGTGAAGTTCGGCCTGGTGGAGCGGGAGGAGGACGCGGCGGCCAAGAGCCCCTATGTGCCCTTCTTCGCCATCGTCAGCCCCGCCCAGAGCTACGACTGCTACAACGGCGTCCACGTGGACAAGGGCGACATCGACGTGGTGTCCCGGCTGCTGTTCATGCTGAAGATGCACAAGACCTATCCGGGCACCGGCACCGTCTGCACCGGCTGCGCCGCCCGCATCCCGGGCAGCGTGCTGTGGGAGCAGCTCTCCGAGCAGGCCAAGAAGGAGACGGTCCTGCGCATCGGCCACCCGGCGGGCATCATCCCGGTGGAGGCCTCCGCCGAGGAGCGGGACGGGGAGATCTTCATCACCCGGGCCGCCTTCTACCGCACCGCCAGAAAGATCATGGACGGCCAGGTCTACATCAAAAACGAGGTGTTTGACGCCGGCGCAGAGAACTGAACCCAAGCGCCCGTACCGTATAACAGATCCCCTTCCCCCCTGAAACGCGGGGCGGCGCCACTGGCGCCGCCCCGCGTTTTCCTGGCAAGGCCCCGGCGGGGCGCTTGTCCCCCGGCGCCCGCCGTGGTATAATAGCCGCGGACGACGCCATATCCCCCAAATGCCTTGCGTTTGTGGAGGGTTCCGCGCAGAGATCCCCTGCCGCCGGAACTTTCCCCCACTTTGTATCACGGTTTACATTCTTTTGGCCGGCGCAATGCCATACTTGGGGATATCGAAATTGAAACGCAGCAGGAGGTTGTCTGTCATGAAGCAGTTCCCCGTCACCCGCGCCTCGGTGCTCAAGCCCAAGCCCGACCCCAGCACGCTGGTTTTCGGCCAGAGCTTTACCGACCACATGTTCCTCATGGACTACACCGCCGGCCAGGGCTGGCACGACGGGCGCATCGTCCCCTACGGCCCCATCGCCCTGGACCCCTCCGCCATGGTGTTCCACTACGCCCAGGAGGTCTTTGAGGGGCTGAAGGCCTACCGCAATCCGGAGGGCGGGGTGCAGCTCTTCCGCCCCATGGAGAACGTCAGGCGCATCAACTCCTCCTGCGACCGCATGTGCATCCCCCAGCTGCCGGAGGAGGAGGCCCTGGCCGCCATCGAGCAGCTGGTGCGGCTGGAGGCCGACTGGGTGCCGGATCAGCCGGGCACCTCCCTGTATATCCGCCCCTTCATCATCGCCACCACCCCCTCCCTGGGGGTCCACGCCTCCCACGACTATATCTTCGCCATCATCACCTGCCCGGTGGGGGCCTACTACGCCGAGGGCATCAACCCGGTGAAGATCTATGTGGAGGACGAGGACGTGCGGGCCGTCCGGGGCGGCACCGGCTACACCAAGTGCGGCGGCAACTACGCCGCCTCCATCCGCGCCGGCGAGCGGGCGGAGCAGAACGGCTACGCCCAGGTGCTGTGGCTGGACGGCGTCCACCGCAGGTATATCGAGGAAGTGGGCTCCATGAACGTGATGTTCCAGATCGGGGACACGGTGGTCACGCCGGAGCTCACCGGCTCCGTCCTGCCCGGCATCACCCGCAAGTCCTGCATCGAGCTGATGCACAGCTGGGGCCTGAAGGTGGAGGAGCGGCTGCTCTCCGCCCAGGAGCTCTTTGACGCCGGCGAGAGCGGCGCGCTGAAGGAGGCCTGGGGCACCGGCACCGCCGCCGTCATCTCCCCCATCGGCGAGATGGCCTGGGAGGACAGGCACGTGGTGGTCAACGGGGGCAAAATCGGCCCCCTGGCCCAGAGGCTGTACGACGCCCTCACCGGCATCCAGTGGGGCACCCAGCCCGACCCCTTCGGCTGGGTGGTCAGGCTGTAAGCGCGGCAGACGGTCCGGCCGCCCCGCGGAGGGGGCCGCGCCGATGGGAGGGAGGCTTTTTATGGACATGGACAACGAGATCCTGCGGCAGCTCCGCGCCCGCAGGTCGGTCCGGGCCTTCCTGGACAGGCCCGTGCCGCCGGAGGTGAAGCGGGCCGTGCTGGAGGCGGCCTGCGCCGCCCCCACGGCGGGCAATCAGCAGCTCTACACCATCCTGGACATCACCGACCAGGGCCTCAGGGACACCCTGGCCGACACCTGCGACCACCAGCCCTTCATCGCCCAGGCCCCTATGGTGCTGATCTTCTGCGCCGACTGCCAGAAGTGGTACGACGCCTTTGCCGCCGGCGGCTGCGCGCCCCGCAGGCCGGCGGCGGGGGATCTCTGGCTGGCCCTGTCCGACGCCAGCATCGCCGCCCAGAACGCCGTCACCGCGGCCTGGAGCCTGGGGCTGGGCTCCTGCTATATCGGGGATATCCTGGAGCAGGCGGAGACCCACCGGGCGCTGCTGCACCTGCCGGCGTATGTGGTGCCCGCCGCCATGGTGGTGTTCGGCTACCCCGCGCCCCAGCAGCTGGAGCGGGAAAAGCCGGCCCGGTGCGCCCTGCGCCACATCGTCCACGAGAACGCCTACCGCCCCATGGACGGGGCGGAGCTGGAGGAGATGCTGGCCTGGAAGGCCGGGCCCCGCCCCTACCCCCACTGGCTGGACGCCTTCTGCCGGCGGAAGTACAACTCGGACTTCTCCCGGGAGATGTCCCGCTCCGCCGGCGTATACCTGGCCCCCTTCCAGGGGCCGCAGGCTGCGGAAAACCCTGTGGGGGAGGAAGGTCCCGCGGAGGGGTGACCGTTCCGCGGGGAGGCGAACCGCCTCCGCCGCGCAGACCTTCTCAAAAAACGGCCCGGAGCGGGAATTCCCGCTCCGGGCCGTTCTGTATGGATGTGCCGGCCAGGTCCTCCGGGCGCTTCAGCGGTCCCACTTCTCGATGAGGGCCCGCAGCTGGTCGGCAAATTTGCCCAGGTCCTTGTTGGTGCCCCCCTTGTTGTGGGCGATGACCTCCATGAGCCTGCGGCCCACCTCCTCCAGCCGCTGGTAGGCCGGGGAGCCGGCGGCGGGGGCGGCCTTCTTCTCCTCCGGGGGCAGGCCGGGGGAGAGCATCCGGTTGGACAGCAGGTCGTAGACCTCCTCATAGTTGGGGGCGTGGGCGTCCAGGCCCCGCTCCCGCAGGGTCCTGGCGTAGATCTCGGTGACGGCCTGGTCGCCGTGGACCACGAACACCTGCCGGGGCTTGGGATGGAAGGCGTCGATCCACCGCAGCAGGCCGTCCCGGTCGGCGTGGGAGCTGAGGCCGTGGAAGTTGACGATTTTGGCCCGGACGGCGATCTCCTCCCCGAAGAGCTTGACGGCGCTGACGCCGTTGAGGAGCCGCCGGCCCAGGCTGCCCTCGGCCTGATAGCCCACGAACACCACGGCGCACTCCGGCCGCCACAGGTTGTGCTTCAGGTGGTGGCGGATGCGGCCGGCGTCGCACATGCCGGAGGCGGAGATGATCACCTTGGGGGTGGGGTCGGCGTTGAGGGCCTTGGACTCCTCGCTGCTCTCGGTGATGGTGAGGCCGGGGAACTGGAACAGGGCCCCGCCCTTCAGGGCGGCGATGGCCTCCTCGTCCAGATAGCCGTGGAGGTCGCCGGAGAAGATGCGGGTGGCCTCCCCGGCCAGGGGGGAGTCCACCACCACGGTGAAGCTGGGCACGCTCTTGACCAGGTTCTGCTCCTTCATCTCCCGGATGAAGTAGAGCAGCTCCTGGGTGCGGCCCACGGCGAAGGAGGGGATGATCACGTT
>CALWXU010000015.1 GCA_944385585.1 uncultured Flavonifractor sp.
TTCTGCTCCTTCATCTCCCGGATGAAGTAGAGCAGCTCCTGGGTGCGGCCCACGGCGAAGGAGGGGATGATCACGTTACCCCCCTTGCCCAGGGTCTCGTCGATGATGGCGGCCAGGTCGGCGGTGTAGTCGGGCTGCTCCGCCATGTCGTGGAGCCGGTCGCCGTAGGTGCTCTCGGTGAGGACGTAGTCGGCGTCCCCGATGTACTGGGGGTCGCGGATGATGGGCTGGTCCCGGTTGCCGATGTCGCCGGAGAACACCACCTTGCGGGTCTCGCCCCCCTCGGTGAGCCACATCTCCACGCTGGACGAGCCCAGCAGGTGGCCCGCATCCACGAAGCGGATCTTCACCCCGTCGGCGATGGGGAGGGTGGTGCCGTACTCGCAGGTGACGATGTGCTTGACGGCCTCCTCCGCGTCCGCCACCGTGTAGAGGGGCTCCACCGGGTCGTCACCGGCCCGCTTCCCCTTCTGGTTGGCCCACTGGGCGTCGCTCTCCTGGATGTGGGCGGAATCCCGCAGCATGATGGACAGGAGCTGCCCCGTCAGGCGGGTGCAGTAGATGTTGCCGGCAAAGCCCTGCTTCACCAGCAGGGGGATGCGGCCGGAGTGGTCGATGTGGGCGTGGGTGACCACCACCGCGTCGATGTAGCCGGCGTTGAAGTCCAGGGCCTGGTTGTCCCGCTCATCCCGGCCCTGCTGCAATCCGCAGTCCACCAGAATCTTCTTCCCGCCGCACTCCACACAGTGGCAGCTGCCCGTGACGGCATGGGCCGCGCCGAAAAAGGTCAGTTTCATGGGGACGCCTCCTTTGTATATGGGTTCTGGTATGCTCCTTCCGACAATGGCCGAATGCCTCCCGCAGGCGCCGGTTTCGGCGCCTGTGGGAGGGTTTGCGCGGCAGAGCCGCGCGAAGAAACCGAAAAACGGGTTGTCCTGCAGAGTTATTGTACCCCCAAAACGGCCCGGTGTAAATACTGATTCAGCGCCCGGTAGGAGGGGCAGGACACCCGATGTCCCAGGGCCTCGGACAGGGCCCCGTTCCACTCCTCCAGGGTATAGGCGTCCAGCGGCAGCACGGTGAACAGGGTCAGCAGCCATATCAGGCTTACCTGCCCGCCCAGCCGCCCCTCCAGACGGGCCAGGATCCGGTTTTCCACGGCGCATCCCCCCTCTGTCCACTCTATGCCGGACCGCCGCGGGGCGGTCCGGCCGGAAGGGGAGGATGACAGCAAAACGCGGCCCGGCTCTGCAAGAGCCGGGCCGCTCAGACTGTCGAAAAAGGCATCCGCCTTTTTCGACAAGGGGATGCAGCCTGCTGCATGCAGGATTTTGCCCGCCATCAGCGGACAAAGCTCCACACTTGCAGGCTGAGACGTGTTTTCCCCGACGCACGTGTCGCCGGGGAAAACGGATTTCATTTCATTTGCGCCTGCGGGCGCAAACTCCGTGAGACGGCTTTGACAAGCTGTGCGGCCCGGCTCCGCAAGAGCCGGGCCGCTGGTTTTATGGGCTGATTTTTGGGGGCCTACAGGCCCTCCTCCACCACCTGGGCCTTGATGAGGTTGGTGGTGCCGGACTGGCCCAGGGGCACGCCGGCGGTGATGACCACCGTGTCGCCGGGCTGGACAGCCCCCTCCTTCCGGGCCACGTCCACGGCCAGGGAGAACATCCGGTCGGTGGAATCCACCTCGCCGGACAGGAAGGGGTGGACGCCCCAGGAGATGGCCAGCTGCCGCCGGGTGGACTCGCTCTGGCACAGGGCCACGATGGGGCAGGAGGGGCGGAAGCGGGAGATCACCTTGGCGGTGTAGCCGGAGCGGGTGGGGGCCAGGATGGCCACCGCGTTCAGATCCATGGCCGTCAGGCAGCAGGTGTGGGTGATGGCGTCGCTGACGGTGGAGATCTTGGGCAGCAGGCTCCGCTCCCGGAACCGGCCCCAGTAGTCGATGGCCTCCTCGGCGGCCAGGACGGTGTCCACCATGGTGGCCAGGGCATCGAGGGGGTACTTGCCGGAGGCGGTCTCGCCGGAGAGCATGACGCAGGAGGTGCCGTCGAACACGGCGTTGGCCACGTCGGACACCTCCGCCCGGGTGGGCCGGGGGTTGCGGATCATGGAGTCCAGCATCTGGGTGGCGGTGATCACCGGGATGCCGGCCCGGGTGCCCTCCTTGATCATCTTCTTCTGGAGGATGGGCACCTCGTGGGCGGGGATCTCCACCCCCAGGTCGCCCCGGGCCACCATCAGGCCGTCGGCGGCGGCGATGATGGACTCCAGGTTTTCCACGCCCTCCCGGTTCTCAATCTTGGCGATGATGCGGATATCGTCCCCGCCGTGCTTGTGCAGCTCGGCGCGGATATCCTCCACATCGCTTGCCTTGCGGACAAAGGAGGCGGCGACAAAGTCGAAGTCCTGCTCTGCCGCGAACTTCAGATCCTCCCGGTCCTTGTCGGTGAGGGAGGGCAGCAGGATATGCACGTCCGGGATGTTGATGGACTTATTGCTGGACAGGGGGCCGCCGTTCTCCACCTCACAGCGGATGGCGTGGCCCTCCACCTTCTGGACCCGCAGCTCGATGAGCCCGTCGTCCACCAGGATGCGGCAGCCGGGCGTCACCTCCCGGTGCAGGTTTTCATAGGTGACGGACACCTGATGCCCGTCGCCGGGCACATCGTCGGTGGTGAGGGTGAACGCCTGACCCTGCTCCAGGTGGATGGGCCCGTCGGCAAAGGTGCGGATGCGGATTTCGGGGCCCTTGGTGTCCAGGATGGTGGCCACCGGCGCGCCCATGTTGTCCCGCACCTTTTTGAACATGTTCAGCCTGGCCAGCTGCTCGGCGTGGGAGCCGTGGGAGAAGTTGAAGCGGGCGGCGTTCATGCCGCTGCGGATGAGCCTCTGGATGGTGTCCGGGTCGTCCACCGCGGGCCCCAGGGTGCAGATGATCTTTGTCTTTCTCAGATTCATACCATACCTCCGTTGGGTACTTTTTTGCCTTTTGGACGGTTCAAATACGGTGCTATGATACACCATTCCACCCCGTTTGGGAAGGGCTATTTTTGTAAAGTTTCCGGGGCGGCGGAATCCCGGAGCCGGAGGGCGAGCAGGCACAGGAGGGTGCCCGCGCATCCGCAGGCCACGCAGGCGGCCAGCATCCAGTTCGCGCCGCCCAGGTCCAGGGTGGCGCCGGCCAGCAGCCCGCCCAGCATGCCGCCCAGGCCGTTGGAGGCCACCATCATGACCGTCTGGCCCCGCACCCGGTCGGCGGGGGGCACCGATTCGTTGACGAAGTACACCGACGCGGGGGTGAACAGGCCGTAGCCCAGCATCTGCAGGGGCTGGCACAGCAGCACCCCCGCCAGGTTCCAGGTGCACAGCAGGGCCGCCCCCTTCAGCGTGCTGAACAGGATGCTCACCGCCAGGAGCCTCCCGCTGTCCATCCTGCGCCGGAGCCGGGCAAACAGGAGGGCGGCGGGCAGCTCGGCGCCGCCCATGAGGAACATGGCCAGCCCCAGGTCGGCGCTGGTGCCGCCCCGGCTGACAATCACGTTGACCAAAAAGTTGGACAGGGGGAGCACGGCGGTGAGGCCGAGGAGCACCCCCGCCAGCATCAGGGTGAAGCGGGGCCTGCTCCGCAGCAGGGCGAGCACCGACTGGGGCCTGGCGTCCTCCGCCGTGCCGGACGGGGCGTGGGGGCGCCACGTGGGGTAGGTGAGCACCAGGGCGATCTCTGCCGCGGTCAGTACCAGGAAGGTGAGCAGGGTGGCCTCCACCCCCCAGCGGCCCACCTGGATTCCCAGCAGCACGCACACCACCGCGTAGGCCATGGAGCCCATGCCGCGGCCCAGGCTGTAGCGGATGGGCACGCCGTCGCTGATGAACTGGACGGCCATGGCGTCCATCAGGGGGTAGCAGGACACCCCCAGCCCCCCGATGACCACCCACACCAGGGCGGTGGGCCCCAGGCCCATGGCCGGGTCGGCCCAGTACCAGACGCCCGCCGCCAGGGACAGGGCCAGGCAGAGGGCCACAATGCGCTTGAGGGGCACCTCCGGGTGCCGGTCGGCGAAGCCGCCCAGCAGGGGCTGGCACACAATGCCGGCCAGGCAGCGCACCGCGGTCATCAGCCCCGCGTCCCCGTTGGAGAAGCCCCGCTCCAGCAGCAGGGCGGTCTGATAGGCCACAATGGCGGCGAACATGGCCCAGAAGCCCATCTGCATGGCCATATAGTGCCCGTCCAGCCGGCGGAGAGAGGGGGTCGTGCCGGTATGCAAAGCGTCATTCCTCCGTTTTGTCATAGTCAAACAGGGGCTCCAGCGCGGTGGTGGAGGCGGCGTAGAGGGTGAGCACCAGGTCCGGCTCCGCCGCCTGGATGGCCGCCGACAGGTCCCCCTCGAAGTAGCGCAGGTCGATGGTGGTCAGCTCCGAGCAGGACAGGGCCAGAAAGGGGGTGAGGGCGCAGGCGAAGGAGTCCCGCAGCATCACCACCCGGGGCCCGTCCGGGTTTTTGTGGTTGGTGATCGTGGCGATGGGGTAGTCCCCGCCGGCGTAGTAGGTGTAGGGGTTGCCGCCGAACCAGTCCGGCTCCGCCACCCGCTCCGGGAAGCACACCGACGTCTCAAAGTCCCCGGTGCGGTGGATGTTGTAGGCCTGGCAGACGTAGGTCAGGTCGGTGTCGAACAGGGGGGTGTAGAGGGTGAAGCTGTCCACCCCGGCGTAGAGGGAGCCCACCCGCTTGCCCTGGCTGCCCAGGAAGAAGTCCCGCAGCACCGTGGTCCGCCAGCTGGCCGGGTCGGTGAGGGCCGGGTCGGTGTGGAAGCCGTAGCGGTCGGAGAGCACGTGGGAGAGCTGCTGCCAGGCGAAGAAGGCCGCCTCCGGCCGCCAGTGGTGGTCGGTCTTGAAGAACCAGTTGGCGTAGATGCCGTTGTTCTCAAAGAGGGGGCGCAGGTCCACATAGTCCGTGCCCAGCCGCTCCAGCTCCGCCAGGAAGGCGTCGGCGCTGGCGTTGCCGTTCTCCTCCACCCCAACGGGCAGGAGGGCCTGCCCCCGCTGGATCTTCTGGGGGGCGCACAGGTAGAGGTAGGGGATGCCCAGGCCCTCCAGGCCCTGGGCCAACGCCGCCGTGGCGGCGGCGTTGGCCGATACGGCCTCCCCCGCCTGGCTTGTGGCCTGGAGGTCCACAAAGTTCAGCGCCCCGGTGGACAGCCTGACCACCGTGTTCTCACTCACCGCGTCCTCCACCACCCGCCGGCCGGACAGCCGCTGCACCCCGCCGTAGAGCTGGATGAACCAGTGGTTCCGGTCCAGATCCTCGTTGACCGCGCCCTCCGCCCCGTCCACAAAGGCCATTACGTCCTTGTCCCGGGCGAAGGCCTTGAGCAGGGCCTCCAGGCTGCCCTCCCGGCCGAAAAAGGAGGTGGCCAGCAGCACAAAGCCCGCCGCCACCGCCAGCAGGAACACCGCCGCGGTGAGGGTATTGCGTCGTCTCATGGCCATGCCTCCTCAGAAATTGAAGTAGATGAAGGGGTTGTAGGTCCCCTTGATGATGAAGGCGGCGGACACCAGGAGCACCGCCGCCGCCCCCGCGGCGTAGAGCAGGTCGGCCAGGGGCCAGTCCCGCCGGGCCAGGTAGTCCCGCAGCCGGGGGGCCAGGGGCGCGGCGAAGGCCGCCCCGGCCAGCAGCACCGCCCAGTTCTCCCGCAGGTAGAGGGCGGTCAGGTCGCTCCAGCCGCCGGCGCCCAGGCCCAGCATGGCCAGCAGGTACTGCCACGCCGCCCCCAGGCTGTCCGCCCGGAAGAGCATCCAGGCGAGGTTGACCACCAGAAGGGTGAACAGCCACTGGAGCCACGCCGGCCAGCCCCGGCCCAGGCCGGCGTACTTCTCCAGCACCAGCAGCGCGAAGTAGAACAGGCCCCAGGCCAGGAAGGTCCAGTTGGCCCCGTGCCAGATGCCGGTGAGCAGCCACACGAGGAACAGGTTGCGGATGTGCTTGGCCTTAGAGCCCACCCGGCTGCCCCCCAGGGGGAAGTACACATAGTCCCGGAAGCAGGTGGACAGGGAGATGTGCCACCGCCGCCAGAACTCAGTGACGGAGCGGGAGATGTAGGGGTAGTTGAAGTTCTCCAGGAAGTGGAAGCCGAACATCCTCCCCAGGCCGATGGCCATGTCGGAGTAGCCGGAGAAGTCGTAGTAGATCTGCAGGGTGTAGCAGATGGAGCCCAGCCAGGCGAAGGAGGCGGACAGCTCCCCCGCCCCCATGCCGAAGGCCCGGTCGGCCACCACCGCCACCTGGTTGGCGATGAGCACCTTCTTGCCCAGCCCGGCGATGAACCGGGCGCAGCCGGCGGAGAAGTCGGCCCAGCTCTCCTGCCGGCCGTCGATCTGCTGGGCCACCGTCTCGTACTTGACGATGGGGCCGGCGATGAGCTGGGGAAAGAAGGAGATGTAAAGCCCCACCTTCAGGGGGGACTTCTGCACCTGCCCCCGGCCCCGGTGGACATCCAGCACATAGCTCAGGGCCTGGAAGGTGAAGAAGGAGATGCCGATGGGCAGCTCGATGCCGGGGATGACAAGGTGGGCCCCCAGGCTGTTGAGGATGCCCAGGGTGAAGGTCAGGTACTTGAACACGAACAGGACGCCCAGGTTCGCGGCGACCGCCGCCGCCACGGGGAGGGCGCAGGAGCGGCCCTTCCGTTTGCAGAAGTCCACCCACAGGCCGAAGCCGTAGTTGGCCAGGATGGAGGCGATCATCACCAGCACGAACCAGGGCTCCCCCCAGGCGTAGAACCCCAGGGAGGCCAGTAGGAGGAATACATTCTGCCCCTGCCGCCACCGCCGCAGGGGCAGGTAGTAGAGGAGCAGCACCAAAGGGAGGAACAGGAACAGAAAGACCGAGCTGGAAAAGAGCATGCCGTCTCTCCTTACTAAGTCAGATACTTGCCCGCCAGGGGGATTTTGGACAGCAGCCAGGCCACCACAAAGGAGCCCAGGAACACCAGGACGGACAGCACCGGCACCGAGAGGGCCGGGGCGAAGGACAGGGCGCTGACGCCCAGGCGGCCCAGGAGGATGAGGAAGAACACGTGGGCCAGGTAGATGCCGAAGGACACCTTGGCCACGCCGGAGACCCGCTGCCGGCGGGAGCGCTCGTCGCTCACCCCCAGCACGTAGCGGAAGAACACGAACACGGCCACGCTCATCAGGGCGATGTTGGGGCTGTCGTAGTTGTAGAGGGTCTGGATGAGCATCCCCCGCTGCTGGGACAGCCAGGCGGTACCCCCGGCGGTGACCGCCGCCCCCAGCACCCCCAGCGCGTAGATCAGGTACTCCGCCGGGCGGCTGAGGGTGTAGGCCTTCAGATAGTACCCCAGCACGTAGTAGCCCACATACCCCAGCACCAGCTTGAGATTGAGGTTGTTGACATACAGGCTCAGGGTCTGGCTGGGCCGCAGGCGCAGGATGGTGGGGATGAGGCAGGTGAAGAGGAACACCAGCAGGAAGAACCAGTGAAAATCCCCCCGGCCCGCCCCCCGGACAAAGGCCCGCAGGATGGGGGTCACCAGGTACAGGCCGATGATCATGTAGAGGAACCACAGGTGGAAGTGGGTCCTGCCCAGCAGCACCTGGTACAGCGCCGCCCGCACGCTCGCCCAGCTCAGGCCGCCGGCGGACACCTGGGTCACCAGGGCGTAGGCCGTCCCCCACACCGCCAGGGCCGCCGCGATGCGCAGGATGTGGCCGAAAAACAGCTTGGAGGGGGGCAGGCTGTGCTTGGGGTCCAGCAGGAACATGCCGGAGAGCATGACAAACACCGGCACGCACCAGTGGGCCAGGCTGTCGTACAGGTTGAGCACCTGGAAGGCCGGGGAGCCCACCGCCGCGGCCTCCAGGCTCCCCCCCGTCACATGGACCACAATCACCGCCAGCATGGCCGCGCAGCGGAGCAGGTCGGCGTAGGCCAGGCGGCCGTCAACAGTCCTGCCCATGGCCTACCTCCGGTCGGGGACGATTTCGATCCAATAGCCGTCCAGGTCCAGCACGTTAAAGTTGAAGTGGTTGAACTGCAGCATGGCGCTGTCCTCCTCCTGTCGCGGGCCGCGCCCGCCGGCGCGGGGCCCATTCCATCGAAGATGTCCATTTTATGCGGTTTTCCGGGCTCTGTCAAGTCCCGGCGAGACGGCGCGTCCGGGATACCGCGCCCTACCGCTCGTCAGAGCGGCCGGTCAGGTAGTCAATGGAGGTTTCCAAAGTGTCCGCAATGATCAGCAGGCCCTGGCCCTGGGCATCGAGCTGGGCCGCCTGTCCGCGCTCGGCTGAACGCATCCGGCCTACTCGTCCTCGTTGGCCTTTTTGTCGATGAACTCCGGGCGGAGCTTGCTGTAGACGATCTTCTGCTCGCTGTACAGGCCGTAGTAGCCGGAGAGCATGTAGGACACGGCGATGCACACGGCGAACAGGCACAGGCTCTGGCCGGTGAACATGCCGTAGCTGTCCCCGGCGAAGAGCTCCAGGGCCAAAAGCAGGGAGGTCATCGGGCAGTTGGTGACGCCGCAGAACACGCACACCATGCCCAGCCCCGCGCCGAAGGAGGGGTGCAGCCCCAGCAGGGGGGCCGCGGTGCAGCCGAAGGCGGCGCCGGTGAAGAACACAGGGACGATCTCGCCGCCCTTGAAGCCGGCCCCCAGGGTGATGGTGGTGAAGAGCATCTTCAGCAGGAAGGCCTCCGGCCGGGCCTGCCCCTGGATGGCGGCGTGGAGCACCGCCTCGCCGGCGCCGTTGTAGTCGTAAGTACCGGGGTTCCACAGCCACACCAGGAGGGTGAGGGCGATCACCACTCCGCCGCCCGCGACAGCCCGCGCCAGGGGGTTGGGCAGGTATTTGTCGTACAGGCGGGGCGCGGCATGCATCAGCCGGCAGAAGAACACCGACAGCAGGGCGAACAGGGCGCCCAGGATGATGATCTGCACCAGGGTGAGGGGGCTCAGGTTGGGCACGCCCGTCAGGGTAAACTGGGTGGGGGGCACCCCGAAGGCCTGGGCCATCCACAGCCCCACGATGGACGAGAGGACGCAGGGCACGATGGCCGCGTAGTAGAGCACCCCCACGCTGGTGACCTCCATGGAGAACATGGCGGCGGTGAGGGGGGTGCCGAACAGGGCGGAGAAGGCGGCGGACATGCCGCACATGGTGATGATCCGCCGGTCCTTGTCGTCCAGGCGCATCCACCGTCCGACGGTGGAGGAGATGGAGCCGCCGATCTGGAGGATGGCCCCCTCACGGCCGGAGGAGCCGCCGCACAGGTGGGTGATCATGGTGGCGGCAAAGACCAGGGGGGCGGTGCGCAGGCGGAGGGGCTGGTCCTCCCGCACGGCCACCAGCACGAAGTTGGTGCCCCGGTCCCCCTCCATGCCGCACACGCGGTAGAGCAGCACGATGGCCGCGCCCCCCAGGGGCAGCAGCCACAGCAGCCAGGGGTGGGCCAGCCGCAGCGCGGTGACGGCGTCGAAGGCGTAAAAAAACGCGGTGGCCACCCCGCCGCACAGCACCCCGCTGACCGCGGCGAACACCAGCCACTTGACAAAGGTGGCCGGCTGCTCCAGCAGCTCCCTCAGGCGCTCGTGTGTCCCCATGTCCTCTCCCCTTTTCCCCGTGCTTCGTGCCGGTCGCTGCTATTATAATGCGGATCCCGCAAAGCCGCAAGAGCGGAAGGCCGTGCGTCAGCGCTGCTGGAATGGCGCGGCCGGACGCCGGAGGCTCCCGCCGCGGCCGGCTCGGCAGGCATTATTATAGCATGAATCCTAAAATTTTTCCTCATGCCTATGGATTTTTTTCATAAATATGATATACTAAACAGCGTACCATACACACCGCGCGGCCCTGCGCCGCGCAATCTTATTATTTCAAGGAGGAATCGCCTTGCAACCCCCTTTATGGCCTCAGATCCTACTCCAGGTCATACTCATTGCGCTCAACGCCTACTTTGCCGCCACCGAAATCGCGGTCATCTCCCTGAATGAGGCGGTGCTCCGCCGGCAGGCCGAGGACGGAGACAAGAAGGCCGCCCTGCTGCTGAAAATCACCGAGCAGCCCACCGGCTTCCTGTCCACCATCCAGATCGGCATCACCCTGGCCGGCTTCCTGGGCGCGGCCTTCGGCGCCGACAACCTGGCCGGCCGGCTGTCCCAGTGGCTCATCAACGAGTACCAGCTGACCGCCGCCGCGGCGGAGGCGGTGCACACCCTGTCGGTGATCCTGATTACCCTGATCCTCTCCTATTTCACCCTGATCTTCGGCGAGCTGGTGCCCAAGCGGGTGGCCATGCGGAAGAGCGAGGCCGTGGCCCGCTTCACCTGCCGGGTTGTGGCCTTCCTGGCCGCGGTCATGCGCCCGGTGATCTGGCTGCTGACCGTGTCCACAAACGGCGTGCTCCGCCTGGTACATATCGACCCCAATGAGGAGGACGATGAGGTATCGGAGGAGGGCATCCGTATGATGGTGGACATCGGTGAGGAGAAGGGCGCCATCCGTTCCGGCGAGAAGGAGATGATTGAGAACATCTTCGAGTTTGACAACATGACCGCCGAGGACGTGATGGTCCACCGCACCGACATGGAGATGATCTGGGTGGAGGACACGCCGGAGGAGATCGAGGCCACCATCGAATCCACCGGCCTGTCCCGGTTCCCGGTGTATGAGAAGGACGCCGACGATATCATCGGCATCCTCAGCACCCGGGAGTGGCTCATCAACGCCCGCAAGTCCGGCCCCAAGCCGGTGCGGGAGCTGCTGCGCCCCGCCTACTTCGTGCCGGAGTCCGTCCCCGCCGACAGGCTCTTCCGGGACATGCAGAGCCGCAAGGTCCACCTGGCCATCGTCATCGACGAGTACGGCGGCACCGCCGGCCTGGTGACCATGGAGGATCTGCTGGAGGAGATCGTGGGCAACATCTACGACGAATTCGACCCCCTGGAGGATCAGGAGATTGTCCCCCTGGGTGAAAATACCTGGCGCATCGCCGGCTCGGCGGATCTGGACGACGTGGCCGAGGCCCTGGACGTGGACTTCCCCGAAGACGAGGAGTCCGAGACCCTGGGCGGCCTGGTGTTCGCCCAGCTCAACGTGATCCCCGAGGACGGCAGCCACCCCGAGGTGGAGGTGTGCGGCCTGCACATCCGGGTGGACACCCTCACCGACCGCCGGGTGGAGTGGGCCACCGTCACCAGGCTGCCCCAGGAGGGGCCGGACGGGGAGGAAGGAGAATCATAGAACCGCCGCGGGGGAGGCCGTCCGGACAGACGGCCTCCCCCGTTTTTTTGCGCTCCGGGCGCGGCGGGCCCCTCAGCGCCCGGCCAGCAGGGCCCGGGCCCGCTCCAGCAGCTTGGTGTAGATGCCGTCCATCTCCCACTCGTTGGTGTATTCCAGCAGGCGCTCCGCCGGCAGCCAGCCCACCCTCGTGTTCTCCCCCTCCCGGAAGCGGAGGGGGTCGGCCTCGTCCGCCGTCAGCAGGTAGGTGACGTTCAGGTGCTGGTGGGAGGGCACCCACGCCCCCCGCTTCACGTGGCCCCACACGGGCAGGATGTCCAGGGAGGCGATGGCGGGGCTCAGGGGGCGGATGTGCTCCACCCCGGTCTCCTCCCGGGCCTCCCGCAGGGCCACGGAGAGCAGATCCCCGTCCCCATCGGCGTGGCCGCCGGTCCAGGCCCACACCTTATAGATGTTGTGGTGGGCCATGAGCACCCGTGTCCCGTCCCCGTTCACCACAAATCCGGAGGCGGTCAGGTGGGCGATTTTGTTCTCCCGGGTGAGGATGGTGTCGGGGAAGAGGCGCAGGTACTCCAGGAACATGGCCTTGTCCCCCGCCTCCGCCTCGCCCTGGGGCTGGTAGGCCGCGATCTCATCCCAGTACATATCCGCCCCTCCTCCGATAGGTCACGTAGCGGAAGGGGATGCCCTCATGCTCCATCGGCTCCCCCTCCTCGGCGATAAACCAGGCCGGGTCGGCGTCCAGATTGGGGAAAAAGGCGTCCGCCCCCGCCCACGCCCGGTCGATTTTGGTGATATAGGCCGTGTCGCATCCGTCCAGCAGGGCGGTGTAGACGCTCGCCCCCCCGATGACGAAGCAGTCCGCCGGGGCGGCGGCGCGCAGGTCCGCCAGGGAGCGGAACACCTCCGCCCCCTCTGGGGCAAAGGCCGGGTCCCGGGACAGGATCAGGTTCCGCCGGTTTTTCAGGGGCCGCCCGCCGGGGAAGGTGGCCAGGGTCTTTCGGCCCAAAATCACCGGGTGGCCGGTGGTGAGGGCCTGGAAGCGTTTCAGATCGGCGGGGAGATAGCACAGCTGGTCCCCGCCCTTCCCGATGGCCCAGTTCCGGTCCACCGCCGCGATCACGTTCATGCTTCCGCCCCCCTACACCGCCACGGGGATGGGCTGCTCCAGCGGGTGGAACCGGTAGCCCTCCAGGCGGAAGCTGTCCCTGGTAAAGGAATAGAAGTCGGTGACCGCCGGGTCCATCCACAGCGCCGGGGCGTCATAGGGCGCCCGGGCGATGAGCTCCTCCACGATAGGCACGTGGCGGTCGTAGATGTGGGCGTCGGCGATCACGTGGACCAGCTCCCCCGCCTCCAGCCCCGACACCTGGGCGAGCATGTGCACCAGGGCGGCGTACTGCATCACGTTCCAGCCGTTGGCGGTGAGCATGTCCTGACTGCGCTGGTTGAGCACCGCGTTGAGGGTGTGCCCCGACACGTTGAAGGTCACCGACCAGGCGCAGGGGTAGAGGGCCATCTCGTGGAGGTCGTGGTGGTTGTACAGGCTGGTGAGGATCCGCCGGGAGGCCGGGTTGTGCTTCAAATCGTAGAGCACCCGGTCCACCTGGTCCATCTCCCCCTCGGGGTAGACGTGCTTAACCCCCAGCTGGTAGCCGTAGGCCTTGCCGATGGAGCCGCTCTCGTCCGCCCAGGCGTCCCAGATGTGGGAGTTCAGGTCGCGGATGTTGTTGGACTTCTTCTGCCAGATCCACAGCAGCTCGTCCACCGCGTTTTGGAAGGCCATTTTGCGGATGGTCTGCACCGGGAACTCCTCCCGCAGGTCGTAGCGGTTGACAATGCCGAACTTCTTCACCGTGTGGGCGGGGGTTCCGTCCTCCCACCGGGGCCGCACCGCCTGGTCCGTGTCCCACACCCCGTGGGCCAGAATGTCCTTGCAGTTTTCAATGAACAGCTCGTCCGCGCGGCTCATGTCGCACCTCCCAGGTTGTAGTATTCGCACATCCGGGCCACCGCCACCGGGGCCTCGGTGGGGTTGACCCACAGGTCGGGGAGATAGCCCACCCCGTCCCGGTTCTCCATGGTCTCATGAAAGCTCAGGCCAGTGCCGAAAAAGAGCCACACCCCTGTGTGGGGGAGATAGATATCCATATTATTGGAAACCAGCGCGCATCCGCCGGTGGGGAGGCCCACCGCCAGGGTGTTCTCCACCGTGCGGAGGAACTCCACCGCGGTCTCCCCGGAGGAGGCGGTGCCGCCGTCGGTCAGCAGGAAGGTATAGCCCTCCCGCTCCACCCAGCGGCCCTCCTCCGTCCCGATCCCCCAGGTCCCCATCCAATCCGGCGGATAGTAGGAGGAACCGTGAACCTCGCAGCCCAGCTGGCTGTACCGATGCCCGTCAACTCTGTGGGGCTGGGAGGGCTGGCCCGTCCATCCCTCAAACCAGCCCATGACCCACCGGTCGCTGCCGCCGGGGTTTCCCCGCACGTCGAAGATCAGCAGGGGCGCGTCGGCGTACTCCCCGCCGCAGGAGGCGAACCGCTCCAGCTGGGCCTGCCCCTCCGGCGTGCGGGAGGACATGCGCCGGGACTCCAGCATGGGGATCCCCTGGCACTGGCCCTCCGAAAAGGCGGTACCACTGAGTGTCCTCACCGGCTTGCACTGTGTCCAGTTCAGCCCGTCATATTCCCCGACGGTGTCCGGCAGGTCGCTCCCGTCGTGACTCAGGGCGTAAAAGCCGTAGGTGATGGCCCCGTCCGGGCCGATGGTGGGCTTGATATAATCTTCATCCAGCCCTGTGGGGTCGTCGATGTACACGCCGGGGACATAATAGGGGGAGAGCTCATAGGGCTCAATCAGGCGGCGGTTACCAACGACGAAATGCCCGTCCCGCACCACCGGGGACAGCACGGCATACAGGGCCTCCGCCACCGCGTCCGCCAGGGGGAGAGCGGGGTCGGCCTCCTCCAGCCGGGCCAGGGCCTCCTCCCGCAGGCCGTCAAACACCTGGTCGCCGCCGAAGTACTCGTAGGCCCCGTAGGTGGTGCGCAGGAGGGTGAAGGCGGTCTCCACGTCCTCTCTGGCCTGTTCCAGGGTCAGATTTTCCGCCGGGTCGTGGGGCGTCAGCAGAACCTCCATCTCCTCGTCGGTGAAGGTGTGGTTCTGGTCGGTGAAATCCGGCGTCCAGGCCGTGATGTCCAGGGAGGGCCCGTCCTCGATGACGGCCCGCCTTGTCTCGTTGACCTCGTCCAGAAATGCGTGGAAGTCCACCGCCGCGGCCGGGGTTGGCGCGGGGGTCGCCTCCGCCGTGGGGGACGGCGAGGGCCCAGGGGCCGGGGCGCACCCGGCCAGCAGGGCCAGGGAGAGCGCCAGGGGCAGGAGCTTCCTTTTCATTTCACGACGCTTCCTTTCCATCCATCCTGATACGTTCCGGTTATTTCGACTGTTTTTATCACGTTGTGTAATCCCTCCCCCTGGGCGTACACCTCGGTGTAGTCGGGGGCGTGGCCCCGCCACAGGCCGTCTCTCTCCTCCTCAAAGAGCACCGGCGCGGTGCGGCCGATTCCCCCCGCCAGCCAGGCCGCCCGCAGCTCCGCCGCAGCCTCTGCGGCCCGGCGGGCCCGCGCCTCCTTCTCCGAGCGGGGCACCTGGCCGGGCATGTCCGCCGCCGGGGTGCCGGTGCGGTGGGAGTAGGGGAAGATGTGCAGGGCGGAGAAGGCGCACCGCCGCACGAAGTCCAGGGTGGCCTGGAACTCCTCCTCCGTCTCCCCGGGGAAGCCCACAATCAGGTCGGTGGTGATCCCAGGCCGGTCGAAGTGGTCTCTCAGTAATTTTACGCTCTCATAATACCGCTCGGAATCATATTTCCGGTTCATCCGCCGCAGGGTGGCGTCGCAGCCGCTCTGCAGAGACAGGTGGAAGTGGGGGCACAGGTTGGGCAGGGCGGCGGCCCGGCGGCAGAACTCCGCCGTGATGGTGCGGGGCTCCAGGGAGCCCAGCCGCACCCGGCACGCCGGCGCGGCGGCGCACACCCCCTCGATGAGGTCGATGAGGGAGGCCTCATTCCGAAGGTCCCGGCCCCAGGAGGAGATCTCGATGCCGGTGATCACCAGCTCCCGGTAGCCCAGCCCGGCCAGGCGGGCCGCCTCACAGGCGGCCTCCTCCAGGGGCAGGGAGCGGACCGGCCCCCGGGCGTAGGGGATGATGCAGTAGGTGCAGAAGCTGACGCAGCCGTCCTCCACCTTCAGCATGGCCCGGGTGCGGCCCTCCAGCCCCCCGGCGGGGAGGCGCTCGTACTGGCGGCGGCGCAGGGCGTCGTCCACGTCCACCACCGGCTGCCCCCCGTCGGGGCTCAGGGCCTCCAGGGCGTCCACAAAGCCCATGCGGTCATTGGTGCCCATGACCAGGTCCACCCCCAGCCCCTCCACCGCCTCGGGGTCGGTCTGGGCGTAGCAGCCGCACACCGCCACCACTCCGTGGGGGGCGCGGCGGCGGGCCTGCCGGATCATCTGCCGGGACTTCTTGTCGCTCACCGCCGTGACGGTGCAGGTGTTGATGACGTAGGCGTCGGCCTCCCCGTCAAAGGGGGCCAGGGTGTGGCCCCGGCGGGTGAGCTCCGCCTCCATGGCCTGGGTCTCGTACTGGTTGACCTTGCAGCCCAGGGTATAGATAGCAACTCGCATGTTTTTTCCTCTCAGGCCGCCGGGCCCCTTTGTGCAATCAGACAGAATTTTGATTTTCCCCCGGCGGGCCATTGCATTTTTGGTTTCTTCGACTATAATGTGGGCATCCCTAATTATACGGCAAACCCCATCCCTTGTATAGAGCAAACCAGATTTCTGGAGGTGTTTCCCCATGTCTGAATTTCTGATCACCCTGTCCTCGATTGACGACGTGCGCCAGTTTGTCAACGCCGCCACCCGCTGCACCTGCGAGGTGGACGTGCTCTCCGGCCGCTATGTGGTGGACGCCAAGTCCATCATGGGCCTGTTTTCCCTGGACCTGTCCCAGCCGGTGAAGGTGGAGGTCCACGGCTCCGCCGCCGAGCGGGCCGCCTTTGAGCAGAGCGTCGCCGCCTTTGAGGTGAAGCCGGAGCAGTAGTGCGCCCCGGTCCGACCAGAAAGCCGCGGGGAAATTGTCAAAGGACAATTTCCCCGCGGCTTTTCATCGTCTCCGCGGCCTACGGCCCGGTGTACCAGGCCTCCGCCACGCGGTCGTGGACGAAATAGGCCTTCTTCCATTCGCCGTTCTCCGGGTCTGTGTAGAGGATAAAGTTCATGCTCACCGGCGATTCGTACAGCACCGCGCCCACCGGGAGGTAGTTGGAATCCCCCTCCTCCTGCCGCTCCCGCAGGAAGGCCACCCGGGCGTGCCGGCGCACCGTCCCCACGGCCTGCGTCCCCAGCTCCTCCGGCCTGGCGGGCTCATGGGTCACGGCATAGTAGGTGTTGTTCAGAAAGACATAGTCGTACTGCCGCTTCGACTGGACGATGGCGAAGATCCCGCAGGCCAGTACGGCGGCGCCGGCCAGAAGCAGAAGCGCGCGTCTCCAGGAACGGCTCATCGGCGGCCTCCTCTCGCTCCGCAAAAGGGCAGGAGCTGCTTTTCAGGCACAGAATAGCACAGTATTTCCATAAAGTCAATCTGAATTTTGCGAAATTCTATATAGATTGCACAAAGCTGATTTTTGCCGGTCCCCCTTGACAGGAGACTACTTTGTGATACAATATAGCTGTCCTGGTACTTTGCGAGACAAGGTAGTGATGCCATGATCCCATCCCAACTGCTCAAGGGCACCCTGGAGGGGTGCATTTTGGCGGTGATCCGCAAAAAGCCCACCTACGGCTATGAGATCGCCCAGCAGCTGGCCGCCTACGGCTTCGGCCGCATCGCCGAGGGCACCATCTATCCCCTGCTGCTGCGGCTGGAGAAGAGCGGGGCGGTCCGGGCGGAGCTGCGCCCGTCGGAGCTGGGCCCAAACCGGAAGTACTACGCCCTCACGGACCGGGGCGGGGAGGAGCTGGCCGCCTTCATGGCCAGCTATGCCGAGCTGACCGGGGCGGTGGACCGCCTGCTGGCCGACACACAGAGGGAGGATGAGGAACCATGACCAGAACCCGGAAGCTGATGCAGGAGAACAACGCCTTTGAGCGGGCGCTGAACCCGGAATTCAACCAGGTGCTCACCGACATGGTGGTCTACCTCCGCTCCGCCCCGGTCAGCGAGTACAACCAGGAGCTGGTGCGCCGGGACATCGGGCAGATGTTCCTGGACGCCCAGCTCCGGGGAGAGGCTCCGGAGGATGTGATCGGGGAGGACTACCGGCAGTTCTGCGACCAGGTGCTGGCCGAGGTGCCCCGGCTCACGGTGCGGGAGCGGATTTTGGACGGCCTGTCCACCGGCCTGCTGTGCGTGGGGGTGTGGGGGGTGATCTGGCTGTTCAACCGGGGGATGCTGTCCTGGTTCCTCCCCGGCGCCGTCGGGCGGAGCGGCTGGCCGGAGATCCCGGTCACCACGGGGGACGTGCTGATGACGGTGCTCATCCTGGCGGCCGCGGGGTATCTGTTCCACAGCGTCTCGCGGGCCGCGTTTTCCGGCAGCTCGAACCTCCTGCTGGTCAAGACCTTTCTGGCCCTGGCGCTGCTGCTGATTGTGAACCGGGTGTTCGACAATCTGCTGCTGCAGCTCCACTTCGGGGCGGCGCTGGCCGGGATCGTTCTCTGCCTTGTCCTGAGCAGGGTGCTGGAGTATTTTGCCGACCGCTGAGACGGCGTATGGCAGTCCCACCAAAAAGGGGTGCGGGACGGGGAAAAGCCCGTCCCGCACCCTTTTTATGCGCGCAGCCGGCCGAAGTACCAGCCGGTGACGCCGTCCTTCTTCACCAGGGCCCGGTCGGAGATGCGCCGCACCACCGACAGAACGTCGCCGGGGCGCACCTCCAGCCGGTAGTCGGTGGAGTCCTCGCACCGGACCACCCCCTGGTCCGTGTACAGGTACTCGGTGAGCACGTCCAGCACCCGCCCCGTCTCCAGGTGGCGGCAGCGGGTCAGCTCCCGCCCCCGCTCCAGCACCTCCAGGGCGTTGCGCCCCCAGCGCACGTTCACCGAATCCGCCGACGGGGCCTGGGCGTCCAGGGCCGCGGCGGTGGGCAGGCCGTCGTAGGCAAACCAGGAGAAGGCCCCGCCGGGCGCCTCCGGCAGCACCAGGGCGTTGAGCTGCCCGTCGATCTGGAGGGAGCAGCCGCCGTCGATGGAGGCGATGTGCCGTTCCGGCTCCAGCAGGGGCCGGGACCGGGGCACGGCGGGGTCGTAGAGGGTCACCGGCCAGTGGCCCACCACGCACCAGCGGCGGAAGGCGTGCCCCTGGGAGAGGAAGTCGTCGTTTTTCATGCACCTCCAGGCGTCCAGGCCGTCCAGGCGCTCCTCGTCCGCCACCCCGCCGTGGACGAAGAGGTAGTCGGGGGTCACCAGGATCTCCGGCATGGCCTCCAGAAAGGCCAGCTCCGGGGCGAAGCGGGCCCTTACCACCTCCCGCAGGGCGGGCAGCTCCTCCGGCCCCCGGAGCGCAAGGCCCGCCGCCCTGCCCATCTGCACCAGCAGGCAGCGGTCCCCCCACACGCTCAGGTAGTGGCGGAAGAAGGCGTCCTCCGGCGCGCGCTCGTCCTGGGCGAAGTCGCTGATCAGGTTGTCGCAGTTGCCCCGGACGCAGTACACCGTGTTCCGCTCCGCCAGGGCCATGATCCAGCGCAGGGTGGACAGGCTGTCCGGCCCCTTCTCCACCAGGTCCCCCAGCAGGATCAGGATGTCGTCGGAGGTGTAGCCCGCGGCGGCCAGCACCCCCTGCAAAAACGGCAGATTGCCGTGAATATCGCTGATAACCAGCACCCGCCGCCCCGGAGGGAGGGTCAGGCGCGCCACCTCTGCGGTTCTGGACATGGGCATCCCCCGTTTCTGTGCCTGCGTGCAAGGCTGTATTGTCCCATTCTACCACGGACCGGAGAAAAAAGGAACGGAATTCTCGTAGCGGAATTCCGTTCCCTTTGCAGGTTATCCCCGGCGGGGCCTAGCGCCCCCGGGCGGCCAGGGCCACCCAGCCGTTCTGCTCCCGCCGGTCGAACACGTGCAGGCCGTTGTTCTCCAGGGCGGCCTGCACCTCGTCGGCCCGGGTGTCGATGATGCCGGAGCACAGGAACACCCCGTCCTCCGCCAGGAAGTCCCCCGCCCGGGCGGACAGGGGGATGATCACGTCGGCCACGATGTTGGCCAGCACCAGGGCGTACTTCCCCGTCCCCAGCCGGTCGACCAGGCCCTGGTCGGACACCACGTCGCCGGCCAGCACGGTGTAGCGGTCCCGCCCGACGCCGTTGAGGGCGGCGTTCTCGTAGGCCACGTCCACCGCCTTGGGGTCGATGTCCACCGCCGCGGCCTCCGACGCCCCCAGGGCCAGGGCGGCGATGGACAGGATGCCGCTGCCGCAGCCCAGATCCAGCACCGGCTGCCCGGGGACGGTATAGGCCTCCAGCCCCGCCAGGCACAGCTGGGTGGAGGCGTGGTTGCCGGTGCCGAAGGTGAGGCCGGGGTTCAGGTACAGGGGCACCTTCCCCGCCGGCACGGGCTCCTCCCGCTCCCACTCTGGCACGATGTAGAGCCGCTCCCCCACGGCCATGGGCTTGTAGTACTTCTGCCAGGAGCGGGCCCAGTCGTTCTCCCCCAGGGAGGCGGCGGTGTAGGGCAGGCCGACCCCCTCCAGCCAGCGCTCCAGCTGCTTTTTTCCGTCGTCGTCGTCGGTGACGTAGAGCTTCACCCGGCACACGCCGCGCATCCGCTCCACCAGGTCCTCGTCCACATAGTCCCAGTACTGCGTATTCTGCTCCAGAAAGGTCCGGAAGTCCTCCTCGTCCTCGATGGCCATGCCGGTGACCCCGTTGGCGGTGAGGCGGGCGCACAGGCCCTCCAGCTCCTCCTCGGTGGTGTCCAGCACCACCTCCAGCCACCTGATGTCCTCCATCAGCGCTTGCTCCCCAGGAAGAACAGGGCCACGGTGCCGGGGCCGGAGTGGGCGCCGATGACGGGGCCCACGTTGTTGATGAGAATCCGCTCCGCCGGGATGCCGAAGCGGCCCCTCACGTCGTCGGCCACCTTTTGGGCGTCCTCCAGGCAGTCGCCGTGGCTGATGAAGATGGTCTGCCCGGCGGGGTCGACGGCGGTGTCCTCCATGTGGTCCACCAGGGCCTTCAGGGAGGCGTTGCGGCCCCGGGCGGTGCCCACCTTCACCAGGCGGCCCTCGTCGTCCACGTGCATCACCGGCTTGATGGACAGCATGGTGCCCACCATCGCGGTGGCGGGGGACACCCGGCCGCCCCGCTTGAGGAAGTGGAGGTCGTCCACGGTGAACCAGTGGCACAGGCGGAGCTTATTCTCCTCCAGCCAGTCCCGCACCTCCTCCAGGCTCCTGCCCTCCTTCCGGAGGCGGGCGGCGTACCACACCAGCAGGCCCTGCCCCATGGAGGCGCACAGGGAATCCACCACCAGGATCTGCCGGTTGGGGAACAGCTGCTCCTGCAGCTCCTCCGCGGCAAGCCGGGCCGACTGGCAGGTGGCGGACAGGGCGGAGGAGAAGGCGACCACCAGCACGTCCTTCCCCTCCCGCAGGTAGGGGATCAGCTTCTCGGTGTACTCCCCCACGTTGATGGCGGAGGTGGTGGCCATCTCCCCCTCCCGCAGCCGCTGATAGAACCTGTGGGGGTCGATCTCCCGGTTGTCCGGCCAGTTCCGGTAGGTCTGGTTGGCCATGGTGAAGGACAGGGGGAGCACCTCCACCCCCAGCTCCTCCACCAGCCCGGCGGTCAGATCCGCCGAAGAATCGGTCAGCAGGATATAATCACGCATCAAACCTCACCCTTCTCTCTGCAAAATCGCACGCCGCAAAACGGCCTATTTCTTGCTCCTGATCGGCTGGGGCCGCCGCTCCCGCAGCAGCTCCAGCACCCGCTGGCAGGCCAGGCGGTCGGCGTAGCTGCGCAGGGCCAGGGCCAGGGCCAGGCCGGGCAGCTCCTCCTCCCCGTCGGTGGCGTCCAGGCTGCCCGCCGTCACGTCCAGGGCCCGGTCCAGCTCCTCCCGGAACTGCTCATACAGCTCCCTGGGCTCCCGCCCGTCCGCGGCGGCGGCCAGCAGCAGCCCCGCGTCCTTCACCGAGAGCACCTGCTTGAGGGCGCACAGGGCCGTCAGGTAGGCCAGGTGGGTGCGGGAGTACCGCTTGCCGTCGGCCCGGGGCATGGCCCCGTCCTTGATGTAGTTGTTGACCATGGCGGAGGTGAGGCTCTCCCCCTCCCCATAGTGGATGAGCTGCCGGGGCATATAGGAGATGAGCTGGTCCATATACAGCCCGATGTCGGGCAGGGCGTCCCACTCCACGGGGCGCTCCCCCTCCAGGCGCTCCTTCAGCGCGCGGATCTCCTCCATCGCCGGCCCCCCTTTCTGTCGGTGCGTTCTGGTTTTCAAAACCACATTGTAAAATATTGTTGTCATTATACCACATGACAGCGGCCAAAGTAAAGGGCATACGGGCAGAAAAGAAGGCCCCTGGAGCCACATAACAGAATTATGCGGCTCCAGGGGCCGGACGTGCGGGTTACAGCTCCCAGTCGGCGTAGTCCTCCGCCTCCGCGTCGTCCTCCGTGCGGACCTTCAGCGCGTCGGGCAGCATGGTCTTGAGCTTGGCCACCACGGCCATGATCTTGTCCCAGTAGAGCACCGCGGCGTACAGCAGGGCGCTCACCACGGCCAGCGCGGCCACCAGCTTGGCCAGGGCGCAGATTAATTTCTTCATAAGCCGAAAAGCCTCCTTTGTTCCAGTTTCCCACATGGAATCGCTTTCATTCAGTTTACACGCTCCGCGCACAAAATACAAGGGCCGGCCCCAACTTTCCAAAAACTTTTTTTCCCTTGTAATTTGGGCCGAAATAGAATACAATAGGAGCACAAATGCAATCCATTCCGCCCGCCCCGGCGGGGCACCGGCAAGTATTTTCCCACGGAAAGGAAGGGATCAGCCAAATGAGGCTTCAAACCGAGAAGGGCGAGATCACCATCAGCAGCGAGGTATTCACCAACATCACCGGCGCGGCGGCCACCAACTGCTACGGCGTCAAGGGCATGGCTGTGCGGTCCAAGACCGACGGCCTGGTGCATCTGCTGCGCCGGGAATCCATGGGCAAGGGTGTCAAGATCACCTATCACGACGACAGCTCCGTCTCCATCGAGCTGCACATCATGGTGGACAACGGGGTGAACCTGATGGCGGTGAGCCGCTCCATCATGAGCGAGGTCCGCTATATCGTCAGCCGCACCACCGGCGCCGAGGTGCGCAGCGTGGATGTGTGCATCGATTCCATGGTCATCGGTTGAGCGGGTCTACTGCCCACTGAAAGGAAGGAACAACAGACATGAGAGAGCGCATTGACGGAGCGTCCTTTGCCCAGGCTGTGATCCACGCGGCAGCCTCCCTCAATCTGCACAAGCAGGAGATCAACGAGCTCAACGTATTCCCCGTGCCGGACGGGGATACCGGCACCAATATGAGCCTGACCATCGGCACCGCGGCGGCGGAGCTGCGCAAGAAGAAGCCCCGCACCGTGGGGGAGGCCGCGTCCATCAGCGCCTCCGCCCTGCTGCGGGGGGCCAGGGGCAACTCCGGCGTGATCCTGTCCCTGCTCTTCCGCGGCCTGTCCAAGGCCGTGAAGGACAAGGACGCCATCGACGGCCGCGACCTGGCCATCGCCCTGGACTACGGCGTGGCCGCCGCCTACAAGGCGGTGATGAAGCCCGCCGAGGGCACCATCCTCACCGTCTCCCGGCTGGCCGCCGCCCGGGCGGCCGACGCCGCCCGGCAGACCCCCAACGACCCGGAGGCGGTGCTGGAGGCCGCCATCCAGGAGGGGCGGCTGGCCCTGGAGCAGACCACCGAGATGAACGCCGTGCTGAAAAAGGCCGGCGTGGTGGACGCCGGGGGCAAGGGCTTCCTGGTGATCCTCCAGGGCATGCTGGATTCCCTGCGGGGGGAGCCCATGCCGGAGGAGGGGGAGGAGGCCGGCGGCGCGGCGGAGCAGAAGACCGACTACGCCGCCATCGCCGCCGAGGAGATCACCTTCACCTTCGACACGGTGTTCATCGTGCGCAAGGACGACCCCCACAAGGGGCTGGAGGCCTTTGAGGCCTATCTGAACAGCATCGGCGACAGCCTGGTCATCGGGGAGGACGACGACTGCTTCAAGGTCCACGTCCACACCGACATCCCCGGCGCCGCCCTCACCGAGGCCCAGAAGTACGGCACCCTGGAGCTGGCCAAGATCGAGAACATGCGCACCCAGGCGGAGGATCTGGCCGCCGGCCGGCACATCCAGAGCACCGACGACCTGGACGCGGTGGAGGCCGAGCTGGAGGGGAACCCCCTCCCCGTCAAGCCCGCCGAGCCGGAGAAGAGGTACGGCGTGGTGGCGGTGGCGGCCGGCGGCGGCCTGGCCGCCGTGTTCCGGGACCTGGGGGCCGACGGGGTGATCAGCGGCGGCCAGACCATGAACCCCTCCACCGACGACATCCTGCGGGAGATCAACGCCACCCCGGCGGAGATCGTCTATGTCCTGCCCAACAACAAGAACATCATCATGGCCGCCGAGCAGTGCGTCCGCCTGGTGGAGGGCAAGCGGGTGGTGGTACTCCCCACCAAGACGGTGCCCCAGGGCATCTCCGCCCTGATGGTCATGGACCCCGAGGCGGAGGAGGCGGCCAATACCGAGGCCATGACCGAGGCCATCGGCCGGGTGCACACCTCCGAGATCACCTACGCCGCCCGGGACAGCGACTTTGACGGCTTCGCCATCAAGCGGGGGGACTATCTGGCCCTCACCGAGCACCAGCTCTTCGGCACCGACCGGAAGCTGGAGAAGCTGCTCCGCCGCCTGGCCGAGGCCGACGACCAGCAGAACGCCGAGTTCATCAACATCTTCTACGGGGAGGATGTGACGGAGAAGGAGGCCCAGAAGGCCCTCAAGCTCTTTACCGAGTGCTGCCCCAACGCGGAGATCACCCTGCTCTCCGGCGGACAGCCGGTGTACTACTACATGATCTCCGCCGAGTGACCTCGGCCAAAAGATCAGCAGACCCATACAGCAGCCTGAGGCCAGCCGCCCCTTCGGGCGGCTGGCCTTTTCTCTGCCGGCAGGATTCGCGCGGGCCTTTCAAATTCCGTCCGGAGCGGCGCAGCGGCCCAGATGAGGGCCCTCTGCGGGCGCTCCTCCCTCCCTTCGGCCCAAATCCACTGCAGCGGGAAAGCGCCGTCGGGTAAGCCTGATTTCCTCCGTTTTTATATCCCCGAAATTGACAAACCGGCAGAGGTCTGGTACGATCTCCATATACAGCTCAAAATTCCGATATGATATCAGGATTTTTGCGTGCCGCTTTCATCTTTTTTTAACCTTCTGGTCGTATAATAGGCGCACCAAGCCCTGCAGGGCAGGCAGAGACCGCGATGTTAGGAGGATATGCACATATGATTACATGGAGCGACAACTATTTGATGGGGATTGAGAGGTTTGACGAGGAGCACCGGCAGCTGTTCCAGATTGCAGAGCAGATCCTGGACCGGATGCGGACGCGGGGCGACGAGGGCACAGCGCGTATGTTTGTGGTGCGGGAGGGCCTGAAATACCTGGAGAACTATTTTGCCCAGCACGCCATCCGCGAGGAGGCGTATATGCGCCAGATCCAGTACGACGGGTACGCGCTGCACAAGATGCTCCACGACGATTTCCGCAAAATCCAGCTGGCGAAGTACCAGAGGATTGTGGACAGCGGCGTGTGTACAAAGGAGGATGCGTGGGACTTCATCGGCACCGGGATCGGCTGGCTGCTGGAGCATATCACCACGGCAGACATGGCCATCGTGGGCAAGGGCATCCTGAGCCGGCCGGCGGCGTCGGTGGTAAACGCCGCGGCGCTGGAGAACGAGCTCAACCTCCTGTTTGCCGCCACGCTGAATATGGAGGCCGACGCCCGGGTTGTCAGCGCGGATTATAGGGGGGAGCCCTTCGGCAAGGCGCTCTGCCAGAGGTTTGTCTACAGCAGAAACGGCCAGAGGAGCACCGTCATTTCCGGGATTGAGCGCTCCTTCCTCATGTATGTGGCAAATCAGCTGTACGGCGACAGGGCGCAGGATGAGATAGACCTGGTCATGTCCACGGTGGAGATGTTCAGCGCGCAGTTCTGGATTACCCTGGCCAGGCAGCTGGCGGGCTTTTCTGAGAAGATTGACGTGGTGGAGAGCCGCTTCCTGATGCAGGACGCCGTCCCGGAGGAGCTGAGGAGCATGAACCCGGTGGTGTCCCTGCTGTTCACCTCGAACAAGGGGAAGTTCTTCGTCTCCACCAACTCTCCGTACATGGGGAAGCTGTTCACAAAGACGGCCTGAGAGGGCGGGCCCAAACGGGGGAAGCCGCCCTGGCCGGAGTGATCTGCCGGAGAGCGCGGGAGGAAAAGCGCCTGTGCCGGGACGATGCGGCGCCTGCCCGCTTTTCGGAAGGACAGACGGACGGCGCCCCCGCAGGTACGGTCAGCGCCGCCGATTGGCCGCTTTGCAGCGGCGAGGCCGGCCCCCGGAAAAGGCATCCGGCAGGCTGGAAGGCTCCTCGGTTTGCTGCTATGATAGGGTACAAGGAGATCCTGGAAGGAGGGCATGGCATGGAGCCGCTGGGAATCGCCCTGCTGCAGCTCGCGCCAACCGGCGGGCTGGCGGGGAATCTGGAGAAGGGGCTGGAGGCCTGCCGCAGGGCGAAGGCGCTGGGGGCGGATATCGCCCTGTTCCCCGAGATGTGGAGCAGCGGCTACCACATCGATGGCCGCCCGCCGGAGGTGTGGACGGCGGAGGCGGTCCCCGTCGGCGGCGAGTTTGTCCGCGCCTTTCAGGCCCTGGCGGCGGAGCTGGGCATGGCCATCGGCCTCACCCTCCTGGAGGCATGGGAGGGAGGCCCCCGCAACACCCTGGTGCTGATTGACCGGCGGGGCCGGAAGGCGCTCACCTACGCCAAGGTCCACACCTGCGACTTCGGGGAGGAGCGGCACCTGACCCCGGGGGATGATTTTTATGTGGCGGAGCTGGACACCGCCAAGGGCCCGGTACAGGTGGGGGCCATGATCTGCTACGACCGGGAGTTCCCCGAGAGCGCCCGGATCCTCATGCTGAAGGGGGCGGAGCTGATTTTGGTGCCCAACGCCTGCCCCATGGAGTGCAACCGCCTGGCCCAGCTGCGGGCCCGGGCCTTTGAAAACATGACGGCCATCGCCACCTGCAGCTACCCGGACACGGTGCCGGACTGCAACGGCGGCTCCACCGTTTTTGACGGGGTGGCCTATCTCCCCGGCCAGGAGGGCTCCCGGGACACCTGCATCCTCCGGGCCGGCGGGGAGGAGGGGATCTACCTGGCCGCCCTGGACCTGGCGCAGCTGCGGGCCTACCGCGCCAGTGAGGTCCACGGCAACGCCTACCGCCGCCCCGGCAAATACGGCCTGCTGACCGAGACCAGAATCCAGCCGCCCTTCGTGCGGCCGGACTACCGGCCGTAGCCGCCGCCGGGCGCGGGAGGAAATGAACTGTGGGGGGATAGGAATATGCGCACCTCTCTGCGCGCCTACCTGCAAAGCGAGTGCACCGGCTGGCGGCCGCTGGAGCTGGCCTGGCTGGCGACGGCCACCGGGGTGATCCTGGGCCTCTCCCTCTTCTGGGGGGACGCCGCCCCGGGGCTCCTCGCCGCCCTGACGGGGGTGTGGTGCGTGATCCTGACGGGGAAGGGGAAGCGCTCCTCCTTCCTCTTCGGCACGGTGAACGTGCTGCTCTACGCCTGGATCGCCTTCGGCGCCCGGTACTACGGCGAGGTGATGCTGAACCTGCTCTACTACTTCCCCATGAACTTCGTGGGGTGGTTCGCCTGGAAGGGACACATGAACGACGCCACCGGGGAGGTGGAGAAGCACCGGATGAGCTGGAAAACCGGCGCGGCCGTCTACGCCCTCACCGCCGCGGCCATTTTCCTCTACGGCCTGGTGCTGCGGGCGCTGCGGGGCGGGCTCCCCTTCCTGGACAGCATGAGCACCGTGGTCTCGGTGACGGCGCAGATCCTGTCGGTGCGGCGGCTGGCGGAGCAGTGGCTCCTGTGGATCGTGGTGGACGCCGTCACCATCGTCCTGTGGGCCGTCCACTTCGCCCAGGGGCAGGAGCACATCTCCATGCTCCTGATGTGGAGCGTCTACCTGCTCAACGCGATTGTGATGTATCTCCGGTGGAACCGGGAGGCGAAACGGCATGCGGTATAATGTGGGACTGTACGGGGGCTCCTTCAACCCCCTGCACCTGGGGCATGTGGACTGCATCCTCCAGGCATCCGCCCTGTGCAGGCGGCTGTACTTGGTCTTGAGCGTGGGGGTGAACCGGCGGGAGATCGACCCGCGGGTCCGGTATCGCTGGCTCTACCAGCTGACCCGCCACATCGGGAACGTGACCATCCTGACCCTGGAGGACAGGGCCGCCACCAAGGAGGACTACACCCAGGCGCACTGGATGGCGGACGCGGAGGCCATCCGGGCCCAGGTGGGGGAGCCCATCGACGTGGTGTTTGCCGGCAGCGACTACGGCCCGGACAGCTTCTGGAACCGCTGCTATCCGGACAGCGCATTCCATGTGTTCCCCCGCGGCGGGATAAGCTCCACCCAGATCCGGCGGGACCCCTACGGGCACTGGGACTGGCTGCCGGACCTCGTGCGGCCCTATTACACCAAAAGGGTGCTCCTGATCGGCGGGGAGAGCACGGGGAAGTCCACCCTCACCGTCCACCTCCGGCACCGCTTCAACGCCGCGTCCATTGACGAGGCGGGGCGGGAGCTGTCCGAGCGCTCCGGCACCGACCGGCTGATGCTCTCCGCCGACTTCACCGAGATCCTGCTGCAGCAGAAGCTCAACGAGCTCAGGGCGCTGGAGCTGGGCAAAAAACTGCTGTTCATCGACACAGACGCCCTGGTGACCCAGTTCTACATGAGCTTCCTGGAGGACCCGGACCTGGACCGGAACCGCGCCCTGTCCGACGCCATCGACGGGCTGAACCGCTACGACCTGATCCTGTTCTGTGAGCCGGACGTGGCCTTTGTGCAGGACGGGGACCGCAGCCCGGTGATCGCCGCGGACCGCTCCAGGTATTCCCGGCAGATCAAGGAGCTCCTCCGCTCCCACGGCAGGGAATTCGTCTGCATCAGCGGCGACTACCACAGCCGGTACAGGCAGGCGGTGCGCGCGGTGGAGGCCCTGCTGCGGCCCCTGTGACCCCCAATGCGGCAAGGAGGCCGGGAGCATTTGCTCCCGGCCTCCTTCTCTTTGTAAAAGAAAACCACCGGCGCTGCCGGTGGTTCCAAAAAGCTTTAGCTATGCGAAAAAAGTATCCTCCTTTGGT
>CALWXU010000016.1 GCA_944385585.1 uncultured Flavonifractor sp.
TGCCTGGTGGACACCGAGACCTTCACCCCCGTCCCCACCGACGCGCTGAAATACGGCAAGCGGGTGCTGGTGGTGGGGCTGGCGTGCTTCCCCCTGTGGCGCACGCCGGAGGGCCTGGCCCTGGTGGGGCCCCGGTATTTTGGGGTGGATACCGACTATATCCCGCTGGAGGAGCGGTGCAAGGGAGGTCGCGGCTGATGTATAAGCTGGGAATTGACGTGGGCGGCACCAACACCGACGCGGTGCTCATCGACGAGGCGCGCAGGGTGGTGGCCAGCGTGAAGCGCCACACCACCCCGGACCCCTACGACGGAATTCTGGACGCGGTCCGCTCGGTGCTGGAGGCGTCCGGCGTGGACCGGGGGGAGATCGGCCAGGCCATGCTGGGCACCACCCAGTGCACCAACGCCATTGTGGAGCGCCGGCACCTGGCCCCCATCGGGGTGCTGCGCATCGGCGCCCCCGCCACGGTGGGCATCCCGCCCATGGTGGACTGGGCGGAGGATCTGCGCGCCATCGCCGTGGATACCGCCGTCATCGGCGGCGGCTTTGAATACGACGGCAAGGAGCTGGCCCCCTTTGACGAGGGGGCGGCCCGGGCCTTCTTCGAGGGGCTGAAGGCCAAGGGGGTGCGCTCGGCGGCCATCTCCTGCGTGTTCTCCACCGTCCGGGACGACCATGAGCGGGCGGCCGCCCGCCTGTGCCGGGAGGTGATGGGGGAGGACGTCCACGTGTCCATCTCCAGCGAGATCGGCTCCATGGGCCTCATCGAGCGGGAGAACGCCACCATCCTCAACGCCGCCCTGTACCAGGTGGCCCAGTCCTTTACCGAGGGCTTTGCCCGCTCCCTGGCCGACCTGGGGGCCGCCAACGCCCAGATCTACCTCTCCCAGAACGACGGCACCCTCATGACCATGGACTACGCCCGCCGCTACCCCATCCTCACCATCGCCTGCGGCCCCACCAACTCCATCCGGGGGGCCAGCTATCTCAGCCGCCTGAAGGACGCCATCGTCATCGACGTGGGGGGCACCACCACCGACCTGGGGGTGATCCAGCACGGCTTCCCCCGGGAGTCCGGCGTGGCGGTGACCATCGGCGGGGTGCGCACCAACTTCCGCATGCCGGACGTGGTGTCCATCGGCCTGGGGGGCGGCTCCATCGTGCGGCAGCGGCCCGACGGCACGGTCACCGTGGGCCCCGATTCGGTGGGCTACCGGATCACGGAGGAGGCCCTGTGCTTCGGCGGCACCGTCTGCACCGCCACCGACATCGCCGTCCGGCTGGGCATGGCGGAGCTGGGCGACCGTGAGAAGGTCATGGGCCTGGATGAGGGCTTCGCCCGCAAAGCCCTGGAGGCCATCACCACCCTGGCGGAGGACGCCCTGGACGCCATGAAGGTGTCCGCCGGCGACGTGGATGTGATCCTGGTGGGCGGCGGCTCCATCATCCTGCCGGAGAAGCTCGCCGGCGCCCGCAGCACGGCCAAGCCCGCCGAGGGCGGGGTGGCCAACGCCATCGGCTCGGCCATCTCCAAGGTGTCCGGCACCTGCGAAAAACTCGTGGACTACAATCAGCTCCCCCGGGACCAGGCCTTGGAGCAGGCCAGGGCCGAGGCGGTGGAGCTGGCGGTGCAGGCCGGCGCCGTCCGGGAGACGGTGGAGATCATCGATGTGGAGGACGTGCCCCTGCAGTACTACCCGGGCAACACCTGCCGGGTGAAGGTGAAGGCCGCCGGCGATCTGGCGTAGGGGCGGCCGCCGTCCTGGCGCGCCGCAATTTCTTTTTTTCATTGCAACCGCCGTCTCTTTGTGCTATAAGTAACATATGTTACATCCCTTGGAAGAGAGGCAGTGCGGTGAATATGGATCAGGACAGGGAACGGCGGCTGGCCTATGTGGCCCGCCGGTACTATCTGGACGAGCAGAAGCAGAGCGATATCGCGCGGGAGCTGGGCATCTCCCGCCCGCTGGTCAGCCGCCTGCTCTCCGATGCGCGGAGGCTGGGGGTGGTGCAGATCACCGTCCGCGACCCAGCGGACAGGTCGGCCGGCCTGCTGGAGCGGCTGCGGCGATCCACCTCCATCCGGGACGGCGTGCTGGTGGAGGACGGCGGGGACGACGACGCGACCAACCAGGCCCTCTCCCAGGGGGCCGTCGAGCTGCTGCACCGGCTGGGAACCCGCCGCCTGGGGGTTGGCTGGGGCTACCTGATCGGCCAGCTGGTGACCTGGCTGGAGGAAAACCCCCAGCCGGACAGCTCCATTTCGGACATCTGCCCGCTGGTGGGGAACGCAAACATCCCCGCCCGCAACTACCAGTCCAACGAAAATGTCCGGCTGATGGCCCAGCAGCTGGGCGCCCGCCCCCATTTCCTCTACCTCCCCGCCCTGCCGGAGGGCCTGGAGGAGAAGCAGCTGCTCTGCTCCACCGAGGTCTACCGCCAGATCTGCAGCCAGTGGGCGCAGCTGGACACGGCGCTGGTCAACATCGGCGACTACCCCTCCAGCCCCGACTTCGCCTCCCTCGTCCGGTACGGCGGCCTGCTCCAGCGGCAGCACGCCTGCGGGCGGATGCTGGTCTATTACTTCAACGAGGCGGGCACGGTGATCCAGTCCGAGCAGGACTTCGCCATCCAAATCCCCATCGACCAGCTGAAGCGGTGCCCGAATATCATCGGCGTCTGCTCCGCCAACACCAGCGCCAAGGCGCTGCGCGGCGCGCTCCGCTCCGGCTTCTTCACCCACCTGGTGGCCCGCGCCGGGCTGGTCAAGTCGCTGCGGGCCGATATGTAACATATGTAACGCCTCGGACTGGATCACTCCGGTCCGAGGCCTCTTTTTTGGTGAATTTTGACCAACTTGCTCCGCTGTTTCTGTCATTTTTCAGAAAATTCGATTTCCGATATTGACTTTCGTAACACATTGTAGTAGAGTTTTTGCACAGATGTAACAACTATTTACCGACAAAGCCGGCCGTCGCCGGCAGTTTGCGGGCTCTGCCCGGGAGGAGGTGACATCACATGACGAAAGAGGAATTTGCCGCGCGGCTGAAGCACGCCTGTGCGTGCGTCCAGGCGGCTGAGGACGAGCTGACCGAGATCGATTCCCGGTTCGGCGACGCCGACCACGGCCTGACCATGGCCAAGATCGCCGGGGCCATCTCCGCCGCGGTGGAGCAGGCGGACGGCGGCATCCAGGCCATGCTGGACGACGCAGCCACGGCCGTCATGTCCCTGAACGGCGGCAGCGCGGTCCCCCTGTGGAACTCCTGGCTGGACGGGATGCAGGAGGCCGCCCCCGACGGCGGGGAGATCGACGTGGCGGGCATCCAGGCCGTCTTTGCCAGCGCCCTGGAGGAGCTGGACGACATGTCCGGCGCCAAGGTGGGGGACAAGACCATGATGGACGCCATCATCCCGGCCAGCGAGGCCATTGCGGCCTACGCCGGGGACGATGAAAACGGTCTGTTTGCCGCCGCGGCCCAGGCCGCGGCCCAGGGGGCCGAGGCCACCAGGCAGTTCGTCTCCAGGTTTGGGCGCGCCAAGAGCTACGGCACGCAGACCATCGGCACGCCCGACGCCGGGGCCATGTCGGCGGCCTATTTCTTCCAGGGCCTGGCGCAGGCCTGAATCCAGGACAGCCTAGTTTGAATGGGAGGTAGCATGGAGCTATGAAAATGAAGAAGTTTATGAACGCCCCCGAGACGGTCACGGACGAGGAGCTGGCCGGCCTGGGCCTGGCCTACCCCGACATCCTCCAGGTGGACGGGCACCTGGTGATCAGCCGGGATCTGGCGCAGGCCGACCGGGTGACCATCGTCACCTATGGCGGCTCCGGCCATGAGCCTGCCCAGGCCGGCTTCGTGGGCAGGGGGATGCTGGACGTCCAGGCGGTGGGCGACATCTTCGCCGCGCCCAACGGGCAGCTGGTCTTTGACGCCATGAAGCTGGCGGACAAGGGGCACGGCGTGCTGCTGCTGACCCTGAACTACGCGGGCGACCAGCTGGCCGGCAAGCAGGCCATGAAGCTGGCCAAGAAGGCCGGCCTCAACGTGCGGCAGGTGGTCACCGGGGAGGAGATCCAGTACGACCCCAACGGGGAGGACAACCGGCGGGGCCTGGCCGGCGCGGTGGCCCTGTACCACATCGCCGCGGCCGCCGCCCGGGAGGGCAAGAGCCTGGACGAGGTGGCGGAGATCGCCCAGCACTACGCGGACCATATGGCCTCCCTCACGGTGAAGTCCACCGACGCCACGCACCCCCAGAACGGGATGTCCTTCGGCGACCTGGGCGAGACGGATCTGATGGAGATCGGCGCCGGCCAGCACGGCGAGGGCGGCGGCGTCCGCGTGCCCATGATGTCCTCCAAGGAGACCGTGGCCGCCGTGGCGGAGGCCCTGTGCAGCTCCCTGGGCCTGCAGGCCGGGGACAAGGCCTTCGTGATGATCAACGGCTGCGGCGCCACCACGATGATGGAGATGCTGGTGCTCTTCAAGGACACGGTGGAGTTCCTGAAGGCCAAGGGCGTCGAGGTTGTGGCCAGCATGGTGGGGGAGATCCTCACCGTCCAGGAGGCCGGCGGATTCCAGATGAACATCGCCAAGTGGGACGAGGAGACGCTCCGCCTGTGGAACACCCCCTGCCACACCCCGGCCTACAGCAAGGAGTAAGCCATGGCGGACAAGATCGGTAACAAGGCCGCCCACGACTACCACCTGGACGTCCCCCAGGCCCAGGAGGGGTTCTTTGTAAAGGGCGCGGCCCACTGCGACTGGGGCATGCAGAACCGCATGGCCCGCCTGTTTGACCCCAAATCCGGCAACACGGTCATGCTGGCCTTTGACCACGGCTACATCATGGGCCCCACCGCGGGCCTGGAGCGCATTGATCTGGCCATCCCCCCGCTGATCCCCTATGTCAACGTGCTGATGGGCACCAAAGGCATCCTCCGCTCCTGCATCTCCCCCGCGGCCCAGGCGGCCAAGTGCGTCCGGGTGACCTACGACTCCACGGTCCTCTATGACGACATGTCCAACGGCGGCGGCTTCGCCTGCGATATGGAGAACGCCATCCGGATGAACGCCGACTGCGTGGCGGTCCAGACCTTCATCGGCGCCCCCGGCGAGTCCCGCTCCCTGGAGCTGCTGTGCCGCACCGCCGACGCCGGCGCCCGGTACGGGATCCCCACCCTGGGGGTGGTGGCCGTCGGCAAGCAGATGGAGCGGACGGAGCAGTTCTTCCTCCTGGCCGCCCGTGTGCTGGCGGAGAACGGCGCCAATCTGGTCAAAAGCTACTTCTGCGAGGGGTTTGAGCGGGTGGCCGCCGCCTGCCCGGTGCCCATCGTCATCGCCGGCGGCAAAAAGCTGCCGGAGCTGGAGGCGCTGGAAATGGCCTATCAGGCCATCGACCAGGGCGCCCGCGGCGTGGACATGGGCCGGAACATCTTCCAGTCCGACTGCCCGTCCGGCATGGCCCAGGCCATCGGCAAGGTGGTCCACGAGGGCTATACCGCCCCCCAGGCCTACGAGGTCTACCAGGAGATCAAACACCAGATGGGATAGACGGGCCCCGCCGGCCGCGCCGCGGCCGCGCCCGCCGTCCAAAGGAGGAAACGCTATGTCCGCACAGTATATGCACATCGGGATTCCCATCACCAACCGCAAGCCCGGCATGACCTACAATGAGGGCGCTAAATTCTGGGTCAGCAATGTGGACGACTACGACTATAAGATTGAATACCTGAAATTTGAGGAGGGGACGCCCTTCCCCGAGGAGATCCACCGCAATCCGCATGTGGCCTACCGGGTGGATGATCTGGAGGCATACATCGCCGACGCCGACCGCGTGATCTGCGGCCCCATGGCCGCCAATGAGAAGGGCGACCGGCTGGCCTTCGTGTGGAAGGACGGCGCGATTTTGGAGCTCTACGAAGAACACTGAGCATACAGCGGAAAAAGGCCCTGCGCGGCGGACTTGCAGCGTCCGCCGCGCAGGGCCTTTTGCTATGTCCGGTCACCGCCCCAGCGCATCCGGTGCCAGCACATCCAGGGGGACCAAATCCAGCATGGTGTGCAGGGTCACGCCGTGCACATGGCCTGCTGCGGCCCGCCTGCCCAAAGCATTGACAATGCCCGGCGGGATGGCGGCGGCAATGTCGGTACAGCAGCTCCACCCGTCCCCGATCTGGGACGCAATTTCCGCCGGCGTGTACAGCTTCTCCTGATAAATTGTGTCAAACTCCATACCGCACTCCATTTCTTTCCATTTTCCGTACTGGAAGCCTGCACATGCAGATTATTTGACCCACATCCATGCGGCGATGACCATGCGCTGGACCTCGGAGGTGCCCTCGTAGATCTCGGTGATTTTGGCGTCCCGCATGAACCGCTCGAAGGGGTACTCTCTGGTGTAGCCGTAGCCGCCCACCAGCTGGAGGCAGCGGCGGGTCACATTGCTGGCCGCCTCGGAGGCGTACAGCTTGCCCATGGCCGCCAGGTGGCTGTAGGGCTCGTGGTCCTGCTTGGCCTGGGCCGCCCGGTAGATCAGCAGCCGGGCCGCGTCCACCCGGGCCTGCATGTCCGCCAGCTGGAACTGGGTGTTCTGGAACTGGGAGATCCGCTTGCCGAACTGGATGCGCTCTTTGGTGTACTTGACGCACTCGTCGATGGCGGCCTGGGCGATGCCCAGGGCCTGGGCCCCGATGCCGATGCGGCCGCCGTCCAGGGTCATCATGGCGATCTTGAAGCCGCGGTTCACCTCACCCAGCAGGTTCTCCTTGGGCACGATGCAGTCCTCAAAGACCAGCTCGCAGGTGGAGGAACCGCGGATGCCCATCTTCTTCTCGTGGGCGCCCACCTTGAAGCCGGGGAAGCCCTTCTCCACGATGAAGGCGGAGATGCCGTGGTTGCCCTTCTCCTTGTCCGTCATGGCGAAGATCACGAAGGTGTCCGCGTAGCCGGCATTGGTGATGAAGACCTTGGAGCCGTTGAGCACCCAGTGGTCCCCCTTGTCCTCCGCCGTGGTCTTCTGCATGGCGGAATCAGTGCCCGCACCGGGCTCGGTGAGGCCAAAGGCGCCCAGCTTCTCGCCGGTGGCCAGGGGGAGTAAATATTTCTGCTTCTGTTCCTCCGTGCCGAACTCGCTGATAGGCCAGGAGCATAGGGAGGTGTGGGCGGACACCATGACGGAGGTGGTGGCGCAGTGGCGGGCCAGCTCCTCGCACACGCCGATGTAGGTCAGATAGCTCAGGCCGGCACCGCCGTATTCCTCGGGGAAGGGCACGCCCATCATGCCCATGTCGGCCAGCTTGTGCCAGGTCTCCTCGGGGAAGCGCTCGTTCTCGTCCACCTCGGCGGCGATGGGGGCCACCTCCTTCAGGCAGAAGTCGTGGAGCATGCTCAGGATTTCCTGTTCTTCCTCGGTAAAGTGGAAATTCATATGCGTTCTCCTTTCATATTTTTCAATATGACAATTTTTTCACAAGCTCCAGATATGGCTTTGAGCTGCCCGGCAAGAGGCAGCTCAAAGCATTTTACAAGAAACAACCCATCTAGGAGGAAGGCAGCAAATGGATCTGCCCGGGGCTGCTCCTGACACGGTTGGGAGGGCTCACGCCTTCAGCTTCCTGATCTCCTCGGTGAGCACGGGGAGCACCTCGAAGAGGTTGCCCACGATGCCGTAGTCCGCCACGTCGAAGATGGGGGCATCCGGGTCCTTGTTGATGGCCACGATGCAGTCCGAGCCGCTCATGCCGGCCAAATGCTGGATGGCGCCGGAGATGCCGCAGGCGATGTACAGCTTGGGGGCCACCGTCTTGCCCGTCTGGCCCACCTGGTGGGCGTGGGAGATCCACCCCGAGTCCACCGCCGCGCGGGAGGCGCCCACCGTGGCGCCCAGCACGTCCGCTAGGGCCTTCACCGGGGCGAAGCCCTCCGGGCCGCCCACACCCCGGCCGCCGGAGACGATGATGTCCGCGCCCTCCAGGTCCACCAGCTCACCGGCCGCCTCCCGGATCACCTCCAGAAGCTCGGTGCGGATCTGCTCGGGTGCGACATGGAATTCCTCACGGATGATCTCCGCCTTGGCCTCAACCGGGGCGGACTTCTTGAACACGCCGGGGCGCACGGTGCCGATCTGGGGCCGGTGGTCCGGGCAGAGGATGGTGGCCATCAGGTTGCCGCCGAAGGCGGGGCGGGTCCAGGCCACGTTGCCGGACTCCGGGTCGATGTCCAGGCCGGTGCAGTCCGCCGTCAGGCCGGTCTTGATGCGGCAGGCCAGGCGGGGGCCCATGTCCCGGCCGTCCGGGGTGGCCCCGATGAGCAGGGTGGTGGGGCCGTACTTCTCAATCAGGTGGTACATGGCGGCGGTGTAGGCGTCGGTGGTGTAGTCCTTGTACTCCGGGCCCTCCACCACGACCACCTGGTCCGCCCCGTGGGCGGCGGCGTCGCTGACGGCCTGCTCCACGCCGCTGCCGATGACGATGGCCACCAGCCTGCCGCCCTGTTTATCAGCCAAATCCCGGCCGGGGTGCAGCAGCTCCAGGCCCACGCTCTTGGCCGAGCCGTCCTCCTTGGTCTCCACATAGACCCACAGGTCCCTGGTCTTTGCTTCCATGGTTTTCTCCCTCCTCTTAAATCACGTGGGCGTCGCCGAGCAGCTGCACCAGCTTCACCGCGGATTCCCCGTCGGTCTCCTCCTGGATTTTCACGCCGCTCTTCTTCCGCTCCGGCACAAAAGACCGCTTCACGTGGGTGGGGGAGCCCTTCAGGCCGATGCGGGCGGCGTCGATGTCCGGGAGGTCCGCCGAGGTGAGGGTGGGAATCTCCGCCCGGTTGGCCGCCATCTTGCGCTTGATGGTGGGGTAGCGGGGGTCAAAGGAGGGCTTGGTGAAGGTGACCACGCAGGGGGTCTTGACGCCGATGACCATGTTGCCGTCCTGCCCCTCCTTGAGCACCCTCAGCCGCTCCCCGTCCAGCTCCGCCTCCAGGGCGTAGGTCACCTGGGGGTAGTCCAGGTGCTCGGCAATCTCCGGGCCCACCTGGGCGGTGTCGCCGTCGATGGCCTGCTTGCCGCAGAAGATGGCGTCGAATTTGCCCTCCAGCTCCTCGATCTTGCGGATGGCGTTGGAGAGGATGTAGCTGGTGGCCAGGGTGTCCGAGCCGCCGAACACCCGGTCCGACACCAGGTAGGCCTTGTCCGCCGCGATGGACAGGCACTCCTTCAGGGCGGCCTTGGCCTGCTCGGGGCCCATGCTCACCACCACGATCTTGCTGTCCGGGTGCTTGTCCTTAATCCGCGCCGCCGCCTCCAGGGCGAAGGCGTCGAAGGTGTTGACGATGCTGGGCACCCCCTCCCGCATCAGGGTGTTGGTCTCCGGGTTGATCTTGATCTCCGTCGTGTCCGGCACCTGCTTCATGCAGACCAGTATGTTCATGGGTGGTTCCTCCTTTTTTCCTGGTTGTGTGTGCACCTCTCTGGCCGCCCGCGGCCGCGTCCCTCGCGGACCGCGGGCGGAGCTGTTCTCCTATTTCAGCATCTGGCCGGAGATGACCATCTGCTGGACCTGGGAGGAGCCCTCGTAGATCGCGCAGACGCGGACATCGCGGTAGAGCCGCTCGATCTCGTACTCCCGGGAGTAGCCGTAGCCGCCGTGGAGCTGGAGGGACTGGTTGATGATGGAGATGGCGGCCTCGGCGGCGTACAGCTTGGCCATGGAGGCGGCCTTGTCGGCGGGCTGCCTGTTGTCCAGCAGCCAGGCGGCCTGGTACACCAGACCCCGGGCCGCGTTCAGCCTGGTCTCCATATCGGCCAGCATGAAGGCGATGGCCTGGTGCCTGCACAGCGGCTTGCCGAACTGGACGCGGTTCTTCGTGTGGCTGACCGCCAGCTCAATGGCCTCCTGGGCCATGCCCAGGCACATGGAGGCGATGCCGATGCGCCCCACGGAGAGGGTCCTCATGGCGTTGACAAAGCCCAGGTCCCTCTCCCCCACCATGCAGCTCTTGGGGACGCGCACGTCCTCCAGCAGCACGTCGCTGACCGGCACGCCCCGCTGGCCCATCTTCTCCTCGTGCCTGCCGCAGGACACGCCGGGGAGGGCCATGTCCACCAGGAAGCAGGAGATCCCCTTGGCCCCCTTCTCGGGGGAGGTCTTGGCGTAGACGATGCAGTGGCTGGCGATGGGCGCCATGGTGATGAAGCACTTGCGCCCGTTGAGGATGTAGCTGTCGCCGTCCTCCACGGCCTTGGTGGTCAGGCTGGCGGCGTCGGAGCCGGCGTTGGGCTCGGTGAGGCCGAAGGCGATAAAACGCTCGCCGGCGGCCACCCCGGGGAGGATCTGCTCCTTCTGCTCCTCCGTCCCGGAGAGGACCAGCGGCGCGGTGGAGAGGGAGTTGGCGGAGGAGATGAAGATCGTCGCCGTGGCGCACTTGCGGGCGATCTCCTCCATGACGCAGACGTAGCTGCGGGCATCCAGGCCCAGGCCGCCGTACTCCTCGGGGATTTTCAGTCCCAGGAAGCCCAGCTCCGCCATGGCCCTGGCCGTCTCCAGCGGAAAGTGGTCCGAGGCGTCCACCTCCGCGGCGATGGGGGCCAGCTCCTTCTCTGCGAACTCCCGCGCTATCTGGCGGATGCTCTCATGATCTTCGTTGAAAAAGGGGGATTGCATACTGCACCTCCGTTGATTTTACTTCCGGCGCCCCGCCCCAAAGGGCGGGGCGCCTCTGTTGGGGAGCGCCGCTCCACTGTCTCAGGCCAGTGCCGGCTTTTTCGCGGAGATCAGGTAGGTCAGCCGCTCCTCCGCCACCTGCTCATCCCGCTGGTTGTATACGAATACGTGAAACACCACCAGGCCCTTGTCCGGCTGCTTGGTGGGCCGCTTCTCCACGGGGAGGAACCTGCAGTAGATCGTGTCCCCAAAGCGGACCGGCTCCTGATAGCTGATCTTCATGTCCACCAGGCCCTGGGACGTGCCGTCGAACAGCATGGTCTGGGCCATCAGGCCGGTGCTCACGATGAAGGTCACGTTGCCGTAGACGATCCGGCTGCCGTAGATGGTGCTCTTGCCGTACACGTCGTTGGTGTGCGTGGCGCTCCAGTCGCCGGACAGGCCGGCGAAGTTCACCACGTCCGTCTCGGTGATGGTGCGCGCCCCGGTGATATGCTCCCGGTTCAGCTCCCACTCGTCATAGCACAGGCCCCGGAACTGATAATCCTTGATACCCATCATTCTGCGCCCCTTTCTCTGTCCCGCCATCTCATTCCATGTGATCCCGGTCCGTGGCCATCAGGATGACCCACACGCCGTCCATAACCACCTCATCCCGCTGGTTCAGGATGGAAATCTGGTAGGTGATCACGCCCCGGCCGGGCTTTTTGGACAGCCGCTTGGCCGTCGGCGTCATGGTCAAATAGATGGTGTCCCCCACATAGACCGGGGAGAGGAACTGCATCTGCTGGTCCAGCAGGCCGATGTAGCTGCCGTCCACCCAGAGGGTCTGGCAGTCCAGGCCGTTCCCGATGATGAACGTGAGCCCGCCGGGCACGGCCGGGCGGCCGCTGCCGATGGACTTGGCGTACAGGTCGTTGGTGTACTCGGGGCTGTAGTCGCCGGAGAGGGCGCAGTAGCGGTCCACGTCCGACTGCCGGATGGTGCGAGCGGGCGTGATGTAGGTCCTGTTCAGCTCCCACTCGTCGTACAGCATGCCCTTGAAATCGTAATGAAGCACTCCCATCAGTCACTCTTCCTTTCTCCGTATGGGCGGATGGCGGCGGCCGGAATCAGAGGATCGCCCCGGACGCGCGCAGCTGCTCCAGCTGCGCGTCGGTGTAGCCGATGCTCTTGAGCACCTCGTCCGTGTGCTGCCCCTGGGTGGGGGGCATCCTCCGGATGCTGCCGGGGGTCCTGCTCATCTTGACGGGGATGCCCTTGTCCTTAAACCTATGGCCCCGGTACTCCAGGTCCACCACCATCTCCCGGTGCTGGATCTGGGGGTCCTCCATGACCTCGCTGACCTTCAGGATGGGGGCATACAGCTGCCCGTACTGGCTGAAGATCTCCTCAATCTCGCTGCGGGTGTGCTGGGCGGCCCACGCCTGGATGATGTCGTGGAGCTCATCCACATGCTTCCAGCGGTCCTCCGCCGTGGCATACCTGGGGTCGGCGCCCAGGTCCGGCCGGCCGATGGCCTCCGCGAAGGGGGCCCAGTCGGCCGTGGTGGCGTTGCCCAGCTGACAATAGCCGTCCTTGGCCGCAAAGGTGTCGTAGGGGTACTCGGACAGGTCCCGGTTGCCGATGCGCTCCGGCTCCTCCCCCAGCAGGGAGTACTGCACGATGGCGTGCTGCAGCAGGGCCACCAGGCCGTCCACCATGGCCACGTCGATGTACTGCCCCTCGCCGGTGCGCTGGTGGTGGAACAGGGCGAACATGATGCCCTGGACCAGGAACATGCCGGCCACGCTGTCGCCGAAGGCCACGCCGGAGCCGGTGGGCAGGCCGTCCGGCCAGCCGGTGATGTACATCAGGCCGCTCTGGGCCTCGGCCAGGTTGGAGTAGGCCCCCTTCTTGGCATAGGGGCCGGTCTGCCCGTAGCCGGACAGGGAGGCCATGATGATATCCGGCTTGACGGCCTTCATGGCCTCATAGTCGATGCCCAGCTTTTTGCAGACGCCGGGGCGGAAGTTCTCCACCACCACGTCGGCGGTTTTGACCAGGTCGAAGAGAGCCTTCTTCCCCTCCTCGCTCTTCAGGTTCAGGGCGACGCTGCGCTTGTTGCGGTTGGAGTACAGGACGCCGATGCCCTCCCCGTCCACCATGGGGTTCCAGGTGCGGGAGCCGTCTCCCTTGCCCGTGTTCTCCACCTTGATCACGTCCGCGCCGAAGTCGGCCAGCTGCATGGTGGCGATCGGCGCGGAGTAGGCCGTGCTCAGATCCACGACGCGGATACCCTCTAACACGTTCATGGCGATTTCCCTCCTTATTTCTTCTCCCACCACATCTCGCCGTTGTGGGGCTGGAAGGGGATGTCCTCCTTGGGCACCTGGAAGCCGCGGTTCATCTCCTTGGGGATCACGCCCACGTAGGAGCCCTTGGCCACCAGGACAGGGGGGTCGATGATGTTGCAGGCGCTGCTCTGCCCGCTCTTGTCCGCCAGCTCGCAGACCTTGTAGACCTCGGCCTCCCAGTCGAAGGAGGTGTTCCCCCACCGGCTGATCCAGGTCTTGATCTCCAGGTAGTCGCCCAGGTAGACCGGGACGTACTGCTCCACGTGCTTCCAGCAGGCCAGCAGGCCCTCGTCTCCGCCCACCATGATGGGCAGCTCGGTCCCCGCGTCGTCCATCAGCTCAATGATCCGCGCGCCCGCCACCAGGTTGCCGGCGTAGTGGGTGTCGTTGACGCCCATCCTCAGTCTCATCGTTCCGCGTTCCATTGTTTCGTTCTCCTTTCCAATATTGTCTCAAGCTTGTTGTGGAAGTGGTCCTTGTTCCGTCCGGCGCTGTTAGGACTGGTTCATGTCGTCCATAATCCTCTGATCCAGGGAGGAGCCGTCCGCCTCCAGCTTTTTCTTGCGGATGATATAGATGCCCACGGCGATGGGGACGAGCACCAGGGAGGCGCCGGTCATCACCGGGTCCTGCTGGAACTGGAGCCCCATGAAGAAGATGGCGGTGACGATGGCCAGGATGGGCCATACGTAGTACCAGACGCCCTTCAGCTTGAACTCGGCCTGCTCATACTGGTTGGCGAAGTGGGTCTTGATGCGCAGGGAGGCCACCGCCACCAGCGCGGAGACCAGGAGGAGATAGAAGCTGCTGATATTCACCCACTGCATGATGGCGGCGGAGAAGAGGATCATCAGCAGGCCGACTACGGTCAGCACGATAATGGCATTGTGGGGGACGCCGTAGCGGTTGATTTTGCCGAGGGGCTTGGGCAGGATGGAGTTCTTGCCCAGCACATAGATGAGCCGTGCCATGGAGGCCAGGATGCCGTTCAGGGTGGTCCAGCTGGCGGCCAGAGCGGCCAGGGCGATGAAATACTGGAACCAGCTGGGGAACACCAGCAGGGACGCGGTGACCGCGGGGGCGGCCACGCCCAGCTCCGAGGGGGGCATCAGGGCCACCAGGCCCACGCACATGCCGATGTACATGGTAATAACGATGCCAAAGCTGATGAACACAGTCCTGGGGATGTTCTTGCCGGGGTTCTTGATCTCACCACTGAGCTCAATGATGCAGTTGACGCCGGCAAAGGCATAGTAGGTGGAGATCACACCTATGATCACCGGCATCACGCCGCTGGGGAACATGGGGACGAAATGGTCCCAGTTGGCGTTGGCAATGCCGCCGAAGGAGAAGATCAGCACCACCGCCACCAGCAGGATCACACAGGCGTTCTGGATTTTGGTGGACAGGTTGTTGCCCAAGAGGTTGATGGCGCAGGTGACGACGAACACCGCGACAGCCACAGCCATGGGGTAATCTGCCAGCGGCGGGAAGATCACGGCCAGGTAGGTGGCCGATGTCTCCGACATGATGGGGAACAGGAAGCTGTTGCTCATCAGGAATGCCCATACGTAGAGGAAGCCGTAGGTTCCGTTGACGGTGCCGGTGCACAGCACGTAGTTGGCGCCGGCCACCGGAAGGATGGAGCCCACCTGGGCAAAGATGAAGCAGCTGAAAAGAATCAGGATGCCGCCGATCAAATAAGAAAGCCAGGCGGTCGGGCCGGTGGAGGCGGACAGCTCGCCGGGAACGATAAAGACGGAAGCGCCCACGACACAGCCGGTCATCAGGCAGATGGCGGCGAACAGGCCCACGTTTCTCTTCAACCCCTGAGAATTCGTCTCGCTCATACTCGCTCTCCTTTTCCGTGACAGTTTCACGTTGTTCCCGATTCGCGCGCACAAATCAGATGTCCCTATCTTATGCAAGCCCTGTGCCAAGCATGTACAAATCCCTTCAATCCATTGGGCCCCAATGGATTGATCGAAACCTCCATTTTTTTGCATTTACAAAAAGAGTAAACATTTGTTGACACATTTTCCGTCGAACATGCTGCGCGGCCCGGAGCGGAGGCAAAAAATCAGAGTGTAAACCTTTTGACACACAGTCAAAAGGTTTACACTCTGATGCCTCCCCCTGGGATTGCGCCTATTCAATCTGGAACTGCCGGATTTTCCGGTGGAGCATCTGCCTGGAGATCCCCAGCTCCGCGGCCGCGGCCTTTTTATTCCCGCCGGTGCGGCGCAGGGCGTCGCGGATGATCTGCGCCTCAATCTGGTTCATGAGCTGCGGCAGGGGGACCCCCGGCCGGGCGTGGACGCCGGCCTCCTCCCGGGGCCGCTCCTCCTTTTTGTCAATCCAGTAGAAGTTGTCCAGGGTGATCAGGTCCTTCCACGTGGTGGTCATGGCCCGCTCCACCCAGTTCTGGAGCTGGCGGACGTTCCCCGGCCAGGGGCAGGTCTCCAGGAAGGAGAAGATCTGCGGGTCGATCTTTTCCACATGCTTCTGCATCTCGGCGTTGCAGCGGTTGACGAAGAAGGCAACCAGCTCCGGGATGTCCTCCGTCCGCTTCCGCAGCGGGGGCACCGTGATGTGGAGCACGTTGAGGCGGTAATACAGATCCTCGCGGAAGGTCTTGTTCTTCACCATCTCCTCCAGGGGGCAGTTGGACACCGCGATGACGCGCACGTCGATGGGGATGGCCTGGCTGCTGCCGATGGGGTTGACGATCCGCTCCTGCAGCACCCGCAGCAGCTTGGCCTGGGAGAGCAGGTCCAGGGAGTTGATCTCGTCCAACAGGATCACGCCGCCGTCAGCCACTTCAAACAGGCCCTTCTTCCCCTGGCGGCGGGCGCCCGTAAACGCGCCCTCCACGTACCCGAACAGCTCCGATTCCACCAGCTCCCGGGGGAGGGCGGCGCAGTTGAGCTTCACAAACTGCCCGTCCTTTCGGCCGCTGGCGTGGAAGATCTCGTTGGCCACCACCTCCTTCCCCACCCCGGTCTCCCCCTCGATCAGGACGGTGGCGTTGGTCTTGGCGGCCTGGAGGATCTCCCGCTTCAGCTGCAGGATGGCCGGGCTGCTGCCGATGAAGGAGTCCGGCGCGGGGCGCTTCTTGGAGGGGTGGAGGTACTCAAACTCGTCCATCAGCTCGTTGAGCTTGGCGTACAGGGAGCGGTACCGCCGCAGCCAGTCGTGGCCGTCGTAGATCATGTCGCCCAGCTTTTCCCCATTCTCCGCCAGCAGCGGGGCCCGGACAAACACCGAGCGCTTGACCGCCCCCTCCGCCTCGCCGCCGGGGATGTAGGGGGTGGCAAAGTCTGAGATGTTGAGCAGCACCGGCGCCTTCGCGTCCAGGAAGAGGTCCTCGAAGAGGGTGCCCTCCAGCTCGGCGGGACGGCTGCCGAACTCCTGGGCGTACCGCTCGTTGATGAATACGATGCGTCCCTCGGTATTCGTCACCAGCTTCTCTGAGTAGTACTCCAGCTCCGCCCGGTAGAGCGCCTCCTTTTCCAGCGCAGACCGCTGGTCCAGCCAGTCCTTTCGATCCATCTGATCCCCTCCGTTCTATGTGCCGTCCGAAGCCCACACCGAGAGGGCTCTTATTGCTATTATTATAATGGACACCGTCCCAAAATGGCAAGAAAAAGCCGCGGCGTCCCGGGCGGGGGCGGAGGGGCGGGCCGGCCCTGCACAGGGTTGGCATCGGATTTGCTATCCTATAGGATCTGAAGAGAGGGCGAGCCCTCCACTCAGAAAGGAGAATTGTTATGGAAAAAATCGACTCTCTGCTGCGCGTGCGGATGTCCGCCAAGGATGCACATTATGGCGGGAACCTGGTGGACGGCGCGCACATGCTGCACCTGTTCGGCGATGTGGCCACGGAGCTGCTGATCCGCTGCGACGGGGACGAGGGCCTGTTCTGCGCATACGACAACGTGGAATTCCTGGCCCCGGTCTATGCCGGCGACTACATCGAGGCGAGGGGGGAGATCGTCTCCGTGGGCAACACCTCCCGGAAGATGACCTTTACCGCGTATAAGGTCATCACGGCCAGGCCGGAGATGAGCGCCTCGGCGGCCGATGTCCTGGACGAGCCGGTCCTGGTCTGCAGGGCCAGCGGCACCTGTGTGGTCCCGAAGGACTGTAAGCGGAAATAACGGCCGTCGGACGGGTCCCCCACCGGGGACCCGTCCGTTTTCTCTCAAACCGATCTGCAGAGGAGGTCATCTATGCTGGACAGCTTTGGGCTGGAACGATCCATAGAGCCGAGACACGCCCTGGCCCAACAGGCGTGGAAAATAGACAACACCATGGCGCTTCGTCCGGATGAGGTGCTCATTGACGTCAAAATCATCAACATCAACCTGGTCAGCTTCAATGAAATCCTGGATGAGACGGGCGGAGACAGCGACCTGCTGTGCCAGCGTATTCTGGAGATCATCCGCGAGCGGGGCAAGCTCCACAACCCGGTGACCAACAGCGGCGGGATGCTGTACGGCAGCGTGGTGGAGCTGGGCCCCAGCTACCCAAATTCCTGCCAGATCCGGCCGAAGGACGAGATCATCTCCCTGTCCTCCCTCACCGTAACCCCGCTGCGCATTTCGCGCATCCTCCGCATCGACTACGAGAGCGCCCAGCTGGAGGTGGAGGGCCAGGCCATCCTGTACGCCAGCTCGCCGGTGGTCAAGAAGCCGGCGGACCTGCCCCTGCGGGCCGTGATCGCGGCCATGGACGAGGCCGGCGCCCCCACCCGGACCCACCAGACCGTGCAGCCCGGGCAGGAGGTGCTGGTGCTGGGGGCCAGCGGCCGCATCGGCCTGATGTGCGGCTATGCCGCGCGGGACAAGATGGGCTCCAGCGGGCGGCTGGTGGGCATTGTGCGGGATCAGGAGGACCGGGTGCAGCTGGAGCGGTACGGGCTGTTTGACGAGGTGCTGGCGCTGGACGCAACCGACCTGAACGCCTTCTGCGGCGGGGCCCACACGGAGATCGCCCAGCGGTTCGACGTGGTCATCAACTGCATCAACACGGCGGACACGGAGGTGGCCAGCCTGGTGGCCGTCAAAAACCGCGGGACCATCTACTTCGCCACCATCTGCTGCGACTACAAGTTCGTGGCCCTGACGGCGGAGAGCATTGGCAAGGAGATCCGGGTCATCCCCTACACGGGCTTTCTGGAGGGGCACGCGGAGTACACGCTGGAGCTGATGCGCCGGTTCCCCCAGATGCAGACGGCCATCCAGCGCCGGCTCCGGGGGACCCCGGAGGCCGTCTCCCTCCCGGGGCAGGAGCCGCCGCCGCGGCCGGAGGCCGACGGGGAGGAGGACGGCGGGAGCGGGTACATCTTCCGCAGCCGGGAGTCCAAGGCCACCCTGCGCCAGGCCCTGAAGGTGGCCCGCTACACCTCCAACGTCATGATCTACGGCGAATCCGGCGTGGGAAAGGAGATCATCGCCCGGGTGATCCACCAGAACAGCGAGCGCAAGAGCTTCCCCATGATCAAGATCAACTGCGCCGCCATCCCGGAGCACCTGCTGGAATCGGAGCTGTTCGGCTACGAAAAGGGCTCCTTCACAGGGGCCAGCAGCAAGGGGAAGCTCGGCCTCTGGGAGGCCGCGCAGAACGGCACCCTGTTCCTGGACGAGGTGGGCGAGCTGCCCATCGCCTTCCAGGCCAAGCTGCTGCGCGTCATCCAGGAGAAGGAGATCGTCCGGGTGGGCGGGATCACCCCCATCAAGGTGGACGTGCGCATCATCGCGGCCACAAACCGGGACCTGGGCCGCATGGTGCAGACCGGGTCCTTCCGGGAGGACCTCTATTACCGGCTGAACGTGTACCCGATCACGGTGCTCCCCCTGCGCAAGCGGCGGGCGGACATCGTGCCGCTGGCCAAGTACTTTGTGGAGCGGTACAACCGGGAGTTCGGCCTCCAGAAGGCCCTGGGGGTCAAGACCCTGGAGTTCCTGGAGAATCAGCCCTTCCGCGGCAATATCCGCGAGCTGCAGAACCTGATCCAGCGGCTGATGATCATGACGGACTACCAGATCATCGAGGTCCGGGACGTGCTGCAGGCCCTCTCCGCGGACCTGAGCGAGGCGGGCGCGCCGGCGGAGGAGCCCGCGGTCCCGGCCTTCCAGGCGGCGCTGGAGGGCGGCTCCCTGAAGGAGATGCTGGGCAGGCGGGAGCGGGAGATCCTGCGCCTGTATCAGCAGCAGTACAAGTCCACCCGGAAGATGGCCCGGCTGCTGGGCATCAGCCAGTCCTCCGTGGTGCGCAAGCTGCACCAATACGGCCTGCAGGCGGAGGATGTGTGATCAATTTTTGGATCATATGCGATCTGAAAATCGATCGCGTGATCGACCTGCGGATCACTTTTGGGCGGTGGGGGGCGGAAACCCCTGGGGCAGAGGGGGCTTTTCGCAAAATTGCCCAAAAATAAATTGGCACGGCGTTTGCATTTATTCAAAATATCGCATCTCACCACGGAAAGGAGACAGGAGTATGAGAGGGGACCCTTATGGCAGCCACCGGGTGATCTCCCCCAAGGGGCTGCTGCCGCAGGCGGCGGAGCAGGTGGACAACACCCCCGTCATCTATTCCAATGAAATTCTCATCGACGTCATCGCCCTCCAGCCCACGGCCACCGCTTTTGGGCGCATCAAGCGGGAGTGCGGCGGCGACGTGGGGCGCATCGCCCAGGCCATCCAGGAGATCGTGGCGGAGCGGGGCAAGTTCCAGGACCCCGTGACCAAGTCCGGCGGCATCCTCATCGGCCGGGTGAAGGAGATCGGGCCGGATCTGGCCGGCCAGGCGGACATCCAGGTGGGCGACAGGATCGCCACCCTCGTCTCCCTGTCCCTCACCCCGCTGAAGCTCCACGAGATCACCTCCATCGACCTGGACACCGAGCAGGTGTTCTGCCGGGCGGAGGCCATCCTCTTCGAGACCGGCATCTACACCAAGCTGCCGGAGGACCTGGGGGAGCAGCTCAGTCTGGCCCTGATGGACGTGGCCGGCGCCCCGGCCCAGGTGGCGGTCCACGTGAAGGCGGGGGACACCGTGGTGGTGGTGGGCGCCGGGAAGGCCGGGCTCCTCTGCCTGGCCGAGGCCAAGAAGCGGGCCGCCCCCACCGGCCGGGTGGTGTGCATGGAGTACTCCGCCGAGCAGTGCGCGCTGGTGCGGGAGCTGGGCATCGCGGACGTGGTGGTGCAGGCCGACGGGCAGAAGCCGCTGGAGGCCCTGAAGGCCTATCATCATGAAACAGAGAGGGGGAAAGGGTGTATTCCAACGATACATCTGATACGCGTATGAAAGCAAAAGACCGCATTTTCTCCATCCTCAACCACATCGAGGAAATTGCCATTGTGGCCATGTTTGCCGTCATGGTGATCGTCATCTTTGTACAGGTCATCATGCGGAAGGCGGGCAACTCCCTGTCCTGGTCGGAGGAGCTGGGCAAGTTCCTGTTTGTGTGGATCTCCTGGCTGGGCATCAGCCTGGCCCAGCGGAAGGGCGAGCACATCAAGATCACCATGCTCACCGACCGGCTCCCCTTCCGGACCGCCCAGGCGGTCAACATCCTGTCGGACATCATCCTCATCATCATCTGCGCCGTCATTTTCTACTACGGCGTGCAGCTGGTCGTCGCCCAGGTGAACGTGCCCTACGCGGGCATCAAGATCAGCACCTCCTGGGGCTACCTGGCGGTGGTGCTGGGCTGCGGGCTGATGATCATCCGCACACTGGTCAGCATCAAGCGCTCCGCGGTGGCGCTGGTCAAGGGCGAGCTGCCTGACGCCGGCGCGGAAGAAGGGGGGGAATAAGCATGGAGGCAGTCATTGTCCTGTTGGTTCTGCTGTTCGTCCTGCTTGCCATTGGCGTGCCCGTGGGCTTCGCCATCGGCGGCGCCACCATGATCTCCATGTTCTTCTTCTCTGACCTGAACATGGTGGTAAACGCCCAGTACTGCTACTCCGGCATCTTCTCCTTTACGGTCATGGCCATCCCCTACTTCATGCTGGCCGGCACCATCATGTCCACGGGCGGCATCGCAAAGCGGATTGTGGACTTTGCCTCGGCCCTCATCGACTTTGTCACCGGCGCCCTGGGCTGCGTCTCCATGCTGGCGTGCATGTTCTTCGGCGCCCTGACCGGCTCCGGCATGGCCACCTGCTCCGCCATCGGCAGCATGATGATCCCCGAGATGAAGAAGAAGGGCTACGACTCCTCCTACGCCGCCACGCTGGTCTGCTTCGGCGGCATTGTGGGGCCGATCATCCCGCCCTCCCTGTCCTTCGTCCTCTACGGGGCCAGCACCAAGACCTCTGTGCCCGACCTGTTCAAGGCGGGCATCATCCCCGGCATCCTGATCGGCCTGGTGTTCCTGACGGTCAACATCATCATCTGCAAGCGCACCGGCACCGACGTTCACGAGCCCCAGCTGGGCCCCGACGGGGAGAAGGTCCCCATGGGGCAGTTCTGGAAGGAGCGCCTCCGCCGGCTGGGCAAGGCCACGAAGGACGGCTTCTGGGCCCTGCTCTCCCCCGTCATCATCCTGGGCGGCATCTACTCCGGCTTCTTCACCCCCACCGAGGCCGCCGCGGTGTCCGTGGTGTACTCCATCATCGTGTCCCTGTTCGTGTACCACGACATGACCTGGAAGGACCTCTACAAGACCTTCGTGTCCGCCTCCGTGCTCAACGGCGCCACCTCCTTCCTGCTGGGCACCTCCACGGTGTTCTCCACCTTCATGACCTTCGAGCAGGTGCCCCAGATGATCACCAACTTCCTGGCCGGCCTGTCCGACAACCCCGCGGTGCTGCTGCTGGTCATCAACGTGTTCCTGCTGATCGTGGGCTGCTTCCTGGACACGGTGCCCGCCATCATCATCATCGCGCCCATGCTGCTGCCGACGATCCAGGCCTTCAACATCGACCCCATCCACTTCGGCGTGGTCATGGCGGTGAACCTGGCCGTGGGCCTGTGCACGCCGCCCTACGGCTGCAACCTCTTCGTGGGCGCCGCCGTGGCCAAGATCAAGATGGAGAGCATGTTCAAGTGGATCATCCCCTTCTTCGTGGTTTCGGTCGCGCTGATCCTGCTCCTGACCTACGTCCCCGCACTCTCCCTTGTATTTGTATAGGCCCGGCCTCCGCCCTCCCCACCACAGCGGCGGGCCGGCCCCCGGCAAAGCCGCCCCGGCGTCCCTCTGGGACGCCGGGGCGTTTGCCCTGTCTTGATTTGCCCGCCGGGATCCCGTACAATAGGGGCAAACGGCGGGCTTCCCGCCGGACCGACAGCAGAGAGGGGGATGCCCATGGCCGCGATTCAGACAGCCGCCCACATCCTGGTGGTGGACGACGAGGAGGAGATCCGCCACGTGGTGCGGGTCCTGCTGGAGAGCGAGGGCTTCCGGGTGACGGAGGCCGCCAGCGGCGAGGAGGCCCTGGCCCGCTTTACGCCGGACACGGACCTGGTGATCCTGGACGTGAGGATGCCTGGCATCTCCGGCTACCAGGTGTGCCTGCGCCTGCGGGAGCGGTGGAACGTGCCCATCCTGTTCCTCACCGCCAGGAGCCAGGACTCCGACCTCACCATGGGCTACTCCTCCGGCGGGGACGACTACCTGGCCAAGCCCTTCTCCTACCCGGAGCTGATGGCCCGGGTGAAGGGCCTGCTGCGCCGCTACCACGTCTACAAGGGGAAAATCGACTCCGGTGTGGACCAGTACGCCGAGTGGCGGGGTCTGCGGCTCAACTGCGAGCGCAACGAGGCCTGGCGCGCCGGGCGGCAGCTCAACCTGACGGAGAAGGAGTACCGGCTGCTGCGCCTGCTGCTGCTCCACCACGGGAAGATCTTCTCGGCCCAGAACCTGTATGAGAGCGTGTGGGAGGAGCCCTATTTCGCCCCCTCCAGCAACACGGTGATGGTGCACATCCGCAAGCTGCGGGAGAAGGTGGAGGACGACCCCCAGAACCCGGAGCTGATCAAGACCGTGTGGGGAAAGGGGTATCGCATTGAGTAAGCGGCGCGCCCCCTCCCGCCTGGGGCTGAAATTTCTGGCGGCGGCGGCCCTGGCCCTGGCGGCGGCCCTGGCCCTGCGGGCCCTGCTGTACGACACGGTGCTGCCCGGGGTGCTCCTCTCCCCCGGCTTTGAGGCCTATTGGTATGACCGCTACGGCGGCGCGGCGGAGGACTTCCAGCGCTATGTGGACGAGCAGGGCCTGACCGTCCAGGCGGCCCAGCGGGACACCGAATGGACGCGGCAGCACCCCCAGGTGGACCTCTACCTGGAGAGCCCGGCGGACGGCAGCCTGGACACCGCCGCGCTGGCGGGCTACGGCGGGCGGGAGATCACCTGCGCCGACGGGGTGCTCTACGCCTACCCCATGCCCAACTACTTCTACTACGACGGGGCCTGCCGCATCCTCTCCCTGCTGGGTGCCGCCCTGTGCTTCTTCCTGGTCCTGATCCCCTACACCGCCCTGCTGATCCGGCGCATCACCAGGCTGTCCCGGGACATGGAGGTGCTGGCCGGCGGGGACCTGTCCTACCAGGTGGTGTCCAGGGGCCGGGACGAGCTGGCGGAGCTGGGCCGGGGCATCGAGGGGATGCGCCTGGCGGTGCTGGAGCAGATGGCGCGGGAGCGCGAGGCCATCCAGGCCAACAGCCGGCTGATCACCTCCCTCTCCCACGACCTGCGCACCCCCCTGACCAAGCTGATGGGCTACCTGGACATCCTCCAGCACGGCAAGTACGGGGACGAGGCGCAGCGGGCGGAGTACCTGCGCCGGGCCGCCGACAAGGCCCTGCAGATGCGGGCCCTGTCCGACGAGATGTTCCGCCACTTCCAGGTGGAGGCGCCGCCGGAGCCGGCGGCGGAGCGGGAGGCGGTGGACGGCCCGGTGTTCCTGGGGCAGCTGCTGGCCGAGCAGTGCTTCGATCTGGCCGACGGGGGCTTCCGCCTGGAGCCGCCGGTGGTGGAGGGGGACTACCGCCTCTTTGTCCGGACGGAGGATATCTGCCGGGTGTTTGACAACCTGTTCTCCAACCTGAAGAAGTACGCCGACCCCGCCCACCCCGTCCTGGTATCGGTGCGGGAGGAGGGGGCCCAGGTGGCGGTGGAGCTGACCAGCCGCACCGGGAGCCTCAGCCGGGCCGACAGCCGGGGCATCGGCCTGCCCACCGTCCGCGCCCTGCTGGCGCGCAACGGGGGCCGGATGGAGGTCGCCCGGCGGGGGGCGGAGTACCGCACCACCGTCTGGCTGCCCAAGGCGGACGCAGGCCCGGCCCAGTGACCCCAGGCCCGCCGCGGGCCTGTCCATCAAGGAAAAGGAGTGAGGCATATGATTTGGGAGGAGCTCAGGCTGTTAAAGTCCTTCGGGGATTTCCTGGACAGCACCGTGACAGAGGCGGACATCGCCGCCAAGGAGCAGGAGCTGGGGGTCGAGCTGCCGGAGGCCCTGCGGGAACTGTACCTGACCTTCAACCCGGAGGACCCCATATTTACCGCTTACCACATGGTTCCGCTGGCAGAATTGACCGTGCGAAAGGCGGAAAATGACTGGCAAATCTTTCAAACCATCCCGGTTTTGGTCGGGGAAAACCGCACCTATGGCCCGGCCATTTCAGCGGAGCGGAAGTATGGGAATGACAAGCCCTCTTGGATGTGGCATGAGGAAGAGCTGGGGCTTGTGATGCGGGGAACCTTCCCCAAAAAGGTGACAAGCAAACCCCTCAAGCTGGTTCGTGGTCTCTCCGGCTGCGGTGTCAGTGCGCGTATTTTGGGTGTTTTGGGGACACAGGTGATTGGGGCCGCTCCCAGTCTGGCCGGCGCCCGGGAGCAGGATGAAACCGGACGGAGACGCACACCCCAGGCAACGAAAGCCTTTTGGGATACAATTCAGCCGTTCCGTCGGCTGGGCACCACTGGGAGCGACATCCAGCTGGGCGGCGCAGGAGAGGACATTTTGTTTATGTGGTCATCCGCCTTCCGTGATGGCCTGTTTGCCGCCAGAACCGATGAGCCGTTGGAACAACTCATCCGGGAAGGCGCGCCGCTGGAGTGGATTCGCAGCCAAAACGGGAATGTGACCACCGCCCAAATCTGGGCGCCGGAGCTCAAAGCCCGCGGCCTCTATTCCATCACTCCCATCCTAGAATTCCTCCGCGCCTTCGCGGGGGTGACAGAGCCGGGGCTGTCCCAGGCGGAGCTGGAGAAGGCGGAGGAAAATCTGGGGCCGCTGCCCCTGCCCATCCGGGAGTACTACGCCCTGTTCCCCAAGGCGTATTACAAGACCCACAACACCCTCCGGCCCCTGTCCAGCATCCGTAAGACCAAAAACGGCATCCTCTACTTTCTGGAGGAGAACCAGAACAGCTGTCACTGGGGCTTCTCCCTGGACACCCCCTTCCTCTACTGTCAGGAGGAGAGCAAATGGGAGGTCAGCGATTATCTGGACACCTTCCTGGCCCAGGAGTTCGCCTGGGAGCTCATGAGCCGGGAGGAGCTGGGCCTGGAATTTGCCGAGGTGGACGACCTTAAGCCGGAGATCATGGCCCCGGACGGGGCGCTGGGCTCCCAGCTCACCAGCATTGCCGGGCTGTCCCACAAGCTGGCCTGGGACTTCGGCGCGGAGCTGTTCCAGAGTGCGGACGGCAGGGTGGTGTTTCTCTATGACCACGGCAGCAGCAGCGGTTTCTTCCTGTCCAGGGATTCAGGCGCATTGGAGCAGCTGACGAGCCTTTTATAAAACCGCTTCAAAAGAAAGGCGCGCTCCGCAAACAACGCAGCAGCCCCTCCCCTCCGCACCAAAAGGCACCGCCCAGCGGCCCCGCCGGTGTTCCGGCGGGGCCGCTTTCTGTCCCCTGTTGAGTTAAGAACTTTTAAGATTTGCACCCCACCGGAATTTAAGATTCCCCCGCTATCCTTGTCTCATGGGCCGGCTGGGCCGTTCCGCCCGGCGGGCGCGCGGGGCGGACGGGCTCCGCCCGGCCAGCACAGACAGAAAGGATGTATCACGCTATGCGGTTCTTGCAAACAAACGGGGGCGCCCCGGCCAGGGGACTGCCCCGCCGGCTGCTCCCCCTGGCCCTGGCCGCCGCCCTGCTGACGGCGGGGGGCTTCGGGGCCGTGCGCCTGCTGGGCGGCGACGCCGGGGATGCCCAGATTGTCACGGACGTCGTCACCCGGGACACCATCCAGAGCGCCGTGAAGGGCACCGGCGCGGCCGCCGCCAGGGAGTCGGTCTCCCTCAACCCGCCGGTGAGCGCGGCCGTGCTGGCCCTCCACGTGAAGGAGGGGGACCGGGTGGAGAAGGGCGCGCTGCTCTACGAGCTGGACCCCACCGAGGCCCAGAGGGCCACCGAGGAGGCCAGAAAGGGCCTGTCGGAGGCGGAGAGGGGGGCTGCCGACGCGGCGGAGCGGCTCCAGGCCGCCCAGAAGCAGCTGTCCGAGACGGAGGAGGCGTACCAGAAGCTGCTCGCCTCCAAGGCCGACCTGACGGTCACCGCCCCCTTCGACGGCAAGCTGGTGGAGGCGGCCTCCCTCCTGCCCGACGCGGAGATCACCGCCGGGCAGAAGCTGGCCACCCTGGTCAGCTCCGGCCGGCTGAAGCTGTCCCTGTACTACAGCTACGCCTATCTGGACCAGCTCCGGGTGGGACAGGAGGCCAGCGTGTCCATCCCGGCGGTGATGGCCTCCGTGCCCGGAAAAATCAGCGAGATCAACAGGGTGGAGTTCATCACCCCCGAGGGCTCCAAATGCTTCGAGGCGGTGGTGTCCCTGGACAACCCGGGCACCCTCACCGAGGGCATGGCGGCCTCCGCCGGCCTGACGGTGGACGGGCAGGCGGTCTACCCCTACCAGAACGGGAGGCTGGCCTACCAGGAGACCCGGGAGGTGACGGCCAAGGTGCCCGGCCCCCTCAAGACCAGCTATCTGCACAACCACGCGCCGGTGAAGAAGGGCCAGGCCATCCTGGTGCTGGGCCCGGAAGAGCTGGACAAGCAGCTGGAGGAGAAGCGGGAGGCGGTGCGCTCCGCCCAGGAGGGGGTGGAGACCGCCCGCGCCGCCGTGGAGGCCGCCCAGGAGTCCCTCTCCGCCGCCCAGGACAAGGTGAAAAAGGCCCTGGAGCAGGAGGCGGGCATGGCCGTCCGCGCCCCCATCGCCGGGACGGTGCTCACCTGCCTGCTGGAGCAGGGGGAGAAGGCGGACGCGGGCCAGCTGGGCATCCTGCTGGCGGACACGTCGGTGATGCGGGTGGAGATCCAGGTGGACGAGCGCAACGTGAGCCGGGTGCACAGCGGCATGGCCTGCACCGTCACCCAGACCGGCCTGGGCGGCGAGGAGAACACCTTCGAGGGGACGGTGGAGAGCGTCAGCCTCACCGGCAAGTCGGAAAACGGCGTCTCCTTCTTCCCCGCTGTGGTGAAGGTGGACAACGGGGAGGGCGCCATGCTCAACGGCATGTCCATCGAGTACGAGCTGGTACTGGCCCAGTCGGAGGACTGCCTGGTGGTGCCCGCCCAGGCGGTGCAGTACACTGAGCAGGGCAGCTGCCTCTTCGTGAAGGCCGACCGCCGCCCGGACAACGCCGTGGATCTTGGCGAGGGGGTGGAGATCCCCCGGGGCTTCTACGCCGTGCCGGTGGAGACCGGCCTGTCCAACAGCGCCCAGGTGGAGATCAAGCGCGGCGTGGAGGAGGGCATGGAGGTCTTTACCCAGAAGCTGGTGGAGTCCGGCAGCTCCTTCGACATGATGTGAGGAGGTGCGCCATGAGCCTGATCCAGCTGGAACAGATCTACAAGATCTACAACGAGGGGCGGGAGAACGAGGTGCGGGCCCTCAACGGGGTCACCCTGTCCATCGGCCGGGGGGAGTTCGTGTCCATCATCGGCGCCTCCGGCTCGGGCAAGTCCACCCTGATGAA
>CALWXU010000017.1 GCA_944385585.1 uncultured Flavonifractor sp.
CCTGGTGGGCGAGCCGGTGATCGCCTGCGGCGCGCCGGAGGGGGACGCCGCCGACGCCTGCCGGGAGCTGGGGAAGGATCTGGCCGCGGTATAGCCGCATGTGGGCTCAGGGGGGCGCGGCCCCCTGGACAAAGTACAGCCACTCAGAAACGGCAGATTGCCAGATGGGGCAATCTGCCGTTTCTGCATTTTCACCTTCCTTTTCATCTCCCGGCACCCCGCGCCGTATGGCGGGCTGGGCGGCGCAGGCGGTTTTTTATGCTGCCGGCTCTGCGGCCGGCCTGCACCCCCGCTTCTCCCTCTGTCTCACGGTCTGCCGCCCGCGGCGCACGCCTCTCTTTTGCCTACTCCCGCCCCAGGCGGCGGTAGACGGTGACATACATGGTGAGGACACAGGCCAGGCCCCCCAGCACGTTGGAGATGGGCTCGGCCAGGAACACCCCGTCCACCCCCATGCCCAGGGCTGGCAGCAGCAGGGTCAGAGGGGCCACGATGAAGGCCTTGCGCAGCAGGGAGAAGAACACCGCCTTTTTGGACTGCCCCAGGCCCACAAACACCGACTGGCCGATGAACTGGAAGGACATGCAGGCAAAGGTGGCAAAGTAGATGCGGAAGGCGGGGATACCGGCGGCCAGCAGGTCGGCCTCGTCGTTGAAGATCCGGATGAGCAGCCCAGGCGCCGCCATGACCAGCAGCCACGCCGCCAGGGAGTAACCCAGGGTGAGGGCGGTGGTGAAGCGGATGCCCTCCCGCACCCGGCCGTACTCCCCCGCCCCGTAGTTGTAGCCCAGCACCGGCTGGCAGCCGTTGGTGATACCCTGCACCGGCATGGAGACCACCTCCCGCACGGAGTTGATCACCGTCATCACGCCCACATAGAGGTCGCCGCCGTATACCTGGAGAGAGGCGTTGCACAGCACCTGCACCAGGCTGTTGGTCATGGACATGGCAAATCCGGAGGCGCCCAGGCCCAGGATGCGGCGCACCCGCGCCGCCTGGAGCCGGAGGGCGCCCAGCCGGAGCCGGAGGATGGCCCGCTTCCCGGTGAGGAAGCACAGCACCCACACGGCGGAGCTGGCCTGGGAGATCACCGTGGCCAGGGCCGCGCCCCGCACCCCCATGCCCAGCCCAAAGATGAACACCGGGTCCAGCACGATGTTCACCACCGCCCCCAGGGCCACCGTCAGCATGCCCATGCGGCTGAAGCCCTGGGCGTTGATGAAGGGGTTCATGCCCAGGCCCACCATGACGAACACGGTGCCCAGGATGTAGATGGTCAGGTAGTCCTCGGCGTAGGGAAAGGTCATGTCACTGGCCCCAAACAGGTAGAGGATGGGCCGGCGGAAGGCCAGGCACAGCGCCGTCAGCCCCACCCCGAACAGGAGCAGCAGGGTGAAGGAGCTGCCCAGGATGCGCTCGGCCTCCTCGTGCTCCCCCCTTCCCCGGTGGATGGCGCACAGAGGCGCGCCCCCCATGCCGGCCAGATTGGCAAAGCCCATCAGAATTGAGATGATGGGCAGGCACAGGCCCAGCCCCGTCAGGGCCAGGTGCCCTGGCAGACGACCCAGGTACATCCGGTCCACCACGTTGTAGAGGATGTTGATGAGCTGGGCCACCGTCATGGGGAGGGCCATGTGGACGATGTTGCGGGCCACGCTGCCCTTGGAGAAGTCGTTTTGTTCCAAATTTTCCGTATGGCTCCCCTCCCCCGCCTCTTTTCTCTGTCTTTTGTATTGTACGCCTTTTTTCCCCGCTTTGCAAGGCGGGGCAGGGGCGCAAAAAAGGGGGTTGACATTGGCGCTGGAGTGTGGTATCCTTCCGAACAGTTCCGAATTCAGATAATATGATTTCGGATAAACGAGAGGTGATGCGCATGCCCCCTGACCGAGAGAACGAAACCAGCCTGGACGCCCTGAACGAGGCGTTCATGGAGCTGGACCGGGCCTATGACCAGCTGGCCAAATCCTGCGGCCTGTCGGAGCCGGAGTACTGGTCCCTGGTGCTCATCCGCCACGGCGCGGAGACCCAGCGGGAGATCAGCGAGCGGCTGACCATCAGCCCCCAGACCATCAACTCCGCCTTCAAGCTGCTGGTGAAAAAGGGCCTGGTGCGGCTGGAGCCCTTCGCCCATGACCAGCGGAGCAAGCGGGCCACCCTGACGGAGGCCGGGAGGGCCTTCGCCGCGGACCGCGTCGCCCCCCTGGAGGCGGTGGAGGCCAAGGCCTGGGACACCCTGTCCCATGCGGAGCACGCCGCGCTGATCCAGCTCATCCGCCGGTTCAGCACCGCCATGACGGAGCTGCTGCCGGCCCCCTCAAAACTGCATGCCAACTCATCGGAGGACCTGTGACCGCAGTCACAGGGTTGGAGAAGATGTCGAGTGCGCTCGGTTTGAAAAAACCGGGCGCTTTTTTGACCTCTCCGGAAAGGAGCTTCCCCTTTTATGAAAGTAATCCTGCGTTTTCTCAAGCCCCATTGGAAATTAACCGTGCTGACCATTTTCCTCATGATCGCAGACGTGGCTGGGGCCCTGTTCATCCCCACCCTGGTGGCGGAGATGCTCAACCGGGGCACCTCCAGCGCCCCCTTCGGCGAGATCGTCCAGCTGGGCCTCACCATGGCGGTGGTCTCCCTGGTGGCGGGCGTGTGCGCCATATCTGGCGGCTATGCCTGCGCCACCCTGTCCGCCCGGGTGGGCAAGGATATGCGGGAGGCCATCTACGCCAAGTCCCTCAAGCTGTCGGTGTACGACTTCCGGCAGTTCGGCACCGCCTCCATCACCACCCGCACCATCTCCGACATCACCACCATCCAGTTCGCCCTTACCAGCACCATCCAGATGGTGATCCCCGTCCCCATCATCTGCCTGCTGTCCATCGCCCTCACCTTCGGGCTGGACGTACGGATGGGCCTCATCCTGCTGGCGGTGGTGGCCGTGGTGCTGCTGCTGGCCTTTCTTATCATGCGGCAGGCCTCCCCCCTGTTCCGCCGGCTGCAGAAGCTGCTGGACCGCATGAGCACCATCCTGCTGGAAAATCTCACCGGCGTGCGGGTGGTGCGCGCCTTCAACAATGAGCAGCGGGAGGCGGGCCGACTGGTCACCGCCTTTGCCAACTACGCATCCACCTCCATCAAGGCCAACCGCCTCTTTGCCAACCTGGACGGCCTGTCCTTCTTCTGCATCAACCTTTTTGTGGTGGTGGTCTACTGGCTGTGCGGCACGGAGATCTATGCCGGCAGCTTCCAGATCGGCGACATTACCGCCGTCATCGAGTACGCTGTGATGGTACTCTTCTTCCTCATGATGGCCCAGATGGTGATCCTCATCCTCCCCCGCGCCCTGGAGTGCTGCGAGCGCGTACGGCTGGTGCTGGACCACAGCCCGGAGATCGTGGATCTGGTGGAGGAGAACCCCGGGGAGGAAAAGAACCCCAAGGAGGTGCTCTCCTTCCGGGACGTGTCCTTCCGCTTCCAGGACGCGGAGGAGGACACCCTGGGGCACCTGGACTTCGTCTGCCGCAGGGGGGAGACCACCGCCATCATCGGCGGCACCGGCAGCGGCAAGTCCACCGTGGCCTCCCTGATCCTCCGCTTCCACGATGTCACCGGCGGCTCCATCCAGCTGGGCGGCACCGACATCCGGGACATGCCCCAGCAGTATCTGCGCTCTCACCTGGCCTACGTGCAGCAGAAGGCCTGGCTGTTCTCCGGCACCATCGCCGAGAACCTGCGCTACAGCCGCCCCGACGCCACGGAGGAGGAGCTGATGCACGCCGCCGACGTGGCCCAGGCGGGGGACTTCATCCGCTCCCTGCCGGACGGCCTCAGCTCCTTCGTGGCCCAGGGGGGCACCAACTTCTCCGGCGGCCAGAAGCAGCGGCTGTCCATCGCCCGGGCCCTGGTGAAAAAGCCGGAGCTGTACATCTTTGACGACAGCTTCTCCGCCCTGGACTTCAAGACCGACGCCGCCCTGCGGAAGGCCCTGGCGGCCGAGACGCAGGACGCGGCGGTGCTCATCATCGCCCAGCGGGTCAGCTCCATCCGCCACGCCCAGCAGATCGTGGTGCTTCACGAGGGGCACATGGCGGGCATCGGCACCCACGAGGAGCTGATGGAGACCTGTCAGGTCTACCGCGAGATCTACGAATCCCAGACAAAGGAGGCCAAGGAGGCATGAGCCAGAAAAAGAAGTTTGCCGGCATCGAGCGGGAGATCCCCCAGAACACCCGCAGCACCGTGACACGGCTGTTCGGCCAGCTCCACGGCCAGCGCTTCCGCCTCACCGTGGTGGCGGTATCCATTGTCATCTATGTGGCTTTGTCCATCTGGAACCCCATGTACAGCGCCGTCGTCATCGACCACCTGTGGCAGAGCGTCCAGGCCGCATGGCAGAGCGGCGCCCCCTTCTCGGTCACCGGCGCCATGGGGCGGGAGCTGCTCCAGCTCACCTTCCAGTACCTGTCTACCTGGCTGTTCTACTACCTCCAGTCCTATCTGATGGCCAGCGTGGCTGAGAGCCTGGTGCTGGAGCTGCGCAGCCAGATCTCCCAAAAGCTCAACCGGCTGCCCCTGCGATTCTTCGACCAGAACAAGGCCGGCGAGATCCTCAGCCGGGTCACCAGCGACCTGGACAAGATCTCCGAGGTGCTCCAGACCGGCCTGCTGAAGCTGATTGTGGCCATTGGCACCATCATCGGCTCCCTGATCGTCATGTTCTGCTACAGCGTGCCTCTCACCTGCCTGTTCCTGGTGTTCATGGCGGTCTGCATGGTGGTCACCAACATCGTGGCCCGCAAGAATCTGGCCTGCGCCGCCCAGCGGCAGGAGACCATCGCCGTCCTCACCGGCGTGGTGGAGGAGTACTACAACGGCCGGGACGTGATCAAGGCCTACAACCATGAGGCCGAGAGCATCCGGAAGGTGTCCGAGGCCGCCGAGGCCAACCGGGCCGCCAACCAGAAGGCGGACTTCCTCACCAACTGCGTCAACCCCCTCATCCGCCTGCTCACCCGCCTGTCCCAGGTGGTCATCGCCATCATCTCCGGCCACGCCATGCTCAACGGCGCCATGTCGGTGGGCGTGGTGCAGGCCTTCTTCCAGTATGTCAACCAGACCGCCGAGCCCCTCACCGAGGCGTCCTACATGATCAACTCCCTCCAGGCCGCCCTTGCCTCCGCCGAGCGCACCTTCGAGCTGCTGGACGAGGCCGAGGAGATCCCCGACCCCGCCTCCCCCGCTGTGGTGGAGCGCGCCGCGGGCCGCGTGGCCTTTGAGCACGTCAGCTTCGGCTACGACCCGGAGCGGCTGCTCATGCAGGACATCAGCTTCGAGGCAAAGCCCGGCCAGAAGATCGCCGTGGTGGGCTCCACCGGCGCGGGCAAGACCACCCTGATCAACCTGCTCATGCGCTTCTACGAGGTCAACGGCGGCCGGATCACCCTGGACGGGGTGCCCACCGCCGCCATGACCCGCGCCGGCCTGCGCCGCAATTTCGGCATGGTGCTCCAGGACACCTGGCTGTTCGGCGGCACCGTGGCGGAGAACATCGCCTACGGCCGCCCCGACGCCACCCGTGAGGAGATCGTGGCCGCCGCCAGGGCCGCCAAGGTGGACTACTTCATCCGCACCATGCCCCAGGGCTACGACACGGTGCTGGACAACGACGCCGCCAACCTCTCCGCCGGGCAGCGGCAGCTCCTGACCATCGCCCGGGTGTTCCTGTGCGACCCGCCCATCATCATCCTGGACGAGGCCACCTCCAGCGTGGACACCCGTACCGAGGTGGAGATCGGCAAGGCCATGAAAAAGCTGATGGACGGCCGCACCAGCTTCGTCATCGCCCACCGGCTGTCCACCATCCGGGACGCGGACACCATCCTCTTCATGGAGCACGGCAACATCATCGAGCAGGGCGACCACAAGACCCTGCTGGCCAAGGGCGGGGCCTACGCCGCGCTGTACTACAGCCAGTTCGAGTGAGACCGTATGCAAAACGGGCCGCACCCCCAGCCGGGGTGCGGCCCGTTCTCTTGATCATGCGCGCAGCGCGGACAGCGCCTCCGCCGCGCCGGAGATCAGTAGTTGATGATATACTTCTCCCGCTCCCAGGAGCTGACGCGGGTCTTGTACTCCTCCCACTCCCGCCACTTGCCGGCCAGGTAGTTCTCCGCCACATGGGCGCCCAGCGCGTCCAGGATCAGCGGGTCGTCCTCCAGGGCGCGGAGGGCCTCCTCCAGGGAGCCGGGCAGGCTCTCAATGCCGTGGGCCCCGCGGGCGGCGGCATCCATGGCGTAGATGTTCTCGGTGATCTCCGCCGGGGGGGTGAGCCCCTTCTCAATGCCGTCCAGGCCGGCGGCCAGGCAGACCGCAAAGGCCAGATAGGGGTTGCAGGCCGGGTCGGGGGAGCGCAGCTCCACCCGGGTGCCCTGTCCCCGGCTGGCGGGGATGCGGATGAGGGCGGAGCGGTTGGAGGCCGACCAGGCCAGGTAGCAGGGGGCCTCGTACCCCGGCACCAGCCGCTTGTAGGAGTTGACCAGGGGGTTGGTCACCGCCGCCATGCCCCGCACGTGGAGGAGCAGGCCGGCGATGAAGCTGTACGCTGTCTTGGACAGGCCCCGGGGGTCGTCCGGGTCATAGAAGGCGTTCTTCCCGTCCTTGAACAGGGACATGTTGGTGTGCATGCCGGAGCCCGCCACCCCGAAGATGGGCTTGGGCATAAAGGTGGCGTGGAGGCCGTTCTTCTGGGCCAGGGTCTTGACCGCCAGCTTAAAGGTCATGATGTTGTCCGCGGCGTGGAGGGCCTCGGCGTATTTGAAGTCGATCTCGTGCTGCCCCTCGGCCACCTCATGATGGCTGGCCTCGATCTCAAAGTCCATCTGCTCCAGGGCCATGCAGATCTCCCGGCGGGTGGACTCCCCGTGGTCCAGGGGGCCCAGGTCGAAGTAGCCCGCCTCGTCGTTGGTCTTGGTGGTGGGCTTGCCCTCGTCGTCGGTCTGGAACAGGAAGAACTCCGCCTCCGGGCCCACATTGAACCGGTCGAAGCCCATGGCGCTGGCCTTTTCAATGACCCGCTTGAGCACATACCGGGGGTCGCCCACGAAGGGGGTGCCGTCGGTGTTGTACACGTCGCAGATGAGCCGGGCCACCTTTCCCTGGCTGGGCCGCCAGGGGAAGATGCGGAAGCTCTTGAGATCCGGATAGAGGTACTGGTCGGACTCGTCGATGCGCACGAAGCCCTCGATGGAGGAGCCGTCGAACATGCACTGGTTGTTCACCGCCTTCTCGATCTGAGAGGCCGTGATGGCCACATTTTTCAGCATGCCGAAGATGTCGGTAAACTGGAGGCGGATGAATTCGATGCCCTCCTCCCTCACCACGCGGATGATGTCCTCTTTGTTGTAAAGCACCATGTTTCCCGTACCTCTTTCCTTTACTAAGGAAGGCGCTCCGCCCGGGGGCTGGAACGCCTTTGTTCCCATACTCAAGTGCCCTCAGTATAGCCTGTCCGGCCGTCTGCTGTCAAGGGCTTTCGGCGCCCGTTCCCAGCTTTGTGGCAACTCGCCGGACGCTTCCTCCCTTTTCCCGCCCCCCTTTATGCAGTTTTCGGCCGGATGGTTCCGGCCTGCTTTTCTGCCGGCTGTCCCAACCCATACACCCCCGGAAGCTGCTGCCATGCGGCCATCTCTGCAGGGGGTGCGCAGTGTATTGCCCGGCGGACTGCAGGGGCGCGCCGCTATGTACCACCGCCAGGCGGCGGTGGCTGGCAGCTGCCCTGTGGTATCACAGGGTAACGGCCGATTCGCAGCAGTAAAAATCGCTGTCGATATTGTGGGCGATGAAGCGGGCCTTGAAATTGCGGGGATTGCACATGGCCCGGGGATCCCCGCCGGACACGTCCAGATCCTCCGGGACCACGAACCTGATGCACTTGACCAGCACGTCCCGGCAGCCCGTGAGGTAGTGGGCGGGGATCGTGACGGCCTTCATGCCGCGCGGATGCTCCAGGCCGTTTTCATCCACCTCCGTGAGGATCACGGCCAGAGCGACCCTCCTCCCGGGGCAGACGTTTTTGACTGTCACGTCCATCTGGATGATGCGGCCCAGGGATTTCAGACAGACGTCGCCCATGTTGACCACAACGGAGTCGGTGCAGCCCTCTACGGTCAGCTCCACGGGCGTCGGGCACTCCTCCGGATGGACCACTATCTCGCACTCCACCGCCACGGTGGGCTCCGGGAAGGTCACCGCGTTCCCCTCGGTGTCCATATAGGTGATGGACTCGTTGACCAGCTTGGTGCCGGGATTCTGCCCCACGTGCTGGATGATGAAGTCCAGCGTGGCGCTCTCCGAGGCGGTGACGCCCAGCTCGGGGATGGTCCACCGCAGAGAGGTGTCGGTCAGCATGGCTGCGCTGCCAGCGGACGGGGTCAGGATGCTGGTGATCACAAAGTCGGAGGTTACCGTCTCATGGATGTCGATGTTTGTGGCGCCGACCTTGGAGATGTTCTCCGCCAGCTGGGCGAAGAGGGCCTCCAGCTCCGCCGCGTCTGGCGTGACCGCCACATGGGTGGCGTCCGGGTCGGTGGCCCAGTCATTGAGGGCGTCCACATCCACCCCGTCGGACCCAAGCAGCCCAATGCAGTAGATCACAATCCCCTGGGCCCTGGCCGCGGCCGCCACCGGGGCCGGCGGGGGGCCGGCGGTGGTCTTTCCGTCCGTGAACATGACGATAACCTTGGCGTTGCCGGAGCTGGGGTCAAAGAGCGCGGCCGCCTGCTCAAAGGCGTCCGCGTGGTTGGTGTTTCCGCCCGCAGACAGCGCGTCCACCGCGTCCTTCAGCGTCTCCACCGAGGTGATCATCTGGGTGTCCTGGGTGGCGGCGCTGGCGAAGCTGACGATGCCGATATGGCTCCCGGAGCCGATCTCTCCGGTGGGCTGCCCGCCGGTGGACTGGGAGATGATGTCAATAAAGGTCTTGGCGCCGGCCTTCATGCTGTCCAGCGGCTCGCCGGCCATGCTTCCGGAGCGGTCCAGCACCAGGGCGATGTCCGTGGGGTTGGATATGATGTCAGGGGCGGCGGTGAGCGCCAGCCTGACCCGCAGGCTTCCGTCACAGTCGATCCGCTCCACGTCAATTACTTTGTTTGAGTTGGTAATGCCCATCCGTATGGCCTCCTTCTGGGGCGATGCCCCAAGGCAGTCTATGCCGGCACACAGCCGCTTGCCACACAGGGACGCGGATCGGTTTCCGCGCCCCGGCCGGCCCCCATCCCGCAAAACAGCTCCGGGCGCCGCGCCTTACGACGCGGCGCCCGGAGCTGTTTTTCACGGCCGGCATGGGCCCTCGGGGTCACCGGGCGGAGAGGGCCTGGGAAACCGCCACTGCCACCGCCACCGTGGCCCCCACCATGGGGTTGTTGCCCATGCCGATGAAGCCGGTCATCTCCACGTGGGCGGGGACGGAGGAGGAGCCGGCGAACACCGTGTCGGCGTACATGCGGGAGAGCATATCGGTAAAGCCGTAGGACGCCGGTCCGGCGGAGATGTCCTCGTTGTTCATGGTACGGCCGATACCGCCGCCGGAGGCGCAGGCAAAGTAGGACAGCCCGTGGTCGTTGCAGTACTTCTTATAGGTCCCGGCCACCGGATGCTGGAACTTCACCATGTTGGTGCCGTTGCCGGAGATGGACACATCCACCCGCTCGTGGATCATGATGGCCACGCCCTCCCGCATCTCGTTGGCGCCGTAGCAGCGGACCGCCCCCCGCTCCCCCTGGGAGTAGGCGGTCTCATCCACCACCTCCAGCACGTCCCCGTCAAACTGGAAGCGGGTGCGCACATAGGTGAAGCCGTTGACCCGGGCGATGATCTCCGCCGCGTCCTTCCCCAGTCCGTTGAGGATCACCCGCAGGGGGGCCTTCCGCACCCTGTTGGCCGACCGGGCGATGCCGATGGCGCCCTCGGCGGCGGCAAAGGACTCGTGCCCGGCCAGGAACGCGAAGCACTTCACCTCGTCGCTGAGGACCATGGCCGCCAGCTTTCCGTGGCCCAGGCCGATCTGCCGCTGGGCGGACACGGAGCCGGGCAGGCAGAAGGACTGCAGGCCCTCCCCCAGGGTGGCGGCCACCGCGCCGGGGGCGGGATCGCCCCGCTGCAGCGCCGCCGCCGCGCCGACGGTGTAGGCCCAGGGGGCGTCCTGGAAACAGATGGGCTGGATGGCGCGGACCATGCCTGGCACGTCCAGCCCCGCCTCGGCGCACAGGCGCCGGGCCTCCTCCAGGGAGGACACCCCGTTCTCCTCCAGGAACTGGTTGATCCGGTCGATGCGCCGGCTGTAGCTCTCAAACGTACTGGCTTCCATTCCGCTCCCTCCTATTCCTTCCGGGGGTCGATGAACCGGACCCCCTCCTCGTAGCGGCCGTAGCGGCCGGTGGCCTGCTCCAGCGCCTCACCGGCGGGCACTCCCTGCCCGATGAGCTCCATCAGCCTGCCCAGGCGGACGAACTGATACCCGATGATCCGGTCCTCCCCGTCCAGGGCCAGCTTCTGCACATACCCCTCGGTGAGCTCCAGATAGCGGGGGCCCTTCTGCAGGGTGCTGTAGCTGGTGCCCACCTGGCTGCGCAGGCCGGCCCCCAGGTCCTCCAGCCCGGCGCCCACGGCCAGGCCGTCCTGGGTGAAGGCCGACTGGGAGCGCCCGTAGGCCAGCATGAGAAACATCTCCCGCATGGCCACGTTGATGGCGTCGCAGACCAGGTCCGTGTTCAGGGCCTCCAGGATGGTTTTGCCGGGCAGGATCTCCGCCGCCATCGCCGCGGAGTGGGTCATCCCGGAGCAGCCGATGGTCTCCACCAGGGCCTCCTGGATCACCCCCTCCTTCACGTTCAGGGTCAGCTTACAGGCCCCCTGCTTCAGCGCGCAGGTTCCCACGCTGTGGCTGAAGCCGGAGATCTCACCCACCTCCCTGACCTCGCCGAACCGCCCCTCCTGGGGTATGGGTGACATGCCGTGGCAATGGCACCGGCCCACCGGGTACATCGCCTTCAATTGCTCGGTTTCATGCATCGCAGACACTCCTTCCTGCTCTCTCCTGAAAGCAAATTTGACGCCAAACGGAAACCCGCTGGATACGTCGGATATTGCAGCCCCTGGGGCGGGATGTGCGGCGGCCGGCCCGCTTCAAAACAGGAACCGGCCCGCGAATCTGTGTTGGAAAGTGCGTTCCGGGATGTGGCCAGGGCCATAGTCTCCCCTCCCATCCATCTGTTCCATCTCATTCTAACTTGAAACACTTTTGAAGGCAAGGTTTGGACGGAAAATTTCTGAAATCCGCCAATCCCTTTCGCGCCAACGCATTTAGGAATTTGACCTCCAAGCCTGGAGCTGATAAGCACCACCGGCTGGCCAGGCGGGCAGTCCGCCCGCATCGGTATCCCCACGGGGGTCGTGCTGGGCGGCCTCAACCTGACCATCGATGTGCTGGCCGCACTGCTGAAGGCGAGGAAGGCGACCAACGTGATCTCCCTCAGCGCCTGCCACAACTATGAGTTTAACTATGCGGCCCCATCTATCCATTTATGAGAGCCTGAACATATGAGCCTCATGGTTCTCTCATTTCCAGGTGATATACTGACTCCAGGCTTAGAGATTGACCTACTCAACAGGCAGGTTCCAGCTCCATGGAACGGAGGCCATTTTCTGGGCAATTCCAGGCAGAAGCCGCTATCCGCCGTCCTGGCCGCAGCTGTCCGTTTGGTCGGCCATTCCTGCCGCCGCCTTCTGTTTTCCAGCATAGCACTTTTTCCCCCGCCATTCTTAAACTGCAAATAAAATATCATATCCAGCGCAGACAGCCCCTCCCCACGGAAATCTGAACTTATGTGAACAAATCCTTTCTATTTTATGAAGGATGGCGAAACCCTGTTGACAGGGAAAACCCTTGGTGCTATAACAAGGCATCATTGGATCAGCTGGCGCGCTGGCAGGCCCCTCTATGGCGCCCAGCGCAGGAAGAAGCATCCGCAGCTATCCATATGGTCTGGATAAATCCGCGAAATCTATCAAAGGAAAGGTGACCTATTATGAAAAGGCAATCCGCTGCAGGCATCGCATGCCTGGCCGTTTCTTTTACAATATTGCTGGCCGCCTGTAACAGCACAGGTTCCAGCGCACAGACGCAGACACCAGACGCCTCTGGCAGCACAGCCGCAGAATCCCCTTCGGCTTCGCCCAGTGCGGAGATCATTTTTACGCCCGGAACCTGGCTTTCTGACCGCGGGCAGTACTATTTCTTTGATGAGGGGGACGCCACCGGACGGACTGCCAGCCTGGACGACGGGACCGGGGTTGGATTCACATATAACATAAATGGAATGGAGGCGGCCTTTTCCATGGGCGCGGCGGACAGCACCAGTTCCTGTGCTGTGAGCCGCAGCGGAGATACCGTCACCCTGGAGTGGGGGGATGGCACCACAGAGCATCTCACCTATGTCTCTGCCGAGGGGTCTGACACCTTTCAATTCTACAGCAATCAGGAGCTGGCCGACCTGGCGCTGACGTTTTATCAGGGTGGCGGCAGCGCGCAGGACAGCCAAAATCTTACCGCCTCCGCTCAGACCAATGACGACGGGAGCGTCTCCATCCAGGTGTATGAAAACCTGGGGGACCACAACAGCACTGCCGCGTGGTACACGGTAGACCGCACGACTGCCGCCGGCACCGACGGCTCTGGTGGTACGGTGGACCTGGATTCTGAATAGAGCCGGCATCTGAAGCAAGGAACCCTTTAAGCTGTTCTGGATAGCTTAGAGGGTTCCTTTTCAGCTGGAGCCTGTATCAGGAAATGTTTATTCCTGGTTTATATCTGGTTTAAGAATTGGCCGTAATATATTATGGCGTGACAGACCTGCTGCTCCAAACCGGAAACCTTATCATCCCCATTGCCTCCGTGGGGATTGCAAATGCCGTGATCCGGTACGGTCTGGAGCAGGCGAGCAATAAAAGCGGAGTTTTTACAACCGGAATAGCGGCAACCCTTAGCGGCTTTTTCCTCCTGCTGCTGCTCTCCCCTCTTCTGGGACGGATCGAATTCCTCTCCGGCCATCTTTGGCTGGTGCTGCTCTATGTGCTGGCTGCCAATGTCCACTCCGTCTGCAACCAGTTTGCCAGAACCATGGGACATATCCGCCTCTTTGCGGCGGATGGCGTCCTACGCACCGTCCTGACCATCCTGTTTAACATTTTGCTGCTTGCGGTATTCCCAATGGGAGTCACTGGCTACGTGCTGGCAAACGTGCTGGCAGATGGGATCACCACTGCATTTGTATTCCTATATGCAAAGCAGTGGCGGTACTTCCGCCTTTCCTCCCTCTCCCGCCAAGATACCGCCAGAATGCTCCGATACAGCGTTCCGCTGGTGCCAAGCACCCTCTGCAGCTGGGTCATCAACATCTCTGACCGCTATCTGATCGCCCTGCTGATTGGAAGCTCCGCTACCGGAATTTATGCGGTGGCCAATAAGGTTCCAAGCGTGCTCATGACCGTCGCCAATATCTTCACCTCTGCATGGCAAATCTCCGCCCTGGCAGAACGGCCGAAGGCGGAAAAGGAGCGGTTTTTTTCCAATGTATATGCGACATACTCTGCCATCGCCTTTATAACAGGTTCTGGCGTTATTCTCACTGCACAGCTCTCCACCCGCCTGCTGGCTGCGCCAGAGTATTATGAGGCATGGCAATACGTCCCGGTACTGACCCTGGCCACTACCTTTGCCTGCCTGGGCTCCTTCTTGTCCTCCATCTACATGGTGGAGCAGCGCAGCGGCGCCACGCTGGTCACAACCCTGCTGGGGGCGGTGTGCAATCTGGTTTTCAATTTCTTCCTGATCCAATTTTGGGGAGCTATGGGCGCCGCCATCTCCACATTATTCAGCTACCTGCTGATTTTCGCCGTCCGGGCCGCCCACACCAGGTCCATGCTCCGCATCCGCTGGAGCGTCTGCAGGCTCTTGTCCAGCGCACTGCTTCTCGGAATTCAGTGTATTTTGATGGAGGTAGATGTCCCGCTTTGGCCAATCTGGTCTGGCATATGTCTCTTGGCCCTCTGCGCGATCCACTTTGAACCGCTTTTGAGCGCAGTGCAAAAAAGCCTCTGAGGAGGCTTTGGCGGCTTTATTCGGCCTTCACCCCCGCCACATTGCGGTACAGGCACAGACATCCGGTACTGCGGGCAAGGGGACGCAGCCATTGGAGGGGGCTGGAGAGGCTGTTCCCTGCAGGGGCAGGGAAGCCATCCAGCCAGCCTTTCCCTTTCGCTTCTGGCGGCAGTGAGCTTCCGGCAATATGGTTTCAAAAAGGACCGACAAGCTTCGAAGGAAACTCGCCGGTCCTTTTGATGTTCAAATTTACAAAGGCAGTTTTGGATTGTGCACCCAGACACACCCCCGCAAAGCGCTCCGGCCGGCTTTTGCACCGCTACGGATTGCCGCCCTGTTCCCGCTCCTGCTGGGCCATCTGTTCCGCGATCCTCCGGAAGCTGGCGGAGATATAGCCGTAATTCTCCCGCCGGTGGGGCAGCAGGCATTTGCTGCAGTCCTTGATGCCATTCTCCAGATAGGTAAAATTTCCGCCGCACGCCCGGCCCAGCATGTAGAGGGGGCAGTAGCAGAACAGGCAGTTGAACGGCTCCCCCTCCTTTACCGGGTGGCAGGGGTAGTATTCGCACTCCCGGTTTGTGAAAAAGGAAAAATGCTTTCCCTCCCAATACGCCTTCTGATCCTCCATTGGCATCTCCTCTCTACTGCAGTACGCCCTTGCTGACGTTGACGACAAAGTCCTGTACATTGGTGACAATGGTGCGCACCGACAGGCTTCCCCGGTCCCGGAGCTTGTTTACCGCAAACTCGGAGACGTCCACCGAGTAGAAGTACACCGGACGGACCACCCCGTCCACCACCCGATAGGAGGGGGTCATGTTGCCGGTGGCCACGGTATGTAGGGTGGAGGCCATGCAGATAACGGTGGTGGCATCCTTTACCAGGGCGCGCATGGCGTCCTGCCCCTCATAGACGTTGCCGTACACCTCCGGCAAGGGGCCGTCGTCCCGGACAGAACCCACCAGCACGTAGGGAACGTTGTGCTTGACGCACTCATAGATGATGCCGTCCTTGACCATGCCCTCCTCGATGAAGGAAGCTGTGGAGCCCCGCAGGCGGATGGCGTTGAGGGTATCGATGTGGTTGTAGTGGCCGTTGGGCACGCTTTTCTGGGTGTAGATGTCCTGCCCCAGGGCCGTGCGGCGGTAGCCGGCCTCCAGGTCATGGGTGGCCAGGGCGTTGCCGGCCAGCAGGCCATGGACATAGCCGCCCCGCACCAGGGAGGCAAACGCGGCCCTAGCGTCGTGGTCAAAGGCGCAGGCCGGGCCCATAACCCACAGGATGCGGCCGTGCTCCTTCTCATAGCGCAGCAGCTCATAGATGGAGTCATAGTCCATGGAGTAGGCCGTCTCCCGGGAGCGCCCCTGGCGGAACGCAAAGGTCTCCGCCTCCCCCCTCTCCTCGGCGAATCCGTCTGCATGGACATAGATCCCTTCTGAGGCGTCCTCTGTACGCCCCACTGCCACCGGCTCACCCGCTTTCAGATTGCGGAACTCCACCACGGAGATCTTCCCGTCCCGCAGGACCGCCACGCAGTCCATGCGGCTCTCCTCCGCCAGCAGCCAGCGGCCGCCGACCTTGAAGTACTCCGGGTAGATCGAGGTGGCGTGGTAATGCTCCGGCGCCACCCCATCCCTGGGGGCGGGGCACAGGACAGCGTCCGGCGCCGCCTGGAACCGTCCCTCCCGAAAGTCAGGCGCATGGTACTGAGGCATGGCAAAGCTCATAAGAAGAACCCCTTTCTGTCAATTTTCCTGTCTCATTGTACCATGGGAAACCCGCCCTGCCAACCCCGCCGGGATGGATTTTCCAGCTCTTCTCCGCCACTGTGGCACATATCCCCTCCGCGAAGCAGTCTTGGGCCTTCCGGGGCGGCTGCCCATGCCTTCCCCGAATCCGCTGCGGCGGACCGGTCACATCCTTTCTGGGCTGCTGGTTTTCGTCGGGCCACAAGCTTGTTGATTTTCCCAAAATCAGCTTCCGCCTCACCAGCTACTGGCTGCCGTATTGGTTCATTTTTCGCCCCTGGAATAACCACCTGCCCCTGTGCGGGAGGAGCACCTGCCCCATGGGGCCCCATTGCACCTCCCCGGCGGAAATAAATTCCGCCGGGGACAAGGTTTTGCTGCGCAAAACGCTTGTACGCCGCACCCGCGGCGCTGGAAAAGAGCGCCTGTCTGCCTATATATTCTTCTTGATCTGGTTGATGGCGCTCTTTTCCAGCCTGGAAACCTGGGCCTGGGAGATGCCCACCTCCGCGGAGACCTCCATCTGGGTCTTGCCCTCAAAAAACCGGAGGTTCAGAATGTGCCGTTCCCGGTCGGAGAGGCGGTTCATGGCCTCCTTCAGCGCAATATGCTCCAGCCAGCTCTCGTCGGTGTTCTTGGAGTCCTTCACCTGATCCATCACGCAGATGGTGTCGCCTCCGTCGGAGTACACCGGCTCGTAGAGGGACACAGGGTCCACAATGGCGTCCAGGGCGAATACCACGTCCTCCCGCTTCAGATCCAGGGCCTTGGCGATCTCCTCGATGCTGGGCTCCCGCTGGCGCTCGGCCATGAGCTTCTCCTTGGCCTGGAGTACCTTGTAGGCCGTGTCCCGCATGGAGCGGGACACCCGCAGGGAGGAGTTGTCCCGCAGATAGCGGCGGATCTCCCCGATGATCATGGGCACGCCGTAGGTGGAGAAGCGCACATCCAGGTCGGTATTGAAGTTGTCGATGGCCTTGATCAGGCCGATGCACCCCACCTGAAACAGGTCGTCCAGGTTCTCCCCCCGGTTGGCAAACTTCTGGATTACCGACAGCACCAGACGCAGGTTGCCGGCGATCAGCTCCTCCCGGGCTGCCATATCCCCCTGCTTGGTGCGGCGGAGCAGCTCCATGGTCTCCTCATTCTTGAGCACCTTCAGCTTGGATGTGTTGACCCCGCAGATCTCAACCTTTCCCTGCATACCGATGCCTCCCTGCCGTCTGAATCTGTGTTCAGTATGTCCGGGGCGTAGGCTTTCATACGGAGGCCTGGGAGCCTATATTTTTTATCGTGGGACGCTTTTCGATGGACTTTGCCATCCCTCTTGCGCTTTGGCCTTATCTGTGATATTCTATTTCCAAAAATTAATCAGGTCAGATTGGAGGCACTCTCATGCTTACCCCCATCCTAAACTCTGCCGACCGCCGCCCCCTCTATGAGCAGCTCTACCGGCATATCCGGGCCGAAATTGAGGCCGGCCGCCTGCGGGCCGGGGAGCGGCTCCCATCCAAGCGGGCCCTGGCTGCCCACCTGAAGGTCAGCGTGGTGACGGTGGAGGGGGCCTACGGCCAGCTGCTGGCGGAGGGGTATCTCCGCTCGGAGCCCAAGCGGGGCTTTTTCGTCCAGGCGGTGCAGCAGGAGCGCCGGACGGACGCGCCCGCCGCCCCCCCGCTGGCGCCCTCCCGCCCCAGGGCCTCCCTCCCCTACGACTTCTCCACCAGCGGGGTGGACACCTCCCTCTTCCCCTTCTCCACCTGGGCCAAGCTCATGCGGGAGGTGCTCTCCGCCCAGGCGGACTCCCTGCTGGCCGCCTCCCACCCCCAGGGGGTGCCGGAGCTGCGCCGGGCGGTGGCGGAGCACCTGTACCGCTTCCGGGGCATCCGGGCCGACCCGGAGCAGATTGTGGTGGGGGCCGGTTCGGAGACCCTCATTGCCTTTCTGGTGCAGCTGCTGGGCCGGGATGGGGGCTACGGGGTGGAGGACCCCGGCTACGCCAAGCCCCACCGCATCCTGTCCAGCTGCGGGGCCGCTGTCCGCCCCGTCCCGCTGGACGGGCACGGTCTGCGGGTGGACGCCCTGAGCGCCTTGAAGGTGCGGGTGGTCCACGTGACCCCCTCCCACCACTACCCCCTGGGCATCGTCATGCCGGTGGCCCGGCGACAGGCCCTGCTGCGATGGGCGTCGGAGCAGCCTGGCCGCTACATCCTGGAGGACGACTATGACAGCGAGTTCCGCTTCTCCGGCCGGCCCATCCCCGCCCTCCAGAGCCTGGACAGCGGGGAGCGGGTGATCTACCTGAACACCTTTGCCAAGAGCCTGGCCCCCTCCCTGCGCATCAGCTACATGGTGCTTCCCCCCCATCTGCTGGAGAGGTGGCGGCGGGAGTTCTGGTTCTACTCCTCTACGGTGCCCTCCTTTGAGCAGTACGCCCTGGCCCGCTTCATGGAGGGGGGACACTTTGAGCGGCACCTGAACCGCAGCCGCACCCGCTACAAGGCCCGGCGGGAGGCCCTGCTCTCCGCCGCCCGGGACACCGGCCTGACCCGGGCGGGTTCCTTCGCCGGCGGGGACGCGGGGCTCCACCTGCTGCTGTGGATGGACCGCCGCTGGACCGAGGCGGAGCTGGTGGAGCGGGCCGCGGCGGCCGGCGTGGGGGTCTCCCCCCTGTCCGCCTGCGACCTCACGCCACCGCCCCCTGACCGGCCCCCGGCCCTGATTTTGGGCTATACCCGCATCGCCGCTGAGGACATGGCCCCCGCCCTCCGGCATCTCAAGGGCGCCTGGGGGTTCTGAACACGCAGGCCGCCGCCCACGGCGGGCGGCGGCCTGTCACATTATTTGTGCTTGGACAGCTCCTTCCAAACGGCCTGGGCGATCACCGCCTGCCCCTCCGGGGAGCGGAGCACCTCCAGCACCATGCTCTTGAACTGCTCCCTGGCCGCCTTTCCGGCGAACAGGGCGTCCAGCATGGTGGAGCCCTGGGGCGCAGGCTCTGCCTTTGGCTTTTTGGGGGACGGCGCTGGGCGGTAGACCGGCCCGTCCTCCTCTTCCGCGGGCAGGGCGCCGCTCATCCAGTCCTCCTGCCGGGTGCGGTCGCTGCTCTCCCCCCGCAGGTAGAAGATGGAGACGCCGAAAAAGCCGGCCATTTTCTCCTGCTGCTCCTTGGTGGGGGTCTGACGGCCCGTCTCAAACTTTTCAAAGGCGTTCTTGGGGAAGCCGAGGGCCTGGGCGGCCGACGCCCGGGAGAGCCCGGCCTCGGTGCGCAGTGCCTCAATCCGCTGTGCCATGGTCACCATATGCAAATTCCCTCTTTCCTGCATCAGATCTGGTTTCTTTCACAATCGCCAAAATCGGTGGTTGTGGGAAGAATTGCGCGGCTGTGCCGCACAAATAAACCGCTTTGCGGTTTATTCAGCAGACATTATTATAATGCGAACGGGGCAGGGCTGCAAGTGCGGGTGGATCTTTTCTCGGTTTTGCCCCATAATGAGAGCAGACACAGTCAGGAGGAACGCTATGGATCAGAATTGGACGTTAGAAGAGGCCCTCGCCCACTACCGGCGGCAGGGCGCCCCCGGCGACCAGGGGATGCTGGTGGCCCTGCTGCGGGAGGTGCAGGGGGAAAACGGCGGGGTGCTCCCGTCCTGGGCGGTGGCGGAGATCGCCGCCGTCTACGGGCTGAAGGACACCTTCCTGTCCGCCGTCATCAAACGGTATCCGGGGCTGCGCACCGAGGAGGCCCCCCACCGGCTGGAGCTGTGCGGCGGCCCCCGCTGTGCCGGCCGGGACGCCGCCAGGCTGGCCGCCTTTGTGGAGGAGCGCTACGCCGTGCGCCCCGGCGGCGTCAGCACGCGGGGCGGCTTCACCTATCGGGTCACCGGCTGCATGAAAAACTGCCCCAACGGCCCCAGCCTCAAGTGGGACGGGACCCTCCACTCCCGCGCCGACGAGGCGCTCATCCGCAAACTGGTGGACGGCGGCTAGAGCCCCGCCAGAGGAAGCGAGGCCAGGCGCCTTTCAGGCGCCTGGCCCTGCTGATACCTTCGTTCAAAGCCAGCCGGTGTCCCGGCTGTCCCGCAGCTCCAGGGCGGAACAGAGCAGCTGGGCGGCCTCTCCCCGGGTCAGCTCCCCGCTCAGATCCCCCCCGGCCGGGAGCACTCCGCAGGTGGACAGGTTTGCCGCCGACTGGACCGCCCAGGCGGGGACGCCTGCCGCCGCCCAGGTCTCCGCAGACACGTCGGTGACCTGGAGGGCACGGTCCAGGAGTACCGCAGCCTCAGCGGCGGTGATGGGCGCCTCGGCCTGGAACACCGTCTGGCCGTCCGCGGCCCGGCTGCCCTGGACCAGGCCGGCCTTCAGGGCGGAGGCGGCGTAGGGCTTGGCCCAGGTGGGGATGGCCTCGTCGTCGGCAAAGCCGGTGCGGGTGACCCCCGAAAGGGCCTCCATGCCGGCCACCTCCATGGCCATGGCCACGAACTCCCCGCGGGTGACGGGCGCATCCGGCTGGAAGAGGTACTCCTCCCCCATGCACGCGCCCACAAAGATCCCCTCCTCCGCCAGACGGATGGCGGCCTTATGGGCCGGGTGTCCGTCCAGATCGGCATAGGTGACCTTGGTGTCCGCCTTTTCGATTTTGACCTTTACCGTGGCGGGGTCGGAGGCGTTGCCCACCGCGTCCACCGCCACATAGGTGAAGGAATCCTTGCCGGTCTTGTCCTCATAGGGGGTGTACACAAAGCTGCTCCCCCCGTCCTCCGGCATGGTCACGGCCCCCCTGGCCGGCTTTTTGATCATATAATAGGTGATGAGGTCCCCCTCCGGGTCCACCGCAGAAAACTGCCCGGTGACCGCCACATTTTTGTAGGTGGACAGCTCCAGATTCTCGGCCACCGGGGCCCCATTTGCCTCGGTCAGCCGGTAGAGCTCCACCGTCACCGGCTCGCCGCTCTGCCCGTCGGAGAATACTGGGGTGAACTGGAAGCTGGCCTCCGCCGCCGCGGAGCTGGCCGCAGGCCGAAAGCACAGTCCGTCCACCGCCTCCATCGCCACCGTATCCCCCACCTGGAGGGCCTGTCCCCCCAGGTCCAGAATGCCGGCGGCGGAATCCGGCAGGGCGGCGATGACAATGCTGTCCAGCTTGGCCGAGCCGTCCACCACAAAATCCGACTGGGAAAAGGCGATTGGCTCGGTCCAGGAGCCGTTTTTGGCGATGGGGGCCACTGTGGGCGTCTCCGACCGCCCGAAGAAGAGGGCGGAGGCGGGCAGGCCGGATGTGAGCAGAACCGCCGTCAGCACGGCCAGAGGCAGGGCGCGGCGCAGAAGGACGCGGTGTTTCAAAGCAATAACCTCCTTGTTTGGATATCGCCCATAGTCTTTGCCAAAACAGGGAGAATATGCGAAAAGAATCCGCTGAACTCCTGTTCAGCGGATTCTCCCATGTCAGCCCTCTTGGTTCCGTTGGGGAAATCCTTCCGCTTCTTGCTCCTGGACGGGCGGCGCTCCGCCGCTCCGGCTCTCCCCACGGAACTGCGCCTATTCCCACCAGCGCCCATTCCCTGTCTCAGTTCAGAAAATCCTTCAGCTTCTTACTTCTGGACGGGTGGCGCAGTTTTCTCAGGGCCTTGGCCTCGATCTGGCGGATGCGCTCCCGGGTGACGTTGAACTCCTTGCCAACCTCCTCCAGGGTGCGGGTGCGGCCGTCCTCAATGCCGAAGCGCAGCTTGAGCACCTTCTCCTCCCGGGGGGTCAGAGTGGAGAGCACGTCCACCAGCTGCTCCTTGAGCAGGGTGAAGGAGGCGGCCTCCGACGGCTCGGAGGCGTCCTCATCGGGGATGAAGTCCCCCAGGTGGGAATCCTCCTCCTCGCCGATGGGGGTCTCCAGGCTCACCGGCTCCTGGGCGATCTTCAGGATCTCCCGCACCTTGTCCACCGGCATGCTCATCTCCTCGGCGATCTCCTCCGGGGTGGGGTCGTGGCCCAGCTCCTGGAGGAGCTGCCGGGACACCCGGATGACCTTGTTGATGGTCTCCACCATATGGACGGGGATGCGGATGGTGCGGGCCTGGTCGGCGATGGCCCGGGTGATGGCCTGCCGGATCCACCAGGTGGCGTAGGTGGAGAACTTATAGCCCTTGGTGTAGTCGAACTTCTCCACCGCCTTGATCAGGCCCAGGTTGCCCTCCTGAATCAGGTCCAGGAACAGCATGCCCCGGCCCACATACCGCTTGGCGATGGAGACCACCAGGCGCAGATTGGCCTCGGCCAGGCGCTGCTTGGCCGCCTCGCCCTTTTTCACCAGGCGGCGCAGCTCCTTTTCCTCCTCCTCGGTGACGGGGCTCTCCTCCCCGTCCCCGCGGGCCCGCTCCAGCTCGTCCAGCTGCTCCTTGGCCGCGTCGCCGGCACCCATGTCCTGGGCCAGCTGGATCTCCTCGTCGGGGGTGAGCAGGTTGACCTTGCCGATCTCCTTCAGGTACATGCGCACCGGGTCGTCAATGCCGAAGGAGTCCACCAGGGTGTTGGGGTCGACGATCTCCTCCTCGGGGATCTCCTCGATTTCCCCCAGATCCTCCAGCTGAGGCCCCACGTCGTCGGCCAGCTCAGTCAGGTAGTCGTCCCCTACGGTATCGATGCCCAGGTTCTCCAGGGTGTCGTAGATCTTGTCCATCTGGTCGCTCTCCAGCGACATGTTCTCCAGCACGTCCATCAGCTCGCTGGCGGAGAGCTTTCCGTTTTTCTTGCCCTTCTCGATCAGCTCCGCCAGCTTCTCCGCGCCCTGGACGCCCTCCACCACCTTCATGACCTCGATCTTGCCCTGCTCCATCCGCTTGGCGTTCTCCTGGGCCATCCTGCCCTGGTCCTCCAGGGTGAGCACATGCTCCTGCTTGCCGGTGGTCTTCTTCTCACTCATCGGTTATCCTCCATACGCTTTTCTTTCTCTGAACCGCTCCCGCGCCGCCAGCAGGGGGTCCTCCTGTCCGCCCCCGCCCCGCTTGAGGGCCTCGGTTTCGATAATCTCTATGTAATCCCGCAGGGCCTGGCCGCTCTGGGCCAGGGTTCCCGGCTGGTCCATCACCTGGATCAGGTGGCTCATCTCCTCCGCCGTCAGCTCCCCCGTCAGGGCGGCCGGCTGGAGGGAGAGACCCTCCCGGTGCCGACGGCACAGCAGGGCGTAGATCTTCGCCAGCACCGGGGCGGAGAACTGCTCCGGCTTCAGAGCCGCCTCCACAGCCGGGAGCAGCTCCGGCTCCAGCAGGAGGAGGCGGAGCACCCCCTCCTCCGCCCGGGCGGAGCGGATGTTCTCATACCGCAGCGCCCGCTCCTTGGGCTGGACCTGCACCGCCGGGGTCAGCTCCTGCCGCTCCTGCCGCTTTTTGGCCCGCCAGGCCCGGTTTTTCCGGAAGCGGTCCACCTCCTGGGCAAAGGCGTCCCCTGAGATGCCCGCAGCGGCGGCGGCCTTGTTGCCGTAGATCTCCCGCTCAATGGGGCTGGGCAGGGCGGCCACCGTCTCCACCGCCTCCTGGAGGAAGGCCCTGCGGCCCTCCTCGTCGGCCAGGCTGTGCCGCTGCAGCAGGGCCTCCAGCCGGTAGTCGTTCTGCCCCGCGCTGCCGCTGAGGCATTTCTCAAAGGCGGCCGGGCCGAATTTCTTCACAAAGTCGTCGGGGTCCTGCTTGACCGGCTTTCCCTCGGCGTCATAGGCGTTGGGCAGCTGGAGCACCCGCACGTTCAGATCCGCGTGCTTCAGGATGTTGAGCACCCGGTCGGTGGACTGCTTGCCCGCCGCGTCGTTGTCGTAGCAGAGCACCAGCTCCTTGGTGTACCGGGCCAGAATCCGGGCGTGCTCCTCCGTGAGGGCGGTGCCCATGGTGGCCACCACGTTGTCAAACCCCGCCTGGTGGAGGGTGATCACGTCGATGTTGCCCTCCACCAGCACCAGGTTGGGCCGCTTGGTGCGCTTGGCGAGGTTGAGGGCGTAGATCAGCCGGCCCTTGTGGAACACCATGGTCTCCGGGGTGTTCAGGTACTTGGCCCCCTCCACGCCGGGGAGGATCCGGCTGGTAAAGCCCACCACGTCCCCCCGCACGTCGATGACCGGGAGCATGAGGCGGGCGCGGAACTTGTCATACACGCCGCCGTTCTTCCCCGCCACCGCCAGGCCGGCGTCAATGAGCTCCATCTTGCTGTAGCCCTTCTCCGTGAGGGCCTTGGTCAGCACGTCCCACTGGTCCGGGGCCGCCCCAAGGCCGAAGCGGGTGGCGGTGCGGGGGGCAATCTGCCGCTGGGCGATGTAGTCCCGCACGCGTCCCCCGTCGGGGCCCTTGAGATAGTCGTGGTAGAAGCGGGCGGCGTCTTTGTTGGCGGCCAGAAGCCTGGCCCGCTTCTTCTGCCCGGCCTCGTCGACGCCGGTTTCCGGCACCTCCAGCCCCTCCCGCTGGGCCAGCAGCCGCACCGCGTCGGGAAAGGACAGGTTTTCCATCTCCATCAGGAAGGAGAGCACGCCGCCCCCCTTGCCGCAGCCGAAGCAGTGGTAGATCTGCTTGCTGGGGGAGACGGAAAAGGAGGGGGTCTTTTCGCTGTGGAAGGGACACAGGCCCCACAGATTGCTCCCCTTCTTGGTCAGGTGGACGTAGGAGGACACCACATCGGAGATGTCGCTGCGGGCCACCAGCTCGTCGATGAATTGTTCCGGTATGGGCACGGCCCGCCCTCCTTCCGACTATGTTTACCACAAAATACCAGATTCATACGCCCCTCAGGCGGCCGCGGAGCGCGCGGAAGCTCCCCGTTTTCGCCGCCTCAGGGGGTAAAAGCGGGCCCGCCCTGCGTCACGGTTCCGCCGCCGGCAGGACGCCCGGCGCGCCGGCCCCTACTTCACGCTCCAGGACTTGGGGATAAAGGCCTCGCCGAACTGCTCCACCGCGTACTTGTCCGTCATGCCGGAGATGTAGTCGCAGACGGCCCGCTCCACGCCCTCTCCGTACCGGATGTCCTGGAACTCCGGAGGCAGCTTGTCCGGCTCCTTCACATAGTACTCAAACAGGCGGCGGAGCATGTCCTGGGCCTTGCCCTCCTCCCCCTTGGCCACCGGATTGCGGTAGACGTAGGCGAACATGAACTCCCGCAGCTCGCGCATGGCGTCCCGGCAGGCCGGCGTCTGGAGGATCTCGCCTTTCCCGGCGCTGGCGGTGATCACGTCCACCGTCAGGGTGTTGATCCGCTCCGAGTGGGTGAAGCCCAGCACCTGGGAGACGGAGAGGGGGATATCCATGGGGTAGATGATCTTTCCCCGGATGGCATCGTCGATGTCGTGGTTGATGTAGGCGATCTTGTCCGCCAGGCGGAGGATCTGCCCCTCCAGCGTCTCCGCCTGGTCGGGGCCGGTGTGGCAGAGGATGCCCCGCCGCACCTCATAGGTCAGGTTGAGGCCCTCCCCGTCCCGCTCCAGCCGGTCCACCACACGGAGGGACTGCTGGTTATGGGCAAAGCCGCCGGGGAGGATCTCGTTGAGCACCCGCTCCCCGGCATGCCCGAAGGGAGTGTGCCCCAGGTCGTGGCCGTAGGCCGCCGCCTCCGCCAGATCCTCATTGAGCCGCAGGCCCCGGGCGATGGTGCGGGCGATGCGGCTGACCTCGATGGTGTGGGTCATGCGGGTGCGGTAGTGGTCCCCCTCCGGCTCCAGAAAGACCTGGGTCTTGTGCTTGAGCCGCCGGAAGGCCTTGGAGTGGACAATCCGGTCGATGTCCCGCTGGAAGCAGGTGCGGGTGGGGCAGGGCTCCAGGGGCAGCTGCCGCCCCCGCGATTGGGCCGACAGGCACGCAAATGGGGAGAGCACCTCCCGCTCCATGGCTTCGGTCTGTTCGCGCAGGGTCACGGACACCACCCGCCTCTCAACAGTCTACGTAGCTATATACGCCCCGCCTCCGAAAAATCCTTCTTTTTTGCAAAAGATTCATGGATTGTTCACATTATGCCGGGGCACCGCCCGAAACGCCTCTCCGGACACCGTGCAGGCCGCCCCGCCGGCGGTGAGCTCGGTGACCCGGGCGGAAAAGCGCTCCACCTGCTCCTCCGGGAGCAGGACATGCACCGTCACGTCAGCGGCGTACTCCACCTCCCCCAGCACGCCCCCCAGGGCCTCCGCCTCCAGCCTGAGGCGCTCAAAAAAGGAGTAAGGGCAGGGTACGGTGGCCTCCACCCACCGGCGTACCACTGAGACGCCCGCCGCGTCCAGGGCATCCTTGGCGCTCTGGGTGTAGGCCCGCACCAGGCCCCCCGCCCCCAGCAGCACGCCGCCGAAGTAGCGGGTCACCACACAGCACACGTTGGTGACCCCCTCCCGCTGGAACACGTTGAGCATGGGCTGTCCCGCGGTGCCCTGGGGCTCCCCGTCGTCGGAGTACCGCTCCACGCCCCCCTCCCGGATGCGGTAGCACCAGCAGTTGTGCCGGGCGTCGTAGTGCTTCTTTTTGGTCTCCTCAATGCGGGCGCGGGCCTCCGCCTCGCTCTCCACCGGCCACACCCGGCCGATGAAGCGGGAGCGCTTCTCCACCAGCTCCGCCTCCGCAAAGCCGGTGGGGATCTGATATTCCGTCATCTCTCCCACTCCCTCTTTGTGATGGCGAAGTAGTGGGCCAGCCGGGTCTCCCCCAGCTGCTCCACCTCCTCCACCCGGGAGAGGCGGTAGGTCATGCCGCATTTCTGCATCACCCGTTTGGACTTCCGGTTGCCGTCGTAGTAGGCCGCCCAGATGGCCTGGTAGCCCAGATCGGCAAAGGAATGGCGGAGGAGCTCCCGCACCGCCTCGGGAATGAGCCCCTGTCCCCAGCAGTCCCGGGCCAGGGAGTAGCCCACCTCCTCGCTGGGCTCCCCCAGCTCCTTCCGGTGCTTGCCCACGAAGCCCGCCGAGCCGATCAGCCGGCCGTCCGCCCTGCGGATGACGGCCAGCGTATCCGCGGGAAGGAAGATGGTCTCAATCACCTGGCGGCTCTCCTCCAGGCTCCGGTGGGGATGCCACCCCGCCGGGGGGCCCACCTCCGGGTGGCTGGCATAGGCGTACAG
>CALWXU010000018.1 GCA_944385585.1 uncultured Flavonifractor sp.
ATGGCCACGATGGGGATGTGCAGCTTGCGGGCCTCGTTGATGGCGTTGCGCTCCTTGCGGGGGTCCACCACGAACAGCGCACCGGGGAGCTTCTTCATCTCCACCACGCCGCCCAGGTACTTCTCCAGCTTGGCGATCTCGCCCAGGTGCTTCATGACTTCCTTCTTGGGCAGCATGTCGAAGGTGCCGTCCTCCTGCATCTTCTTCAGCTGGTTCAGACGCTCCACGCGGCCGCGCATGGTCTTGAAGTTGGTGAGCATGCCGCCCAGCCAACGGGCATTGACATAGTACATACCAACGCGCTCAGCCTCTTCCTTGATAGCCTCCTGAGCCTGCTTCTTGGTGCCCACGAACAGCAGGGTCTGGCCGGACTCGCCCAGAGAACGGACGAAGTTGTAGGCCTCCTCCAGCTTCTTCACGGTCTTCTGCAGGTCGATGATATAGATGCCGTTGCGCTCGGTGTAGATATAGGTGGCCATCTTGGGGTTCCAGCGGCGGGTCTGGTGGCCAAAGTGGACGCCCGCCTCGAGAAGCTGCTTCATAGATACGACTGCCATAGAACAATTTCCTCCTTTATTTGTTGATTCCTCCACCCGGATCATCCGGGGCCGGCCAACCTCCCATCCCTGGAAAGCACCTGGCCCCCCGTCCCGCGGGTGTGCGTAATCACATGCTCTGGTATTTTACCACAGTGTTCCCCCTTTTGCAAGGTTTTTTCCGCGCGAATGGAAACTTTTGTGGCTTTTCTCCCATTCCCTTGCCTTTTTCCCCGTTGTCTGCTACTATGTTGGAGATCACAGGTTGCTTGTGCAACACAGGAGGGAATTTATGCGGGCGTACCTGGGCGCGCTGCGGCTGTCACCGCTGTTCCGCGGCATGGAGGACGAGCAGATTCTGGCGGTGACCGAGTGCCTGGGCGGGCAGCTGCGGCGCTGCCCCAAGGGGGGCGCCATCCTGCGCGCGGGGCAGCCGGCCACCCACCTGGGGGTGGTGCTCACCGGGCGGGTGCAGGTGAGCCGGCTCAAGGCCGGCGGCCAGCGGGTGGTGATGGGGGAGATCCGCCCCGGCGGGCTGTTCGCCGAGTCCTTCGCCTGCGCCCAGGCGGAGAGCCTGCCGGTGACCGCCGCGGCCCTGGCCGACACGGCGGCCCTGCTGCTGGACTGCCGCCGCATCTCCTCCCCCTGCTCCGCCGCCTGCGGCAGCCACGCCAGGCTGATTGCCAACCTGCTCTCCGTGCTGGCGGAGAAGAACCTCCGCCTGGCCGGCAAGGTGAACCACCTGTCCGGCCGCACCATCCGGGAGCGGCTGCTGTCCTACCTGGAGGAGCTGTCCGCCCAGGCGGGGCGGAGCACCGTCACCGTCCCCTTCGACCGGCAGGCGCTGGCCGACTACCTCTGCGTGGACCGCAGCGCCCTGTCCCGCACCATCGGCGCCCTCCAGCGGGAGGGGGTGCTGTCGGTACAGCGGGAGCGGTTCACCCTCAACCACAGACAGACGGAAGGAGGCCTATAGCGGCATGGGCAGCTATGTCTTGGCCCTGGACCAGGGCACCACCAGCTCCCGGGCGATCCTCTTCGACCGGGAGCAGAACATCCTGGGCACGGCCCAGAAGGAGATTACCCAGTTCTACCCCCAGGAGGGCTGGGTGGAGCAGGACGCCATGGAGATCTGGTCGTCCCAGTACGGCGTGATGATGGAGGCCATCGCCCGGTCCGGGGTGGACCCGGCGGAGATCGCCGCCATCGGCATCACCAACCAGCGGGAGACCACGGTGCTGTGGGACAGGGCCACCGGCCGGCCCGTCCACAACGCCATCGTGTGGCAGTGCCGCCGCACGGCGGACCTGGTGGACCGGCTCCGCGCCGACGGGCTGGAGGGGCACATCAGGGCCGTCACCGGCCTGCTCCCCGACGCCTACTTCTCCGCCACCAAGCTCAAGTGGCTGCTGGACCACGTGGAGGGGGCCCGGGAGAAGGCGGTCCGGGGGGAGCTGCTCTTCGGCACCGTGGACACCTGGCTGCTGTGGAAGCTCACCGGCGGGGCGGTCCACGCCACCGACGTGACCAACGCCTCCCGCACCATGCTCTTTGACATCCACACTCTGGACTGGGACGACACCCTGCTCCGCGCCCTGGACATCCCCCGCTCCGTGCTGCCGGAGGTGCGCTCCTCCAGTGAGATCTATGGATACACCCACATTCAGGGGGTGAAAATCCCCATCGCCGGCATGGCCGGCGACCAGCAGGCCGCCCTGTTCGGCCAGGGCTGCTTCTCCCCCGGCGACGCCAAGAACACCTACGGCACCGGCTGCTTCCTGCTGATGAACACCGGGGAGACCCCCTGCGCAAGCCGCAGCGGGCTGCTGACCACCATCGCCGTGGGCCTGGGCGGGAGGGTGCAGTACGCCCTGGAGGGCTCGGTGTTTGTGGGGGGCGCGGTGATCCAGTGGCTGCGGGACGAGCTGCGCTTCTTCGCCGAGAGCCGGGACGCGGAGTACTTTGCCCAAAAGGTGCCGGACAACGGGGGCGTCTACCTGGTGCCAGCCTTCACAGGCCTGGGGGCCCCCTACTGGGACATGTATGCCCGGGGCATGCTCATCGGCCTCACCCGGGGCACCCGGCGGGAGCATATCACCCGGGCGGCTCAGGAGTCCATCGCCTATCAGGTGGCCGATCTGGTCCACGCCATGGAGGCGGACACCGGCGTGCCCCTCACGGCGCTGAAGGCCGACGGGGGCGCCAGCCGGGACGGCTTCCTCCTGCAGTTCCAGGCCGACATTCTGGACCGGGCGGTGCTCCGCCCCGCCATCCGGGAGACCACCGCCCTGGGGGCCGCCTATCTGGCCGGCCTGGCCGCCGGGGTGTGGGGTGGCACCGATGAGCTGGGCCGCCTGTGGCGGTGCGACACCGCCTTCCACCCCGCCATGGAGGGGGCCCGGCGGGAGCGCCTGCTGGAGGGGTGGCGCCGGGCCGTGGGCCGCTGCCAGGGGTGGGCCCGCGAAAACCCGACATAACTTTCTGTTTTTCCGCCCTCTTCTCTCTTGCCAAGCTGGGAATAAAAGGGTATGATAGAGGGGACAAGACGGGAGGCTCACAACCATGCGAAACATTGATCCCTATTCCTACCAGTGCGGCGTCATCGACTGCTTGAATGAGATGCTCCACGCCGGCGTCAAGGCCCTGGCCCTCAGCCGTCCCATGGACAGCGCCGTTGAACGGGACGCACTGGTCCCCTATGCCCAGGAGCTCTGTGAGAGATACGGCAACCAGCTTTACATAGAGGACGAGCCCCTGCTCACCGACCTGTTCCCCCTGTCCCTGAACCAGGGCAAATACAACATCCTGTTTTACCGGGCCAACCACGTGCTGGAGGAGTATCTGCGCCTCAAGCAGCGCAAGGCCGCCCTTGCGGCGGAGGGCGCCTACTTCGGCGGCAACCGCAGTCAGGTGGCCTGGGACTTCGGACGCCTGCTGTCCTACCCCGCCGAGGCCATCCAGCGGCTCATCGCCGCCAACACCGACCGGGAGCGGCTCTAGCGCCCCCGCCCCAGATCATCCCTGTGCTCTTGACAACGCTCTCTTTGGCCGGGAGGTTCTGTAAATGTGCGAAGCCCCGGCTCGGTAGTGCACCGAGCCGGGGCTTTGGCCGCTTTTCCGGACCGCGGCGCCGGGCCGGGGCGGCCCCCTTCCACGGGGGCCGCCCATTCTTCTCTGCTGTCCGCGCAGGCTCTGGAGCTCAGGCCGTCCCTTCCTCCGCCCCATTCGTCTGGGGGGACAAGGCGCCCACAGTGCGTTACCGGCGCAGAGGGGCCCCTGCTGGCAGGCAGGGCGCCATCTGTGCCTATGGGAAACGAGAGGTGACTCGTATCCTGCAACAAAAAAAGCTGTACCTCCCAGGTACAGCAAACCGCCCCGCAGCGAAGAGCGCCGCAGATGAACTGCACCCTCCCTGGACCGGGGAGGCTTTTCGTGCGTCATATACAGGCAGGTCTTCTGGCTCAGGCTCATCAGCGGTCCCTGCCTTCCCGGGGTCAAGCCCCAGTGGCCATATAAGAACCGCCTCGCCCACACAGCAACGGCATTGCGCGGGATTCGCACCCGCTTCCCTTTTCACGCCCCCGGAGGGGCGCACCTGTATACCACTTATTTGGTTGCGTTTATTATACAACCTTCCCGGCCCCTTGTCAAGACAAAAGCCCGCCCCGTCCGCGTTTGCGGACGGGGCGGGCGCTGTGTGACGCTGACGGCAGCTCAACCCTCCTGCCAGTTGGCAGGATAGACAAAGTATGCGTAGCGGGTCCGGTCTGGCGTCTGGAAGTGGATATGGCTTCCCTTGGGGATATAGATGATATCGCCGGGGCCGCCGCTGATCACGCGGCCGTCGATCTCGATCTCCAGGGTTCCGTCGATGACCATATCGTACTCGTCATAGGTCAGGGTCCACTCAAAGCTGGTGTGATCCAGCTCCATGATGCCGCAGCCCATGCGAGGGGCCTCCTCCAGGCTGACCACGTCCTTGAGCTTGACCCCTGCCTGCTCGAACGGCTCGCACCGGACCGTGCTGGTCTTGATGCCGATGATGCCGCTGGGATCTACCTGCCGCTCACAGCAGGGCTTGGCGGCAGCGCCGGCGGCCTCCTCCAGCACCTTGGTGACGATTTCGCGGATGAGTTCTTCGCTTACATTCATAGAGGTATCCTGCCTTTCCGGATAGTTGCGTTACTTCTTGGTGATGGAATCAATCTTGGCAAGCAGCTTGGGAGACAGGATGTTGGCCACGATGACGGCGGTGATGCCGGCCACCAGCTTGCCAGCGATCATGGGGAAGATCATGTCGGCGTTGTTGCCGGCGGCGAAGCCCAGGTGGTCGCCGAACACGAAGGCGGCGGACACGGCGAAGGCCACGTTGATGATCTTGCCCTTGGGGTTCATCTCGCCCATGATGTTGAACATGGCGATGTTGTTGGCCAGGGTGGCCACCAGGCCGGCGGAACCCTTATCGTTCATGCCCAGGGCGTTGCCCACCTTGGACAGGGCGCCGCCGAAGGTGCGGGTGATCCACTCCACCATGGGGAAGGCGCCGATGAGCACGATGCCGATCTGGCCGCAGACCAGCAGGCCGTTGTTCAGCGGGGTCATGCCCAGGTCAGGGTCCACAGTGGACATCACGTCGAACACGGGGAACATGATGCCGGTGATCTGCTGGAACACGGCGATGGCGGTGAGGACGGTGATCACCACGGTGACGCCGGTGCCGAACTTGTTGAAGCCGTTGATCATGGGGCCGGGGGCGAACCACAGGCCGATGACGATCAGGGCGGCGATGACGATGACGGGCACCAGGTTGATCAGGATGGTGCCGATGTCCATCTTATAGGGGGTCATGTTCATGACCAGGCCGCCCACGATGCAGCCGATGGGGATGGTGATCATACCGGCCAGCACGCCGGCGCCCAGGTAGTTCCGGTCTTCCTTCTTGATGATGCCCAGGGCCACGGGGATGGTGAACACGATGGTGGGGCCCATCATGGTGCCCAGGATCAGGCCGGCGAAGTTGCCGATGGCCTCATCGGAGGCCAGCTCCATGGCCAGGGGGTAGCCGCCCATATCGCAGGCCAGGATGGTGGTGGCGAACATGGAGGCGTCCGCACCGATGGCGGTGTAAATGGGGGAGATGATGGGGCCCAGCACCATGGACAGCACCGGGGCCGCCGCGTACACGCCCGCCATGGCGATGGCCAGGCCGCCGATGGCGTTGAAGCCATCCTCGAACTTCTCGCCGTAGCCCAGCTTATTGCCGCGGATACGGTCGATGGCGCCGATAATCATGAAGATCATCATGATCAGCATGATCACCGAGTTGATGTTCAGGTTGGAAACCCAAGCCTGAATGCTGCTGGTAAAAATACTGCCGTCAGCAGCCGCGATCAGCTCGCTAAAATCCATACTAACACTCCTTCTCTAGCTCTCGAACACGGTTTCGGGGGCAGTGCCCCCCTTACAGCAGGGATTGAAACACCTGGGGCGCGGGCCGCGGGATCACCGTGGTCCCCACCAGCAGCTCCGCATCCTTGGATGCCGCGGCCACGGCCTCCCGCACCGCGCCTACGTCTCCTGTCAGGGTGACAAATCCCTTTCCGCCAATGGCATAGCCGATGCGCACCTCGATGAGGGTCACACTGGCCGCCTTGGCTGCCACATCGGCGGCGGTGATGGCCGCCGCCACTGAGTAAAACTCCAGCACGCCGACCGCGCCGCCCATGGGGGGGTGGGTTGTCATGCTGATGGCCGGAATCAACTGGGGGTGTACGTTGGGGAGCAGCAGGGTGTTGACCACACACTCGCCCCCCTGGCGGACCCCCTCCGCCATGGACGCCTTCACATCTCCGGTCTCGCCGGCGATGAGAATGATATACTTGCCGGGACACACGGTAGAGGAACGGATGAGCTCCACCTGGGCGGCCTTTACCATAAAGTCACTGGTTTCGATGCCCCGGGCAATGCTGGTCAGCTCCACCATGCCAATGGCGTTTGACATGCCGTTCATACCTCCTTCCGGCAGAGCCTGGCGCCCGCCGGGGTAATTTCTGTGACCACGCCGTCTATGCTGGCGTGGATGTTGGCGGACAGGCCGTCCGGCGCCGCCTGGGCCAGCAGCTCACCCTTGGCTACCCGCTCCCCCGCCGCCTTGACTGGCTGGGCGGGCTTGCCGATGTGCTGCTGGAAGGGGATAAAGACGCTCTCCGGCTCCAGCTCGGTGCACTGGTGGGCGTGCAGGCCGTAGTAGGCCGACAGGCCCAGCCGGGCCACCAGCCGGTCCGTCGGGGTCTTGCGTATGTCCACAAACTCCCTGGCGTGGGGCTCCATATTGCGGGGCACCTGGATGCCGCGCCGGCGCAGCTCCCCCTTGATATGTCCGTTGGCCTTGCGGGGGGACAGGCCCATGGGGCAGGCGAACATCTCGCAGATGCCGCAGTCACAGCAGTTGGCCGCGTCGCCAAAGGTCTGCAGGAACTCCCCGTCGTCGGTGATGCCCTCCTCCCGCCACAGGTTGCGCATGACCATGTGGGGCCGGATCTGGTGCCCGATGAGGTAGCGGGGGCAGAGGTCTGTGCACATGCGGCACTGGATGCAGGCGCTCTTGGCCTGGTGTCGGATGGTCTCCATCGGCAGCTGGGCCCGGCGGAAGAGGTAGTGGTCCTTGGGCAGGACGATGAGGTTTCCGGTGGTCTTGGTGACCACCGCCGCCTCAATGTCCGCCCGTTCGGTCAGGGTTTTGCCCATCATGGGCCCGCCCACAATGAGGGCGTAGTCCGCCAGCCTGGGCTGGGCCGCCGCCACACAGGCGGTCAGGGCCGTCCCCACCGGCACCTTGAGGAGGATGGGCTCCTTGACCTCCCCCACCACGGAGAGGTACTTCTCCGTCACCGGAACGCCCTCCAGGGCGTCCATGATGTTGAGCAGGGTGCCTACGTTGTCCACCACGCACCCCACGTCCAGGGGGAGCCCCCGCTCCGGGACGGAGCGGCCGGTCACCTGCTGGACCATGGTCTGCTCGTCGCCGGCGGGGTAGAAGGTCTTCATCCGGAACAGCTCCACCTGGGCGCCGCTGCGGGCGATGGCCCCCTCCAGGGCGGCAATCTCCGCCTGGTACTTGCCCTTCAGGGCGATGACCGTACGCTTCGCCCCCAGGTGGGCGGCCACCGTCTGGGCGGCGGCCACCAGCCGGTCGGGGAAGGTGCGGCACAGATACTTGTCGGTTTCAATGAGCGGCTCACACTCCGCGGCGTTCACCAGGAAGCACTCCGCCTTGGCCGAGAGCTTCACATGGGTGGGGAAGCCGGCGCCGCCGGCGCCGACCACGCCTGCGGCCTTCACCGCTTCGGTCAGATTCATGACGATGACCATTCCTTTCGCGGGAGTTCCCGCCGGTGCGGGGCCGCGCGCCCCGGTCAGGGAAGCGCGCTGCGGTCGATCTCCTGGTCGTCCACGATGCCCACCACGGTGGCGTCCACCGGGATGCTCATATCCCCGGCGGCGCTCCGGGCGGAGCTGCCGCTGACCACCAGCACCGTCTCCCCCACCCCGGCGCCGATGATGTCGGCCGCCACAATGGGGACGCGTTCCGCCTTGCCTGTGAGCACATCCACTGGCTGAACCAGCAGCAGCTTCAGGCCGGCCAGCTTTTCTTCCTTACGGGTGGCCCAGATATTGCCGATCACCTTTGCTACCTTCATCGCGTTGATCCATCCTTTTTCGGGTAATGGGGCTCATGGCCCGGGGGTCACTCCTGAACCAGGCGGATGCCCCGCTCCCTGGCGCAGTCTCTGGCCAGGGCCGTCAGGATGCATTTGGCGGGAATATGGATGCAGGTGACCTTGTCCGCCGCCGCCTCACGCACGTCCCGCTCCGTCAGGACCCGCTTGGTCACGTGGACCAGCTTCTCCTCCCGGGCCGCGGGGGCGGGGGCCGGCGTCTCTTCGGCGCGGAGCGCCGGGGATTCACAGGCGCAGCCGCCCAGCAGGACCCCCTCCAGGTTCTGCCTGGAGCAGATCACCACGCCGGAGGCGGTAAGGAAATCCAGCCGCTCCTTCATCATGGCGTAGTAGGCCGGCGGCGCAGTGGAGGCGTAGCGGTAGAGCTCCACCCCCTCGGTGGGAACATACACCTTTTTGCCCAGCAGGATGGCCTGGGCGGCCAGGCGGGTGAGGGGTGTGTCGCAGATGCCCAGGGCCAGCTTGCCCAGGGCCTCGTTGGTGAGGGTGGTGAGCACGGCCACGGCGCAGCCCTCCACATCGGCTTCGCCCGCGGCGCAGGACACCCGGTAGCGGGCATTCAGCTTCTCACAGCGCAGCATGGACTGGCAGAGCGGGTCGTCCTCCGGGCTAAGGAGCAGCAGCCCCTCCCGTCCGTCCGGGCCGGGACCGGCCGGCGCGCCGGCTTCCACCGCGGACAGCTTGGCCGCCACACGGGCCACAATCTCGTCCAACAGCGTTTGATCCATAGCTTCCCCTCCTTTCTGTACGGTTTATTCCAGTCAATCCAGTTTACAGTTCATGGCGATGCCCGTGGGGGTCACCAGGAACGGGTTGGCCGGCTTGATGGTGGGGATGCCGGTCACTTTCGTAAAGACATCCTCAATGCCGGTCAGGCAGCAGGTTCCGCCGCAGAGGTAGATGGTGTCCGTGTGGGCACGGTCTACGTACCGGCTGACGATGGTGGCCATTTTCTCCACCACCGGGCGCACCACGGGGAGGATCTCCCGGTGGCGGCCGTAGTCCTGCTTGATGGCCTCCGCCTCCTCAAAGGGGACGTGGTAATTGCCGGCCAGGACCAGGGTCAGATGGGTGCCGCCTGTGGGCTCATCCTCGATCTGCACCACCTTGCCCTCCCGCAGGATGGCAAGCCCGGTGGTGCCGCCGCCGATGTCCACCACCACGCCGTCGTCGATCTGATAGACGGCGTTGGCGGCGCTGGGCTCGTCCAGGATGTTGGTCACCTCCAGCCCCGCCCCCTCGGCCACATACTGGTGGGTGCGGGCGCTGGATTCCGTCCCGGCGGGCATGGCGATGGCACAGCGGTCCAGCTCGACGCCCAGGCGGGCCTCCAGCTTCTCCTTCAGGGTGCGCACGATGCGCAAAGCCCCGGTGTAGTCCACCACCACGCCGTCCCGCAGGACCTGGGCCGCCTGCATCTCGCAGGCCACGGGGTTGTCCTCCTCGTCCAGGACCACCAGCACGATGTAGGCGGTGCCCAGATCCACGCCCACCTTCAGCCGGCCGGAGGGCCGGAAGGCGGTGGTGACAGACGCCTCCACACGGGCCATGTAGTCATTTACGCGGTCCAAGTCCATCATGTCACAGGCGCTCCTTTTGCTTTGGTTTGCTCACTTGATGATTTTGCCCAGGGTGAAGCCGCTGACCAGGGCGGCGTTGGCCTCATCCACGTCGATGTGCATCTTGCAGCTGAACTCCGTGCTCACCCGGATGATCACGTCCCGGAATATCACCGGCCGCTCGCTCATCACGGCCACCGACACCCGCTGCTTGTCCTTCAGGTTCAGCAGCACGGAGTCCGGCGCGGTGACGTGGATGTGGTTGTGGGCGATGATCACGCCCTCCTTCAGGTCCAGGGTGCCGCAGGGGCCCTCGATCACGATGGCCCCGGAGCCGGCCACGTCGCCGGACTCCCGGACGGGGGCCTGAACCCCCAGCTCCATGCAGTCGCTCTTGGACAGCTCCACCTGGGTGGCCTTGCGGGCCGGGCCCAGCACAGCCACCCGCTCCTTGCGCCCCTTGGGGCCCACCAGGGTGACCCGCTGCTCCGCCAGGAACTGGCCGGGCTGGGACAGGGGCCGCTTGGGCGCCAGCACGGCGCCGGGGCCGAAGAGCACCTCCACGTCGGCCTGGGAGAGATGGACGTGCCGCGCGGACACCTCCACCTCCACCAGTCCGGCCCGGTGCACCGCGTCCATGACCGCGGATACGATTTCCTGCATATGCCTGCCCTCCTCAGCGGTACTGTCCCGCCAGGTACATGCACATCATGATGTGGATGGCGCTGGACAGGCGGTTGAGTTCCTCGATGATGTCGCTCCTGGTGTAGCGGTTGCCCACCCGGAAGGCCTCCGTGGCGGCCACCTCCGTCTCACGGACGGCGGCGCGCAGCTGATTGAGCAGGGCGTAGTCCCGGCCCATGGAGTAGTCGGGCAGCAGCATCTGCTGGATGCCGAAAAACTTCTTCGGGTCGTGGGACCGCTCCCGCAGCTCGTCATGGGTCAGGCCCAGGATCTTGTCGTTGCGGAACGCCTCGTCCAGCACGTCGCAGCGCATCATCTCCCGCAGGACGCCCAGGATGTCCCCCAGGTCGTCCACCAGCTTCTGCCGGCCGCTCTCGGCCATGTAGGACTGGTCCAGCACCACCAGGGCCTGGAGGCTGTCCAGCTTGCCCCGGAAGCGGATGCGGGGGTGGTCCTTGGGCACCAGTACGTTGCCGCACAGCTGGGTCATGTGCTCCGGCTTCTCCTGGTAATAGGCACCCGTCTCATAGTCCACATATTTGGGCTTGAGGGGCTCCGGCGCGCTCACCACGGTCACGGCGGAGGGCTGGGCCGCCGGGGCGGCGGCCTCAGGGGGCCGCCCGCCGGTGGATATTTTGATTTTGCGCTGCTGCAGGTATTCCCGCGCAGCGGGTGTGAGGATTTTCCCCTCCGGGACATAATAGGTGTCTGGCTGGCTGTTGCGCAGCTCCGTCCGGAGGAAATCTTCTGTGATTGCCTTCACGCGCTTCCCCCCTTCCTCAGGTTGATGGGATATGGGCTGTGGCCCCTATCTTACTTCTCCAGGGAGGGCAGGATGAACTCCACCTCGTTGTGGGGGCGGGGGATCACGTGCACGGAAATCAGCTCGCCCACACGCTCCGCAGCGGCCGCGCCGGCGTCGGTGGCCGCCTTCACGGCGCCCACGTCACCCCGGACCATCACGGTCACCAGGCCGCCGCCCACGTGCTCCTTGCCGATCAGGGTCACGTTGGCAGCCTTGACCATGGCGTCGGCCGCCTCAATGGAGGCCACCAGGCCCTTTGTCTCGATCATGCCGAGTGCTTGCAACATATTCATGTCAGGATTGCTCCTTTCTATTCAGTCAGGCGCTTATTTTATTTCTCCAGGGAGGGCAGGATGAACTCCACTTCCTCATGGGGACGGGGGATGACGTGCACGGAGACCAGCTCGCCCACGCGCTCCGCCGCGGCGGCGCCCGCGTCGGTGGCCGCCTTCACGGCGCCCACGTCGCCCCGGACCATCACGGTCACCAGGCCGCCGCCCACGTGCACCTTACCGATCAGGGTCACGTTGGCAGCCTTGACCATGGCGTCGGCCGCCTCGATGGAGGCCACCAGACCCTTCGTCTCGATCATACCCAGAGCTTGCATCATATTCGCCATTTCTGTTCCTTCCTTTCCATGCTGCCGCGCCTATGCGCGGATGGGGTTGTTTAAAGTGCCTGGAGCTTGCCGATGATCCGGCGGACAATGTCGTCCACGTCGATGTTCTCCAGGGAGGGCGCCGCCTGGGTGCGGCAGACGCCGTCGGAGCAGTCGGGCACGGCGGCCCGGATCTCGTCCAGCTCCCGGATGCCATAGGCCACATACCGCAGGTTGAGCAGGTGCATGGGGCCCACGTTCTCCGAGGTGGCGGAGCCGCCCACCGCGCCGCAGCCCAGGGTCAGGGCCGGCTGGAGGGCCGTGGTGCCGCCGATGCCGCCCAGGGCGCTGGGGGTGTTCACCACCACACGGGAGGCGGGCACCCGGCGGGCAAAGTAGTCCACCATGCTGTCGTCCTTGGTGTGGATGGAGAAGGTGTGGCCCGCGCCCTCGTAGTGGAGGATCTCGCAAACCTTCTGGCAGACCTTCTCGTAGTTCTCCGCGGTGTAGAAGGCCAGGATGGGCCCCAGCTTCTCATTGGAGTAGGGATGCCCGCGGCCCACGCCGTCCTCCCGCGCCACCAGCACCCGGGCGCTGGCGGGGACCCGGTCCAGGCCGGCCAGCTTGGCGATGGTCTCCACGCTGCGGCCCACAATCTCCGGGTTCATGGTGCCGTTGGCCCGCAGGATGAACTTGCCCAGCTTCTCCCGCTCCCCGTCGTCCAGGAAGTAGGCGCCCTGGCGCTCCATCTCGGCCTTGACGGCTGGCACCATGTCGTCGTCGCAGATGATGGACTGCTCGCTGGCGCAGATGGTGCCGTTGTCAAAGGTCTTGGAATCCAGGATGCGCTTGACGGCCAGGGGGAGGTCGCAGGTCCGCTCCAGATAGGCCGGGCCGTTGCCGGGCCCCACGCCGATGGCGGGGGTGCCGGAGGAGTAGGCCGCCCGCACCATGGCGGAGCCGCCGGTGGCCAGGATCATGGCCACATCCCGGTGGCGCATCAGGTTGTCGGTGGCCTCCATGGTGGGGATGGTGATGCAGGACACCAGGTTCTCGTTCCCGCCCGCCTCGGCCACCGCCTGCCGGATGACCTTGACGGTCTCCAGGATGCAGCGCAGGGCCGTGGGGTGGGGGGAGAACACGATGGCGTTGCCCGCCTTGATGGCGATCTCCGCCTTGTAAAGCGCAGTGGAGGTGGGGTTGGTGGAGGGGATGAGCCCGGCGATGACGCCCACGGGCACCGCGATGGTGCGCAGGCCCTTGGCATCGTCCCGGCCAACCTCGCCGATGGTTTTCATGTCCTTGATGTGCTCATACACACCGCGGCTGGCAAAGATGTTCTTGATCACCTTGTCGTCCACGATGCCGAAGCCGGTGTCCTCGTTGGCCATCTGGGCCAGCCGGCGGGCGTTGCGCACGCCGGCGTCGGCGATGGCCCGCACAATGCGGTCCACCTGGGCCTGGTCCATGCGGGCCAGCTCCTGCTGGGCCTCCTTGGCCGCCTCCACCAGCTCCCGGACCTCCTGCATAGACAGTAGGTCTTTATCAATTAGCTGCATACAGTTCCATTCCTTTCGCTCAAATCACACCCGTGGGATGCGGAGCCGTGCGGTATGCTCACCGGTCCCGTTCCGCCAGGAATGCGGTGATCGCCTCCAGCAGTTCCTCCTTCTTGGCAAAGCGGATCTCCTTGCGGGTCATGCTGGTCAGGCCCAGCTGACGGGCCACCGCCCGCAGCTTGACCACCGCCATGTGCTCCAGCGCCTCCCGTGTCAGTCCGGCGGGGTCCGGCGCCTCCTCCCGCTCCGGGGCCTGCTCCGGCTCGGCTGCCGGCTCTGGCTCGGGTACAGGCTCCGGCTCCGGTTCGACCGGCGGAACCGGCTCGGCCGGCGGGGCTGGATCATCCGGGTCCTTCCCCAGAAGGGGCTCCAGATCGCCGTGGGGCCTGGGGATCACGTGGACGGAAATGAGCTCGCCCACCCGCTCTGCCGCAGCGGCGCCGGCGTCGGTGGCCGCCTTGACGGCGCCCACGTCGCCCCGCACCATCACGGTCACCAGGCCGCCGCCCACGTGCTCCTTGCACGTCAGGGTCACGTTGGCCGCCTTGACCATGGCGTCGGCCGCCTCAATGGAGGCCACCAGCCCGCGGGTTTCGATCATACCCAATGCCTTCATAAGTACCTCCGTTCAGGGGCCCGTTCGGGCCCGCTCACTGTGCCGCTCAGATCTTGGGCTGGTCGGCAACGGACTCGACGGCGGCGGCGAAGGCGTCACAGGCGGACTTGCAGGCGGACTGGCTGCCGGTGAGCAGGGCGCCGCCGAAGTTCGTCTCGGACGGGGGGGCGTAGAGCACGCACATGCGCACGTCGGCGGCCTTCAGCGCGGCATCCACGCCGTACATGGCCTCCAGGGGGGGCGCGATCAGGTAGGCAAGGGCCTCGCCCTCCTCAATGCCGGCGCCGGCGGACAGGTAGGAGCCGGTGCGGGAGATGCAGTGGGCGTAGTAGCAGATGCTGTCGTCGTCGTTGGCGGAGACAAAGTGGGCCACGTTCTCGATCATGTCCACACAGGCCTCCAGGCCGGCCTTCACCTCGGCCGGGTTGGGGCCGGCCAGGATGCCGATGATCTCGCCGGCCAGCGCGGTGTTGGCGTTGGCGGCGCCGGCGTAAAAGCTCTTGGCGTAGACCACCTTGACGTCGGCCTTCTTGGTGGCCTCGTCCAGGGCGGTGTAGGTCACGTCATCGCTGTCGGCGGTGACGATGGCCAGGGACTTCTGGTCGGGGGTGAGGCCCAGCTCCTTCGCCATGTCGGGGGCAACGTTGGGGATGAGGCGGGTCGCCAGTACATGTGCGGGCAACGGATCTCGTTTCATAGTGATTCTCCTCCCTGCTCTTACAGTTTCAGATCAGTACCGCTGGCCTTCTTGTCCAGCATGATTTTGATGATTTCGGCGATGTGGGCGCCGGCCTCGGCGGGGATGGTGCCGGCCCGGTGGATGTTGGACACCACGGTACGGCGGGCCTCGGGCATGCCCACGGTGGCCTTGTAGGCGATGTAGGCGGACATGGACTCGGCGGTGATCAGGCCGGGCCGCTCGCCGATGAGGGTGCAGGTGACGGTGGCGCCGGTGAGCTCGGAGATCTCATCCATGACGCCCACGCGGCCGTACTTGACAAAGAAGGGGGTGCCCACATCGATCTTATAGCTCTCCAGGCCCTGCAGGATGGCAGGCAGCAGGTCGCCCACGTTGGCGGCCACGGAGGCGGAGGACAGGCCGTCGGCCACGTAGATCTGCACGGTGGGGTTCTTCTTGCACTTGGACTTGATGGTCTCCACCGCCTCGGGGGAGAGCTTGCGGCCCAGGTCGGGGCGGGTCAGGTAGGTGTCCTTGCTGTCGCACTGGGTCTGCACGGTAAACAGGCCCATCTTCTCCACAAACGCCTCGTCCACGTCGTTGAACACAGCGTCCTGGGCGGCGGAGTGGGCGGCGCGGAACTCCAGCTGGGGCAGGGTCTTGTAGCGGGCGCCGGCCTTGCCGATGCCCAGGCGGCAGGGGGCGTTGAACTTCAGCTCGGCATAGGCCTCGCCGTTCTCGGGGTTGCTCACCAGATACTGCTCGCGGATGTCGATCTCGGTGATGTCGGGCAGGCAGCCGTCCTCCACCTGGGGGGCGGCAGCGCCGCCGGCAGCCTTCTCCGCGGGCTTGGCAGAGGAGACGTTCATCTCCGCCAGAACCTGTTCAATGATGCTTCTCAGATCTTTCTCGTCCATGATTCGCTCCTCCTTACTTACTCAGGAACACGGAAGCGTCGCCGGCCTTGGGCGTCAGCTTGCCGTTCTCAGAGAAGCCCATCTTCTCCAGCCACATGTCGAACTCGTGGATGGGGCGCAGGCCAAAGACCTCGCGCAGGGCCGCCGCCTCGTGATAGCCGGTGCACTGGTACATCAGCATGCAGTCGTCGCCCTCGGGCACGCCCATGATGTAGTTGCAGCCAGCGGCCACCAGCAGGGTCGCCAGGTTCTCAATATCGTTCTGATCGGCCTTCATGTGGTTGGTGTAGCACGCGTCGCAGCCCATGGGGATGCCGGTGAGCTTGCCCATGAAGTGGTCCTCCAGGCCGGCGCGGGTGACCTGCTTGGAGTCGTACAGGTACTCGGGGCCGATGAAGCCGACCACGGTGTTGACCAGGAAGGGCTGATAGCGCTTGGCAAAGCCGTAGCACCGGGCCTCCATGGTGACCTGGTCCCAGCCGTTGTGGGCGTCAGAGGACAGCTCGGAGCCCTGGCCGGTCTCAAAGTACATCACGTTGGGGCCGGTGCAGGTGCCCCGGGACAGCATGGTGGCGCGGCCCTCGTCCAGCATGGCGGCGTTCAGGCCGAAGGCCTCGTTGCCCTTCTGGGAGCCGGCGATGGACTGGAACATCAGGTCCAGGGGGGCGCCGAACTTGTTGGCGGCCTCAGTCTGGGTGGTCACGTGGGCCAGCACGCAGATCTGGGTGGGGATCTCCCACTTGCGCTTGAACTCGTCAAACATCTTCAGGATGCGGGCCACGCTCTCCACGGAGTCGTCCACCGGGTTCAGGCCGATGACGGCGTCGCCGCAGCCCAGGGACAGGCCCTCCATGACGGAGGCGATGATGCCCTTGGGGTCGTCGGTGGTGTGGTTGGGCTGCAGCCGGGAAGAGAAGGTGCCGGGCAGGCCGATGGTGGTGTTGCAGTGGGCGGTCACCCGCATCTTCTTGGCGGCGTAGATGAGGTCCAGGTTGCTCATCAGCTTGCACACGCCGGCCACGATCTCGGAGGTCAGGCCGCGGGAGGCCCGGCGGATCATGTCGGGGGTGGTCTCGGTGTCCAGGAGCCACTCCCGGAACTCGGCCACCGTCATATTCTTCATCTCGCTGAAGATCGTCTCGTTGACAGCGTCCTGGATGATCCGGGTGACCTCGTCCTCCTCATAGGGGACGGCGGGGCAGTTGCGCAGGTCGTTCAGGGTCAGGTTGGACAGAACCACCTTGGCAGCCACCCGCTCCTCCGCGGTTTCGGCGGCGATGCCTGCCAGCTTGTCGCCGGATTTTTCCTCGTTCGCCTTGGCCATGACTTCCCGAATGGATTTGAACTCATACACATGGCCAAACAGCTTTGTCTTCAGGATCATGCTTGTTCACCTCTCATAAGTCCTTACAGTTTAAGAATTGAAAATCAAGGTCTTGATCACCACGGGCAGCACCTGCCCGCCTGCAATGGGTTCGCCGATATCGATGTAGTCGCCGTTCAGCGTCCGGATACCGTCGATGCAGATGACGTCCTTCTCCCGCTTCAGGAGTACGTTGAGGGCGTTGCCCAGCACCTTGCCGATATCGTTCTCCACCACTACGACCAAGGGATACCTGCTGCTGATCACCTCCTTCATGCTTTCGATGACGGCTGCCGCCAATGCCTGAATGTCCGCAAAGCTGGTGCGCTTTTTCCCGGTAAAGGCGAGCGCGAACTGCTCCACCTTTCCCTCAGGCATATACAGCGGCATTTGCTGTAAAATGGAAGCCTTCAGCGTTTCCAGCGACGCCTCGTCTTCCTCGGACACCTTAAGGATGGGGATGTTTTTCAGCGGGAGGGTGCCTGGCTCATAGTGGATGGTGCTCCCGCTGACCTCGGTGGTGTGGGTCCCCGCCCCCACCACGGTGGCGCGAATTGTCTCCGCCGATTGGAACCGCTCCACGGCGCTGAGGGCCGGGTCGGAGCGGATGGCCTTGCCCAGCAGGACGCCGATGTCCCCGAAGCGGAACACGTCGCCCTCCATCTCCTGATAGATGCAGTCGGCCACGCCGCCGGAGTAGGTCACCGCCTGGATGGCCGGCCGGTCGGGAAGGGGGTGGCCGTCGTTGGTGTAAAGGCCGCCGTGCAGGCCGTCCGCCGCCGTCAGGTGCAGGGCCTGGGCCAGCTGGGCCGCCATGAGGCGGCACACGCCGTAGAGCTGCTCCGGATAGGCCCGGTCGCCCACGGAGATGGAGATGCCGCCCGCCTCGGCCAGGGCCTTGATCTTGGGGTAGAGGTAGCTGATGCGGCCGTTCTCCACCTTGATGAGCCGCCCGCCGATGTCCAGGCAGCAGGTCCCCCGCAGCACCCCCTTCTCATAGAGGGCGATGTTGGTGGTCCCGCCGCCGATGTCCAGGTTGGCGATGGCGATGCGCTTCTGGTGGGAGAGGGAATCGGTCCCCGCCCCGCGGGCCGAGAGCACCGACTCCAGATCCGGGCCGGCCGTGGCCACCACGAAGTCCCCCGCCAGGTCGGACAGGGCCGCCAGCACCTCGTTTGCGTTCTCCTTCCGGGCTGTCTCGCCGGTGATGATCACCGCGCCCGTACGCAGCATCTCCGGCGTCATGCCCGCGGCCTGGTATTCCTCCCGCACGATGCGCTTGACCGCCTCCGCGTCGATCTCCGTGGCCGAGCGCAGAGGGGTGAAATAGATCTTGCTGCGGTAGATGACCTCTTTCTCCACAATCTCAATTCTGGGCACCGTATAGCTGCTGGCCCGGTTCTCAATGGTCAGCCGGCTGAAGATCAGCTGGGTCGTGGAGGTGCCGATGTCGATACCCACGCTGAGGATTACTTCATGCAACTTGCTTCCCCCGCTTCCTGTGCGTCCCAGACGCAAAGTGTAAAACGGAGCCAGGGCGCAGAATTCCCTCCGCGTCCAAGCTCCGTCGCTCGTCCGTCTGGCCGTCGTTACGTCACGCCGACCGTCTCTATCATTTGATTTCTGAAGTCAAACCTGGCGCAGGTCCCATCCGGCCCGGACTCAATCTCCAGGTTCCCACGCAGCTTGTCCTCCACCATCGTCTGCACGATGGAGAGCCCCAGCCGATTGCCCTTGGTGTTCTCCGCGTCGAAGCCCACGCCGTCGTCCCGCACCTCGATGCTGGAGTAGAGCTTCCCCTGCTTTACAATGATGCGGATCCGCCCCGAGGAGCGGTCCTGGAAGGCATATTTCAGGCAGTTCTGAAGCAGCTCGTTGATGACGATGGCCACCGACGTGGCCAGGTCGGAATCCACCTGGAAATCGTCCCCCTCCAGGGAGATGGTCACATAGCACTTGGGGTTGGAGAAATACCGCACGGCGTTGTTCTTGATGTTGAGGATAACCTCCCCCAGCATCACCTCGTCCACACCGCTCTGGGCAAGCAGCTCATGGGTGCGGGCGATGGCCAGGATGCGGTTCATGCTCTCCCCCAGCACCTGCCGGGTCTCCTCGCTGTCGGTCCGCCGCATCTGCAGGCGCAGGAGGCTGGCAATGGTCTGCAGGTTGTTCTTCACCCGGTGGTGGATCTCCTTGATGGCCATGGATTTCAGGATGAGGGCCTGCTCCTGCTCCCGCCGCCAGGTCACGTCCTGCATGATGACGGCGAAGGCCACATCCTCCGTGTTGAGCTGGATGCGCTTGATGTTGATCACCTGGCTGCCCAGGGTGGTCTCCACATAGGAGTAGCCGCTGCAGTCCTCCTCCACACCGTCCTGTTCCACCAGGCGGATGTTCTCATAGGGCTGCCCCAGCACGTCCTCGATGTAGCCCAGCCGCCGGTACAGCCCCTGGGCCAGGGAGTTGCGGAAGGTGACGATGCCGCTGGGGTCCACCATCAGGAGGGCCTCGTCGATGCACTCGGTGAGCCAGTTGTCCTCCGGCACCATGTGGGCCAGGGCGTGGGCGATCGTCTCAAAGCTCTGCTGGGAAAAGTGGATGCGCTCGCTGACCTGCCGCTGCTCATCCACCCGCTTCTCCAGGATCAGCACGCCGATGATGCGCTGCCCGCTGCGGATGGGCTCTACAGACTGGATGGTGTTCCCATTCTCCTGGGTCACCGCCTTCATCTGCTTGGTGCCCACCCCCAGCCGGAAGGTGCGGGCCACCGCCGGCTCGTTCTCCGCCTTGGCCAGCAGCCCCACCACCGTGCCCTTGTAGGACGAGGGCACACAGTCCGGCTTGGCCTCCGCCACCACGATGGCGTGGCCGTCCCGCCCGGGGCAGTCGATGAAGATGTCCCCGCCCTCCAGATTGGCCAGGGGCTTCAGCACCCCCGCCATATGCTCGATGACGCGGATCTCCTCATCGGTCAAATCTGTGTACTTCTTGCACAGGGACCAGATGGAAGGCACCGTCACTCCCCGCCTTTCACGAGGATCATCTCCGCCACGCGGCGCATGGACAGGCCCTTGAGCTGACTGAGCTTGCGTATGTAGTGGTAGGCCTCCTGCTCGCTCATGTTCTGCTCCTGCATGACCTGGCCCTTGGCCTTTTCAATGATGCTGCGGTTGGCCAGGCGCTCGGACACCTTCTCCATGTCCTTGCGCAGGCGCTTCATCTCCTTGCTCTGGGCCACCACCAGCTCAATGTTGGGGATCAGGGATTTCTCATCGATGGGCTTGACCAGGTAGCCGCTGACGCCGCACTCCTTGGCCTGCTCCACAAACTCCCGCTCACTGTACGCCGTGAGCATGATGATCGTGTCCGCCAGGCCCTCCTCATAGATGATCTTGGCCGCAGACAGGCCGTCCAGATAGGGCATCTTGATGTCCAGCAGGACCAGGTCCGGGTGGTGGGCCTTGCAGCTCTCCACCGCGTCAAATCCGTCGGAAACCTCTGCGACAACCGCATACCCCCCTTCGGTGAGCAGCTCCTTCAAGTCCATCCTGCTGATGGGTTCATCGTCCGCAATGATGACGCGGATAGCATCCCGCTCCATGTGCACCTCCTAAACCCTCACAGGAAATCCAGATGCTTGACCAGGGCCTCCACGCCCTCGCCCGTCACGCTGCTGACCACAAAGATCTCTCCGGCGCCGGCGGCCTTCAAATGCTGCTTCGCATTGGAGACGTCGTGCTCCGTGGCCAGATCCCGCTTGGTGACAACGCCGACGCACGGCTTGGCAAACATGCTGCTGTAGGCCGGAGGGAACATACTCCCCTGCTCCGTGGCGTCCTGAACCAGCACGATCACGTCCGCATCCGCGGCCGTCACCATGAGGGCCCCGCGGAAATAGCGCCGCTCCAGATACTCCCCCGGTGTGTCGATCATGTTCTGGTTGATGATCTGCACCGTCTGGGTCTTGTGATATTTCAGCTCCTCGTGGTTGATGCGCTGGCACAGCGTGGTCTTGCCCGCCGCCGAGCGGCCGATGAGGATGATGCGCCGCTTCCTCTCCCCCATGGCGCTACGTCTTGGTGATGGGGGCCGAGGCAAAGCCCATCATGCCGCACAGGGTCTTCATAACGTCTCCCAGCGCCGCCTCCACCGCCGCCACGTCGCCGGTGATGACCAGGGACCCGTTGAACCGGTCCACGAACCCGATGGAGACGTCGGCCGCCTTGGTGGCCACATCGGCGGCGATCATGGCCGCCTCGCTGGGGGTAATGGTAAAAATCCCGATGGCGCCAGCCGCATCCAGCAGGCCCAGCTTGGTATAGAGATCCTCCGTGGGGTTGGCGATCACATGGGCCAGGGTGACCTGCTTGCCAGGTACAAACTCCTGTATGATTCGTTTTTTCTCATCCAGCTCAATCAAAATCCGGCACGCTCCTTCCGAAACCGCCCGGTACAGCGGGCCGCCCATCTTCCAGGCCTGCCAACCGCATGCTCACGGGATTTTCTGCGGCGGAAAAAGGCAAAAAAGCCCCCAGAATTTCAGAACAAAATTCCTGGGAGCTGCGCCGCTCTTTGATCCCCTGATGAGCACGATGTACTGCGCCGTACTACCCTGCCCCCTGAGCTTTTAGCTGTCTCTTCTATTATTATTTCCCGCACATTTTAACAGAATTCCACTCTCTTGTCAATGCGAAATATCAACTCTGCCCAAATTCCCCCCGCCGCGCCGTACACCTGCTGCGCGGCGGGAGGCCTCCGGTGCTCAGGGCAGCTTCCCGGCAAACGCCTTGTGGTAGAGCTGCTCAATCTCCTCCACCGTGCACGCCTTGGGGTTGGTGGCCGTGCAGCGGTCGGCCATCGCCGCCTCCGCCATATCGTGGACGGCCTCGGCAAACTCCGCCGTGCTCACCCCGGCGGCCTGGATGGTGGATGGCATGTCCAGCTTCTCAATGTACCGCCGGGCGGTGCGGATGAGGTTGAGGGCGCTCTGGCGGATGCTGCTGCTGTCCAGGCCGAGCAGGCGGGAGATCTGGGCGTACCGCTTGGCCGTGGGGGTGAGGGCGTCGGAGCAGCCGGCGTTGAAGCTCATCACATAGGGCAGCAGGATACCGTTGGCCCGGCCGTGGGGGATGTGGAACCGGGCGCCCAGGGCGTGGGCCATGCCGTGGTTGAGGCCCAGGCCGGAGTTGGAGAAGGCGATGCCAGCCAGGCAGGAGGCGTTGTGCATCCCCTGCCGGGCCTCCCGGTCCTCCGGATTCTGATAGGCGTGCAGCAGGTGGCGGCGCACCAGCTTGATGGCCTTCTCCGCCGCCGCGTCGGAGAAGTCGGTGGCCTCGGTGGAGACAAAGGCCTCCACCGCGTGGGTGAACACGTCGATGCCGGTGTCCGCCGTCACAGAGGGCGGCACGCTGACGGTCAGCTCCGCGTCCAGCACCGCCACGTCCGGCAGCAGGCTGTCCTCCACCAGGGGGTACTTAACCTCCTTCTCCCGGTCGGTAATGACGGCGAAGCGGCTCACCTCCGAGCCGGTGCCGCTGGTGGTGGGGATGGCGATGAAGGGGCAGTCCCGCATATCCCACTCCCGGGCGGCAAAGAACACAATGGCCTTGGCCGCGTCGATGGCCGAGCCGCCGCCGAAGGCCACCACCGCGTCGGGCTGGAACTCCAGGATCTGTCCCACCCCCTTGCTCACGGTGGCGATGTCCGGGTCGGCGTGGACGTCGGAGAAGATGCGGAACTCGCCCCCCTGCCGCAGCAGGCGGTCGGTCACGTAGCTGGTCCGGCCGCTCTCGGCCATAAACTGGTCCGTCACCAGAAAGACCCGGTGGATTTTCTCGGCCAGCGCGTCCATGCCGCCGCCGATCATGATTTTTGTGCGCACGCTGAATGCGTCCATATGCCCGCTCCTTTCCAGTTGTAAAAAGCAAAAAAGCGCCCTGAACCCCTGTCCAGGGCGCCGCACTGCGCCGTGTTTGACGGCCGGAATGCTTCCTCGCAGTCCGGCTGCTTTCACTTTACCTGATCTTCCGCGTCTGTGTCAAGGCTTTTCTTCCAACACGGGGAAATTTATTTGCCCCAAAAAGCTTCCACTTGACTTTCCCGGCAAATGCTGACATAATGATCCCGTCAAAGCAGGTGCGCGCGGAGCCCTTCGGCTCCCTGCATGCGGGCGCTGTCCAGCCAGCCCCGCGCCAAATTGAACAGAGCCTTTTCAAAGCTGCAGAAAGGAATCGGTATTTGATGGAAATCAGATTCGTTCTCCCTTCTGAAGCGGCGCAGCTTGCCCGGAACGTGGTCTCCTCGTTCCCGTCCAAGACGCCGGCCGCGCTGCTGCAGAACATGGAAGGCGAACTGTACCGTCCGGACGAGGGCCGTTACCTCGGCTGTTTTGACGACGATGGAACCCTGCTGGGCTCCATCCTGATGATGGATTTCACCCTCAACGTCAGAGGCGTGATGATGCCGATGGGGGCTGCCGCCTATGTGTCTACCCACTTCCTCCACAAGAAGGAGCGGGTGGCGTGCACCCTCCTGAAGGTATTGATGCGGTACTACGCCAAGCTGGGGACGCCCATCGGCTGTCTCCACCCCTTCAACCCCGCGTTTTATCACAGCATGGGCTACGGCTACGGCAATGAGAGCTACCTCTACCAGCCCAAGCCCTGCTACATCCGCTCCTTTGGGGACAAGTCCGGCCTGTCCTACGCCAACCCGGACGACAAGCAGGAGATCCTGCAGTTCTACCGGGCCTACGCCGGGCGCACCCACGGCGCCACCGTCCACCACTACATGGACCCCCACCGGATTTTTGACATGCCCTACGTGGTGGTCTGCCGGCGGGAGGGGCGGATCACCGGCTACTTCACCTTCGACTTCGTGGACGTGGATCACTATACGGACATGTATCACGACCTGTTCGTCCCCGAGATGGTGTATGAGGATCTGGACACCCTGCGGCAGTTCATGACCTTCTTCGCCTCCCAGGTGGACCAGATCGAGCGGGTGCGGATCTTCTCGGCGGACCCCGCCCTCCCCCTGCTCTTCACCAACCCGGACACCGGTGAGAACCGGGCCCACGACGGCTGCATCCAGGAGGTGGCCCGCCGCACCATGGGCTACATGGTGCGCCTGTTCGACGTGGCGGGCTACTTCCGCGCCCAGACCCGCTGTGAGGCCCCGGTGAGCCGGGACTTCGTCCTGGCCCTCCAGGTGGCGGACAGCTTCCTGCCGGACAACAACGGCACCTTCCTGCTGCGCGTCTCCGGGGATACGGTGACGCTGACGGAGGGGGCCGGGCCGGACGCCGTCCTCTCCCTGGACATCGCCCACCTGTCCTCCCTGGTGATGGGGGCCTGCTCGCTGGAGGAGCTGCTGCGCATGGGGCAGGCAGCCCTGTCCGATAACAGCTACGCCGGCGACATCCAGCGGGCCATCGGCTGGAGCAGGAAGCCCGTCAATATCACCTATTTCTGATTTCTTGGAACCGGCAGAAAAAGGGCCGGGACAGCCACATGGCTGTCCCGGCCCTTTTGTTCAGCAGGGACTGGAGGCTACCGCTCCAGAAACGCGGCCAGGGCCACGTCGTACTCCGGCAGGCCGTGGGCGGCCCACTGCAGCTCGATGCCCAGCTCCTGCCGGGCCAGCGCCCCCAGGTCGAAGCCGAAGGCGGAGAAGGAGTAGCGCATCCGCTCCGGCATGCGGCAGGGCTGCCCGTCCCGCCTGGCGCAGCGGGGGCACAGCTCACACCGGCCCGCCGCGATGGTCCACGACCCGGGGCGCGCCCGCTCCAGCTCCAGCAGGGTCTCCAGCAGGCAGCGCTTGGCCGGGCCGTAGATCTGTCGGCGCAGCGCCTCCGTCTGCTGGTCCGTCACCGCCGACCGCCGGGCGTCCGCGTCATAGAACACCCGCAGGCCCAGCACCCGGGCGGTGCGGAAGGGGGCCAGGGCCTTTGCCGCGGAGGGGACCCCCGGCGGGCAGGACCAGTCGTTCCCGTAGTCCGGGCAGGACCAGCACGCCGGCCGGAACCGCTCCGGGAAGCAGTACTCCCCCAGCAGCCGCTCCACCGGCAGGACGGCCGATGTAACCAGGAATTTCTCCATGGCGCTCCCCCCCTCCGCCGGCCCCGCCGGCTCTCTTGGCACTATTATACCGGATTGGCGCCAAATTGCAACCGTCTGAGGGCACATTTTCTCCCTCAGCCGGGGACGGCCACCAGGATGCGGATGCGGCCGCCGGCGGCCAGATCCAGGTCGTCATACCAGGCGGTGAGGCGGTAGTTCTCGTCGTCGATCTCAGAGAGGGTGGTCAGATAGTAGCTGGTGGAGCCGTTCCCGTCCCGCAGGAGGACCTGGACGTCGTCGGCCAGCAGATATTTCTGGTTCCCCGCCATGGCGTAGAGGTCGGAGAGCTCATCCAGGACAGCGGATTCCAGCTGCCGGATTTTGCTGATGCTGCCGTTGTTGTAGAGCAGGGCGATGCCGCCCTGGTTCACGTTGTAGTTGGTGGAGCCGCTGACGGTGTACCGCTCCCCGTCCAGCAGATAGGTGTAGGTGGCCGTCATATCCAGCCCGCTGGAGGTCACGTCCGCCCCGATCAGATAGCCGTAGGTGTAGGTGTCGCCGGTGGCCTCGTTCAGGATGAGCCGGTCGATCTCCCCGTGCTCGTTGAGGGAGTAGTAGCGCACGTCGCTGTCCGACAGCTGGGCGCCCGCCAGGCGGTCCGGGTAGATGCGCACATAGCCGCCCTCGTCGTCCACGTCCAGGATCTCCACCCCGTCGGCGAAGTCGTAGCTGCCCAGGCTGCTCCCGTCCCGGGACACTGTGCCGGACAGGCGGCTGGAGCTCAGGGCCTTGAGCACCGTCTCCCCGTCCGCCGCCGAGACGGAGACCAGCCGGCCGGCGGAAAAGGCCGAGCCGCTGTGGTAGAAGGTGCGCTCCGTCCCGTCGGTGCAGGCCACCACGGTGGTGGTCTGCACGCTGGTACCTCCGGCGCTGGTGGTGGAGCTGTCGGCGGCGGATTTCTCACTGGAGAGCACCACGCCGTAGTACACGGTGTTGGCCTCGTCGGCGGTGACGGCCTGCACCACCTCCCCGTTCATGCCCAGCAGGAGGGTCACCGTATCGCCGGCGAAGAAGTCCCCCTGGCTGGAGAACTGGTAGATGGCGTCAGAGGTGCCCAGGCTGTATGTGCCGCCAGCCACGGTGACGGAGGTGGGCGCGGCGGTGGAGGGGGACACGGCGGTGAGGGTTCCGGTGACCCGGCTGCTGTAGAGCCAGACGGTGCGCAGGGCCTCGCTGTAGTAGTACACGTCGTACTGGGACGCGCTGTCCAGGGTGGAGGACAGGCCGTTGCGGTAGACGGTGACGTTTTCCGAGGAGAAGGGCAGGTCCAGGGTGCCGTCGGAGGCCACAAAGGGGCCCTCAGTATTGGATGTCATCAGGGTGGAGTAGTCCACCTCCCCGTTGGTGACGGTATAGCCCAGGGTTGTGCCGTAGACGGCGCCGCCGCTGTCCTCGCCCACCAGCAGGTTATAGAAGAGCGTGACGCAGTCCTGCCGGGTCAGGGCGTCCCCCTGGGCGGCGCTCAGGCCGTCCA
>CALWXU010000019.1 GCA_944385585.1 uncultured Flavonifractor sp.
GAAGACGTCTCTATTGCCGGCTGACTTCATTCAGCCAGAGCCTGCAAACTAATTTGCGCATAACTCTTGACGGCACCACAGAACTAGCCACAGACAGAGAAAAACCGGGCCTCCAGGGGAATTTTGCTCCGGAGGCCCATTTGTTTAACCTTCCGAATTTCTCAGTTCTTTTTTGCGACCAGTTCCGCCCTCATATCCCGGATCATCGAGGCCAGCTTCGCCTCGCACTCGGCCTCCGTTTTTGCGTACACGTTCCGTGCCACACGCTTCCCATTGACCTTGGGGGAGTAGCGGCCCTCCCACAGGTGGTCGCTGATTCGTGTGATGCAGCCGGTGCCCGGTTTGCGGTATTTGCCCTTGACTGGTTGGAAGGCGGCCCTGCCGGGCGGTTTCGGTGTTTCCTCATGTGGCGGCTCTGTCCCGGCAATGGCCCGGTCGATCTTGTCCGCCGCCTTCTGCCGCATTTCATCAGTCACATGGGCGTACACGTTCAGCGTGGTGGCGCTGGACACGTGACCGATGACCGTGGATAGAGTTTTTACATCCATCCCGTGCTCCAGGGCGCTGGTGGCGAAGGTGTGCCGCAGATCATGGAAGCGGGCGGCGGGGCAGCCAGCCCGCTTCAGCACGGCGGACAGCTTCTTCCGCACAGCGGCGGGGTCCAGCGGGGAGTCCTCTTTTCTCGGAGAGGGGAACATCCATCGGGAGGAAATACTTTGCCGATATCGCTCCAGGATGGCCAGGATAGGTGCGGGCAGGAGGATGCTCCGGCTGGAGGCCCGGGTCTTGGGCTGGGAGACCACCAGATTCCCCTGGATGCGCTGGACTTGCCGCTCTACCCGCAGGGCCCCGGTGCGGAAGTCCAGGTCATCCCACCGGAGGGCCAGGATCTCCCCCCGGCGCAGGCCGGTGGTCAACTCCAGCACGAGCAGTTCGAAGCAGCCGTCCTCCTTGGCCTGGATCAGCAGGCGCTGGATCTCCTCTCCTGTCAGCACCTGCATCTCTCTTGGGTGTGTCGCGGGGGCTTTGCAGGAAAGGGCAGGATTTTTCAAAATCAATCCCTGGGCCACCGCTTGATCCAGCGCCACCCGGCAGGTTACATGACAGCTCTTTACCATCCGGTCGGACAGTCCCGAACCGTATTGCTCCACTCGCAGGAGCCGGCCTCCCTCCTTCAGCCGGTTGTAGAACTGCTGGAGATCCGCCGCAGTCAACTTGGCCAGGGGGATGGCGCCCAATTCCGGGATGATGTGCTGATAGATGCGGTTTTCATAGTCCGCCTGGGTCTTGGGACGAATTTGGGACTTGCACTCCCTCTGATACCAGTGATCCAGCCAGGCCCCAAAGGTTATGTCCGCTTTTGGCTTTCCCTGTTTGGGCTCACTGGGCCCCTGAAGGCCGTCCTTCAATGCTTTCAGCTTTGCGCTGCACTCCGATTTGGTTTTTGCCAGTACATTTTTTGTTTTGGGGAGCCCTTTTTCGTCGTAGCCTACTACGATCCGGCCTTCCCAGCGGCCGTCTTTTCTTAGGTGGAGGCTTCCGTCGCCCCGCTTCCTTCGTTTTGCCATACAGTCAGCTCATCTCCTAACCATTCCATTACCACATTTCCCACGATATCAGCGGCGTTTCGGTGCATATCTCCAGTGACATGGGTGTAGGTATCCAGGGTGAAGCTGGCCTTGGTGTGGCCCAGAATGCCGGAGAGGGTCTTGGCGTCCACTCCGGAGGCCAGGGCGTGGGTAGCGAACGTGTGCCTCAGATCATGGAACCGCAGGCTGGGCAGTCCAGCCTGCTTCAGCAGTTCTTTGAGTCTGCGGTATGCACTGCCGGGATTTACCGGCCGCTCCGGACGGAGGGGTTCGGGGAAGATCCACTGGGTCAGGGCGGAGCGTTTCCGTTCCCTCAGAAGCTGGACGGTGCTGTAAGGAAGCAGAATTGTCCGCTGTCCCGCGTAGGTCTTGGTTTCTCCTGCCTCCAGCCCTCCGCCCTTTCGAGCGTGGATCGTTCTCCGCACCTTGAGGGTGCCTGCCTCACTGTCGAAGTCGTCCCATGTCAGGCCGCACAGCTCTCCCCGACGCAGGCCGGTAGTCAATTCGGTATAGAAGAAGTCGTGCCAGATGGGGTCGAATTGAATTGCACACAGGAACTTCTCCAGCTGGTCATGAGTGAGGACCCGCTTGGGTGTGTTTGGCACACTGGGCGGAGTTACTTTTTCCGCGGGATTGAAGGGGATCAGGCCCTCGTCCGCTGCTGTTTTCAGGGCATGGTGGAGGGTGGTGTGGATTCCCCGGACGGTAGCCGGGGCCAGTCCAGGCCCACAATTCTTCCGGGGAATCTTGCGTCCCCGTTCCAAGAGGATCTGGTACAGCCCCCGGAGATCATCCGCCGTTATCTTGCACAGCGGCTTTTCCCCCAAGTGCGGCTTCACATGGTTGTCCATGTCCCGCTTGTACCCCTCCAGGGTGTTGGGGCGGACGGCCCCTGTCATGTAGACTGTGCTCCACCGGTCCAGCCACTCTGCCAGGGTCATGCGGCTGTCCTCCGTCAGGTCGACCCCCTGGTAGGCGTCGATGTTCTGCCGCAGCCTGGCGGTCAGTTCCTTCTGAGTGCCGGCGTAGAGGTAGCGGAAGATGGAGGAGCCGTCGGCCTTGTGGCCCACCACAATGCGGCCCTCCCAGCGGCCATTCTCCCGTTTCCGAACCATACCGTCGCCGGACGGCCTGCGTTTGCCCATCTGAAATCGCCTCCTTTGCAGCAACACAACATACCACACCTTCCTACGGATAGCCATACCAAGTGGCCAGAGTTATCAATCTGTTATCATTTGCAAAAGACTTTTTGTTCTTCTAAAAAAGTGACCCCTCAGATTTACGTCCCCTGTGCTTGCCCTACCCCCGCCTGAAAGCGACACACAGGGGCGGCACAGCGCTCACAGGGCCTTTTTACGACCCGCCTGTCTCCCCTCCCGGAGTAGATGTGAGGCAAGTATGCAGAAGGATCCCCTTCTATTGTTTCGGCGACGCAGCCTTTGAGGAATATTTGACTGATTTTGATTTGCAACCACTCCGGGCTTATGCTACAATGCAGATACTACCTCACCCCGTACATATGGAGGTGTATTTCATGAGTAAGTATGAGTTTTCCCTTCGGCAGGAGGTTCTGCTGGAAAAGGGTGCTTCTGTTCTCGGAGACCTGTTCCGATTCAAGCGTCAGCACGGGATCACCGACCAGACTGATCCCATCTCTGTTTTGTATGGCCTGGTGTGGTCTGCAAAACAGGATATCCTGATCTCGGAAACAGAGACTGAACTGGAGCAGATTGAGGGCCAATTTAATCTTGCCAACCGTTTTATTGCAAAGATGGAGGGCGGTTTGAATGGATGATGTACCAGAGCTGGCCGCTTTTACTGACGAAGACATTACCGCCCTGCTGAATGATGACACATTTTTAGGCGTGGGAAGATACCATGCACATGAACAGCCCAAGGCTATTTTGCTTGCGGGCCAGCCTGGAGCTGGCAAAACCGAGCTATCCTCCATGATGACGTTGGCTTTGGGCGGCGATGCCGCTTTTATCAACGGGGATGATTTTCGGCGGTATCATCCAAATTATCGAAAGCTGTTTTCCCTGTATGGCTCAGATGCGGTCAGCTTGATCTCTCCATTTTCCAATGCCGTTGTAGAGCGCATGATTGATCAGTTCTCTGACCGCCGTTTCCATCTGGTAATCGAGGGCACTGGGCGCACCACCGAGGTGCCCCGTTCTACTGCTGAGCTGCTATCCAGAAAAGGCTATACCGTTGAGCTTGCGGTGATTGCCACGCGGCCTGAAATTTCTTTGATCAGCACAATGCTCCGCTTTTATCAAATGAACGAAAGTGGAACAATTCCCAGGGCAACTGCTGCGGCCGCACATGATTTAGTTGTCCAATCGCTTCCGGAAAACCTGGATGTTCTCAGGCATGTCTCGGCGATTTCCTGCATCACAATATGGGATCGGGAACAGAAACTGCTGTTTGACAGCAATATGGATCGTGACAATCCTTCTTTTGTACTGCGGGGATATTGGAGAAGGCCGTGGTCTGAGGAGAAGGTTCAAACGGCACAGGAGTGGATTGCAGTTCTGCGGCAAAAAGAACTTCAAAGTCACCTGGGACAAAGTGCTGCCATTGATGAAATTGAACGGCGTATCTCAACTGCACTGCAGTCTCATGCCCCCTCTATGGATTTCAACATGAGTTGATCATTTTGTGCGGCCTCCCGCCCCTGTGAGAGGCCGCTTATCTTTGTTATAGCGCCGCAATTTCTGAGGGGGTTACATCCCGCCCATACTCATGCCGCCCCAGCCCTGCTCCGGGTGGTCGTCCGGCTTGTGGCCCAGAGCGATGCGCTTCTCCCGGAGTTGCCGCAGGCGCTTGCGGTCGATTTGGAGCACACTGGGGCCGGTCGTAGGCAGGGAGTTCTCACGGAATACCCGGCTCAGGTGGTGGAGCAACCGGGTGACGGAGAGCATCACAGAGGGCGGTTGGAGGTCGCTCTGCCGTTTCAGGAAGAATTGGGCATACTGGTTGCCTTGCGCGGCTGACCGCCGGAACCACTCCATCGCCTGCTCCTGGTCACGGGGAACCGCTTTCCCCTCCAGGTACAGCTTGCCCAGCATATACTGGGCGAAGGGGTTACCCTGTTTGACGGATGATTGCAACCAGCCCATGGCCTTCTCGGTGCTTTTGGGGGTATGCTCACCCGTCAGGCACTCCTTTCCCAGCCGATAAGTGGCCCGTGGATTCTCATTTTGCGCGGCCTGCTTCAGCCATCTGATGTCTTCATCCGGATCGTGGACTTCTGCATCTTCCGACAGGAGCAGTTCACCCAGGGCGTATTGTGCCTCCAGCATCCCCTGCTCCGCCGCCAGGGTGAACCACCGATTTGCCTTTTGACTGTCAGGGATCAGCAGCGGCCCGTCCCGACAGGGCTGGCCCATATGGAGTTGTGAGGTGAGCGCCGTGATCATTGACGAACTTCTGAGGGAGCGCAATATGACCAGATCTCATCTTTCGGGAGAGGCCGGAATCCCCCATACTACGATGGACGATATTTGCAACGGGAAAATACGGCTGGAGAAGTGCTCCGCAGAGACCGTCTATAAACTGGCAAAAGCCCAGGGGGTATCCATGGAGCTGCTCACCGGCAGCGGCATCCGACAGGAAGAGCGGGAGCGGGCCTATGAGTATGGCCTTCCTGAATATTTGCAGCATGATCTTGACGCATACAAAGAGGGGCTGAAACACAAATCCCCCCCTTCTGGATTGCCTCTGGTGTGAGCTCTACGGCAGTATTAATGCCGCTGAGATCACAGACAGGGTAATTTCTCACGAGCACGCAGAGCATCTACGGCGGCGTTATTTGTGATTTGCAACTCCACCAGGCTTGTGCTACAATGCAGATACACAACACCTGTGCTGCAGTAAAATCCACCAGGCCTAGGGCTGACGATCAAGAGGAGGGACCGGGATGACAGGCGGAAAGATTTACGCAGTAGATGAGTTGAAAACGATCATATCTCCGATTGCTGCCCGGTATGGCGTAGATCGGGTTTTCCTTTTCGGCTCCTATGCACGGGGACAGGCTAGGGAGGACAGTGACATTGATCTTCGCATAGATAAAGGGGCAGTAAAGGGCCTGTTTGCCTTGGGGGCACTGTATAGTGACCTGGAGGAGCAACTGGGGAAGAAGCTGGATCTTTTGACCACAGGTAGCCTGGATCAACAGTTTCTCAGCCACATTGCAAAGGAGGAGGTATTGCTGTATGACCATGCCCAGTCGTGATAACCAGATCTTACAGAAAATCTATGAGTATTGCTGCCAAATCATGTATACACATGACGAATTTCACCGAGAATACAATACCTTTTGCAATAGCCCAACCTATCGCAATGCAATTGCGTTATGCTTCCTGCAAATTGGAGAGCTAGTGAAAAAACTCTCAGACGAATTCACACAAACACATACAGAGATACCGTGGAGAGCAATTCGCGGAATGCGGAATGTGGTTGCTCATGAGTATGGCCGCATTGATATTGACACGATATGGGAAACATTAGACACTGGAATCATAGAATTGCAGGACTTTTGTGAGAAGCAGCTCCGACAGCAGCAGGAACAGACCCCATCCATTGGCTTGACAATGCAATAGGTTGACGGGCTCCGGCCTCCCGCCCCATGCGGGAGGCCGTTTATCTTTGTTATAGCGCTGCAGCTTCTGAGGTGTCACATCCCACCCATACTCATGCCGCCCCAGCCCTGCTCCGGGTGGTCGTCCGCTTTGTGGCCCAGGGCGATGCGCTTCTCCCGGAGTTGCCGCAGGCGCTTGCGGTCGATTTGGAGCACACTGGGGCCGGTTGTAGGCGGGGAGTTCTCCCGAAAGATCCGACTCAGGTGGTGGAGCAGACGAGTGACGGAAAGCATTACCCCAGGAGGCCGGAGATCGTCCTGCCGATCCAGGAAGAACTGAGCATGCCGGTTCCCCTGCGCGGCTGACCGTCGGAACCACTCCATCACCTGCTCCTGGTCACGTGGAACAGCGTTCCCCTCCAGATACAGCTTGCCCAGCATGTATTGAGCGAAGGGGTTGCCCCGCTTGGCAGATAAGTGGAACCAGTGCACGGCATTATCGCTGCTCTTGGGAGCATGCTCACCCGTCAGGTATTCCTTTCCCAGCCGATAGGCGGCGTATGTGTTTTCCCCTTGCGTCGCCCGCCGCAGCCACCGGATCCCTTCATCTGGATCGTAGACTTCCGCATCTTCCGACAGGAGCAGCTTACCCAGGGCGTACTGGGCCTCCGGCATCCCCTGCTCCGCCGCCAAGGTGAACCACCGTTTTGCCTTTTGACTGTCAGGGATCAGCAGCGGCCCGTCCCGGCAGAACTGGCCCATGAGGAACTGGGCATGGGCATCACCCTGTTCAGCCAGCCACTCCAGCCGCTCCACTCCCTGGTCCCGGAGTTCCAAGGGCTGCCGCGCATCCAAAATGAGTTGCCAGAGTTCCTGGCACTCAAAGGACATCCGACGATCATCCAGATGCTCGTCCATTCCCTCCATCTCCTGATCCTCAAAGGTGGGCTCCCCCAGCCGGATCCGCTCCGCCTCCCGGATGACCGCATTCTTGATCTGGCGGAACTCCTTCTCCTGGGACAGCTTCTTTCGCTCCCTGGGGCTGTCATGATAGTAACCCTCCACCTGGTTTTGGAGCACCAGCCACTGGTCATAGCACTGTTTTACCACTGGCAGTTCCTCCAGCTTGTCCGCCACCTCGTCCACCGTTTTCTTTACCGGCTTTGGCAGGTAGCCGTAGGACTTTTTGCCCTTCGCAGATTCTAACTGCACCGCCAGTTTCTGCATCAGCACTTCCGCCACCGGGCAATTACAGATTCCGCCGGCCATCTCCCGGGTGAGCTGTGCCATGGCCCGCCGCGCCTCCCGCACCAGCTCGTCCCGGGACTGTGACTTCTGCTCGTAGGCGTGGAGCATCTCCTGCCGGAAGATCTGTTTTGTGAGCACGGACTTGATCCGGCGGATGCCCTCCCGCGTCAGATAGGCTTCGCCTGGCACCGTTGACCACGCCATCATATGAACGTGGGGGTGCTCTCCCTCGTCGTGGAAGGCGGCATACCAGCGGAAGTGCTCCGGCGGGATGCTCATGGCGGCGGCGATCTCGTGGCGGTTGGCCCGCAACAAGCTCTGCCATACTTTGGCATGATCGTAGCCCAGCCGCGCGGCGTCCTCCCGCTTCAGGGAGATAATGTGCGTCCAGATGTTGCCCTGGTACGCGGACACCTCCGACATGGCAGCGTCCAGATCCACAACGTATTCATCCCCAAAGAGACCGTGGTTACCCAAACATTCCGCTCGGGGCCGGGTGGCGATGTACCTGGCATAGCCGTCGGAGGCGCGGACTTCCTCCCAGTGTTCCTCCAGCGCCATGGTGATCAGCGCTGAGGCGCTGGCCTTGGTGGGGCGTTCGGCGTAGTCGCTGTACTCCACTAGTGTCCTGGTATCTGGAAAGTCCTTTGCCAGCTTTGCGATCAACTGCTCCTGCTTGCGGGTGGGCGGGCGGCCATCCGGCAGGATTTCCACCCGCTCCCGTGTAGCGATATACCGTAGGTAGCCACTGACGGAGCCGCCACCTCCGCCTTTGATGTAGGGACTCTTGACGATCAGTCCAGCCACTCATCCCCCTCCTCCCACATCTCCTGTGACCTCCCCTTCAGGGATATGCGGCCGTTGGTGGACTTCACATTGCGCACACTCTCCGCACGTCGGCGGCGCAGCTCCTCCTGACTGAGCTGGCAGGTGTCCGCCAGGATACCGGCCATCATGTCTGTCTCCACCGCCTGCCGGAAGGTCAGTGCGGACAGGCGGTCCTCCAGCTGATCCAGCCGCCCGTCCATGCAGGACTTGATGGAGGCGGGCAGGAACAGCCCGGCGTCACCGGCGCTGAGGTAGTCCAGATAGAAATCAATCGCCCGTTCGATGAAGCCGGTGAGGCTCCGGCTGCCGTCCTCCTGATATCGCCGTTCCAGGAGGGCTTTCTTCTCCGGCGTCAGGTAGAGGGCGAATTTCTCCTTCTTGCTCATAAACAGGCTCCTTTCCGGGGTGTGACCCCTGCTTTTTCCTTGTGTCCGTAGGGCCTCCGGCAGAACGACCGCAGAACCCGTTTTTTCCTCTGAATTTGACCCCGTTCCCCGATCCCCGTAACTGCCCGCACTGCGGGCAGTTGTGACCCGACGTGGGGCGCTTGCGACCCCGGCGTTTATCCTGCTATACTTTTCGTCCTCCGCAGAGCCATCAGCAGGGCCGAAAGTGCCGTCCGCAAATCTGCGAACAGTGGCCCAAAACTGGCCTGAAGCCTCTGGGAGAGGCGGGGACTCTGCCCCTCCCCTGATCGAGGCACACAGCGGCGCACAGGCGGTCACAGGTGGCCTTTCTTTCCTGGATCGGAGGACTGCTCCAGCCGTGCCGCCGCGCGGCTCCGCAGTGCCAGCAGATCCAAATGCTCGAACTGCTCCTGATAGAACTGACTCATTACCCCACCAATGGGGTGCATGGTGTAGAGCAGGTTCCCATTGCGCTTGCGGCCATCTGGGGAAAGTACACTGGTTGGCTCTGCAGTGATGAGCCCCCTCTCCTCAAGCTGTGACACATACTTGCGCACCGTATTCTCGCTCATCCCCACCGCCTTGCCGATGGTTTTGTAACTTGGCCAGCACTGGTGGGTTTTCCGGTTTTCGCACCGTTTCAGATAGCTGTACACAACCAGCTCACCAGGAGACAAGCCCAGAAGGAACACCTCATTGGGCATCAGAAAAAAGTTGCCTGATTTCTCTCCCCTCACGACTTCCCTCCCGTGTGCTCCTCTACCCACTGGATGAACTGCTCCTTGGGCACCACCATCCGGCTGCCGACGCGCAGCACCGGGAAGCTTGGCTCGTGCATCAGCTCATAGCAAGACGACGGCGACACGCCCAACACCTTCGCCACCGTCTCCGCATTGAGAAACAGCGGCAGGTCATCGTAGCTTCTGTATTCGGATTCCAGCAACTTTTGATACCTCCTGATTGATTTTTTGTTTCTTATCTGCTACGATGGTAACACAGGAAAATCCAGGTATCAAGGGATCCGAGCGGTATCAGGTAAATCGCAAATCTTCATCGGGTACAGAGGTGGACCATATGGAGGAGCAAAGTGAGCGCATGAAGTTCGCCTATACGTACACCTACGACCAATTCACTGTGTTCTTTCACGGAGATCATATCTTTATCGGGAAACAGGACCGCCCAGTCGGTCAGTGCTGTGTGGACATCATGAACCTGGATGAGACGGTCCTGAATGGGATTGACCGACGCGTCCAGGCGTTTGTCCCGGCTGCACAGGCACTGCTCACGGAGAAAACTATCCGTGCTGCCCGGAATGCACAGGAAAAGCTGAACGCGGCCTGGGAGGTAATCTTCACTCTGCCGGTTTATAGAGACCTGCGGATGGATGAACCGTGTAACTACCACACCTTCGAGCGGCTCCTGGCGGACGAGGAAAAGTGGTCGGCGGTTCAGGATCCCGCCTCAGAGGGCAGTGCCATGTACCGCGGAATGGTCGATGGCCTGCTCGCTTTCACCACCAGTCTGCGCAACTTCCGCCGTCAGATTGAAGTCATGTCGGAGCGATACTTTGAGCCGTTGACGCGCCGGAATAGCACTGCCTATGCCGAGGCGTATTCCTGCTTCTACGCTGATATGGCCTATGTGGGAGCCCGGCTCTTCCAAGAAGATTTCGCGCAGAGCTTTCCCATGGAAGTATGCTTTGTCCCCATGTTCCAGGACGAGGAGGAGACTGGCATTTTTATCGCGGAGAAAGCTACCTTCAATTCCCTGGCAGATTTTCTGCGAACCGAGTTCTATCGAGGGCTTGCTCTTGGCAATGCCCCCCGGCGCTGTCACAACTGCGGAAAATATTTCTTGCTGACCGCCGGCTACAATACCTGTTACTGCAACAACATCGCCCCCGGGGAGACGGAACGTACCTGCCGTAAGGTGGGCGCCCACCGCAAAGAGGCCCAGGGCAAGGCCAACCGAACACCAGCCCAAAAGGAGTACGACAAGACTTATAACCGCCTGAAGGCGAGAAAGCAGCGGGGCAAAATCAGCCTGGATGACTGGAACTCAGCGGTGGCCAAGGCCCAGGAATTGTTGGAGCAGTCCGGTCGTGGAGAACTGACCGACGACGAGCTCGCCCACCTACTGAAGGAACTCTGAGTCGGCTAAGCCGGTGGCTTGAGTTGGCCCTATAAGGGCCTGTTGCTGGCAAGCGTCTCAAGACGCACTGAATTTTATTTCTCTCGCATTGCTTGCCCTACGGCCCGTGAACGGGTATCCGCCGTTCTAACAAAAGGTTTTCTTTCCTGGTAACCCGTTGTTAGCAGCTCGCTTCGCTTGTACCTTATCGTGTGCCGCCCGCAGTACACAAGATATCAGTGTACTGCGGGCGGTTATTTGCAGGAGGAAGCCGCCGGCATATGCCGGCGGCTTCCTCCTGCAATCTTAGCAAAGGCTTTCATAAGTATGACTTACGGAAAAACAGACTCCAAATTTTTCAAATTATATCAATCTGGCTGGCCTCTCAAAGCCTCTTTTATGCGCAAAACATCTTCGTGGTCTTTCATGCCCATCTGATCCAATTCCTGTAGGATAGCCTGACAGTCCGCATAGTGTTTTTCGGTCAAGTAAAGCTGTGCTAATTGTATTTTTCCAAATAGAAATGCGGGGATCTGGTTTTCCAGGGCTGCTAGGTTGATATACAAGTTCAAGAAGGTCTCTCGGCCGCCAGTCACTTTTCCCTCCAACAGCAGACCAGTCATAGAATCCAGGGCTTCCGAGTTGTGATTGTCCCAGAGCAGCAGATAGAGCTCCGCATAGCTTTGGAGAAAGGCCAGGTCGTTCACCTGGAACAGGAGGGGGTGCTCCACCGCCAGGCGTTGTACTGTAGTCCCAAGCTCGTACCGCTGGGGATTTTTGATGCTGGGGAGCAGGGGCACCAGGGCTCTGACCACCCCATCCCTGTCGTCCTGAAGAAACCGCTCCTTCAGTTCTCTGGACAGAAACAGGGGAAGGTTTTTCCCGGTGACCGCCAGCCCGCAGCGGGGCAGCAGCGCCTGAAAAGCACGCCGCAGATCTTCGTCTTTTCCATGCAGCTTCAGCCCCTCCGCGCACACCAGGTTCAGCAGGCCCTCCCGGCTCCGCTGACAGGCCTGCTCCGGACAGCGGTAGGCCATCTGGGTGATGGGATGGGCGGCAATCTCCGCATACTCGTGGAGCTTCTCCTCTGTGGAGAGGCGGGACTTTTGAATCACCTGCATGGTGTCCAGCACCGCGTTGGCGTAGACCTGGTAGAGAAAGGTCTGATTCTGCACCGAAATTGGGCCGTAGGGCTTTAGAAAATCTATGGCATCGTTGTAGAGGTAGACGTCGGATTGAAACCGCCGGGGGTCGTATTGGTAGGACACCGAGCTCCCGTGGACGCGGTAGTGGTGCAGCACGGAGGAATCCACCCCCATCCGTCGGGACTCCTGCAGCCAGCGGAACGCCAGGACGGTGTCGAGGCCATACAATATGTCTTGCGCGGAAAGGTCTACAGCCTTTTTTGCAATATTTTGGTGGATCAGCTTCCCCCAATAGGTACGAAAATAGGCGTGGTACACCGGATAGGCCAGATGATATTGGGAGCGGTTCAGGACGAGGGGCCTGGGCAGTCCCCGCTCCCCCTCTGTACCGGCAGCCTCGTAGTGGAACCGGCTCCCCGTGCAGGCGATGTCCAGGTCATTCTGGACCGCAAAGGCCACCAGCCGCTCCAGATAGTCCGGCTCCCACCAGTCGTCGGAATCGAGTACGGTCAGATACTCCCCCGACATGTTTTGACAGATGTCGTAGTAATGCCAGTTGGAGAGGTCATTCTTCTCTACACGGGCCAAATGAACCCTGGGATCCCGGGCGGCATACTCCCGCAAAACTTCTTTGCTGCTGTCCGTACTTCCGTTATCCACGATAAAATACTCGAAGTTCTCATAAGTCTGGCTCAGGACGCTCTCGATACACTGGCGCAGGTCACTCTCTTTGGTATTGAAGACTTGTGTATAGATAGAAATCAACAGACGATCTTCCATAACAACCCGATTCTTTTCTTTCAAAATACCCAAGGGACATCTGTATCCCGGTGCAGCAGTTCCACTCGGATCCCCATGTCCCGATAGGGCTTCAGGCTCTCATAAACTTCTTTGGCGTAGCTGTAAGTACAGACAAGAATAATATCTGGGTTGATTTGGGGGATTTCTCCAGGGCTATGGATCAAAACGCCATCGTGCCTCTGCCCCCAAAGATTGGGGTTACTGTTAAAAAGCACCCATGAAAAGTCGGGCTTTCCAATCTCGCTTTCATACTGTGTCATAATAATGCTGGAAAATCCTCCATTTGGATAGAGCCCCACCGTTTTGTAGTTCTTATCGGACAGTAATTCCCTCAGCCGCTCAATATGGGCGGCCTTTGTATATCCGGCCTCCTGGGCCCGCTGGTAGGTATCTGCCACCGCTTCTATAATCCCCAGCTTTTGCGTGCACTGTCTCTCACAGCGGCCACAGCGGATACAGGGACTTTCCCCGCTCTCCGGAATCCAGCTTTTATCAAAATATAAAGGGCGAAACAACTGGAGATTGTACAGAAGGCGGTCTGGATATGCTCGATTATAGTCCTGCACCGGGTCAAAGAGCAGGCAATTCCGGGCCTTCATAATGTCGGAAGTGGGAATCCCTTCGGGGCACCCATCGCAATACCGACAGCCGGTGCAGAACCCCTTCAGCTCCGAGAGGTTGTCCATCACCCGCACATGCCGAGCCTGTGGGGGCTCCGGATCCGGCGCGGAGAACAGGGCAACGCTGTCCTCTAGCTCCTCCACGCTGCTGACGCCTCCCAGTACGATATCCACCGCCGGGTGAGCCCTGGCAAAGCGCAGGGCCGCGTGCACGGTATCCCCATCGTCCTCCGGCCCGCAGGCGAAGGAGAAATAGTCCCGGTTCTGGGCGATCACGCCGCCCCCCAGGGGGTTCATGACCACTACGCCCACCCCGGCATCATAGGCGGCATCCAGCACCGGCTGCATCTGTCCTGCGTTCAGCAGGGAGTAGGACAACGTAACCCCCTCAAAGGCGCCGCTTTGAATAATACGGATAGATTCCTCTGGCGGGGCATGTAGAGATCCACAAATATGATCAATGATACCTTCCCTTTTTAACTGGAGCGCTCCATCGTAAATACCGCCAGGCTTCATAATTTGATGGAACATTTCTTCACTGCGAATTGACCAGCAGGTCAGTGAGAATGCCTTCTGCAACCCCATTGTTGTCAAATAGGATTCTATCCGCTTTTTAGTATGATCCGACGTACAATCTGTCCCATACATTACTTTTGTTGTAACATAAACAGGCTCTTTTGCATACTGAAACGCCTCACGCAGAGCACATACAGCTCCACCTGCGGAATAGTGGTAACCCACATCAATATAATTGATTCCAGCAGCCAACGCATGGAGAACCAATTCTGTAGCATACTCAATTCCTCGGATGTCCTGCGGACTGTTTATTAGAAAACGCGATGTCCCGAGCCCGAGAGGAAAACAATTTTGATATATCCCCATGGTAATCTCACCCCTCTCCTATCTCAGATGGAAGCATAAAGTAGCGTCTCATAAGAAAATGGACTATAGTGGCGAACCCAAAAGTGATATTCTGGAATCAATGTGTGCAGATAGTCCATAATGGCCAGCATATCTCCGGCCTTGTGATAGATACAGATGGCTAATAGCGGTTTATCCCTCAGTAACGACTTTTCAGCGCCGCGCAGTGCCTCCAGTTCAGCCCCTTCAATATCCATCTTGATGAAGCCTACGGGGGTATCTCCCACTATCTGATCTAGTGGCTCTAGATGAACAGTCTCCACATTCTTTGCCGGATCTATCATGTCAAACAGCAGATCTCCGCCCTCCATATGATCCACAATATGACTGAACTGCTCATTTCCAGCGGAAAAATTGGCTGTTCCACACTCCCGGCTCAGTCCAGCCTGGCGGAGCTCAAAATCACGCACCCCAGCTAGCCGAACATTTTCACTGCACTTTTCTGCGTTTTGGGAGTCAGGCTCAAACGCAAAAATCTTCGAGTAATTACCATGGCACCACTGAGCAAAATAAATACTGTCTGCACCGTCGTAGCATCCGCCATCCACAAAAGCCGTACCAGGACGAAATTTTTCAGGAAATTCAAAATACTGCCGTCTGCCTTGATTCGCAAAATCAGCACGAAAAAATGGCAGAATGTGATCAGCCGGGAATTGCTGTGCCAAGAGAAATTGCTTTATTTCTTCAAAATAGTCAATGGTTGTAATAATAGCAAAAGAGGTGCTTGAGTGTTCCAACAAGTATTGGGGTGTAACCACGGGCTTTCCAAACTTTTTCCCAATCTCAGAATTTCCACTACGATCACAGAATCCGTAAAATGGAATGTTCTCCTGCATCAAACATTCGGCCAGCGCTTTCCCGCAGACACCTCCCCCATAGAGGAAAACCCGCTGTCCCTGAGCCTTCAGATTCTCCAGCTTTTGATGGATGGTATGCTGCTCTTTGCCCTGATCTGCCGTCAATCCTATTCCATCTGCAAACATGTCAATAATGTTTATTACACCAGGTGCTACATCAAATTTCAAGCGATCCCAAAACAACGCTTTGGACTGGTCATCTTGGAGCAAGCCATATAATTCTGACATCCGTTTTACAAAATCGTATTGGGAAATCATATCGCACCTATCCCTTTTTCAACTGCTGAGCCGCCGGATACCGGGGCAAAATCGCCATATATTTCTGTTTACAGTAGCGGCAGGAGCGGCGGGCATGGGTATAAAATTCCCGGATGATCTCCCGCTTTTCCTCCCGGCTCCGGGATACGTCCCGCAGGTCCACGAAGTCCCCGTCCTTGGGTGGGAAAAGGCCCATCTCCTGCATAAAACAGGAGTTGGAGCAACGGTGAAGCTTTCCGTCATAGCAGTGCATATTCCGCAGACGGCACTGGGGACAATTCATGGCGTTAACTTCGAGCACGTCGCCAGGCTCTTTCAGGTCGTGTGGATTGGTGTTGTCAATCCAGCCGTCGAAATACTGGCCGTCCCCGTGGTATTTTTTGACTACATAGTGGATGTTGTGCTCCCGGGCAAACTGGTCGAATTTTCCCCGGGCCCGGGACAGTTCGCCGTAGTCGCTGACATAGATACTGAGCGCGTCGCCATGGCGCAGAAGCGCCTGCCGCCCTGCCTCGTCAGGAAACACCGTGGCATTGGTTTCGATAATCAGCCGGTCAAAGCGATCCCGGTACCTCAGTGCGTAATCCAGCAGCTTGGCAAAATCACGATAGACGAACACCTCTCCGCCCACAAACTGCAGCCAGACCACGCGGTCAAACAGCGCAAAGCATGCGTCGATATCCCGGCACACATCCTCCAAGGGGATGTCCCGGCGTTTCACAGGCCCGGAAAGGTAATCCATGCATAGCTTACAGTTCAAACTGCAATTTGTTGTCGGCACAATAGCCAGCCGCCTGGCAACCAATTCTTCCATATATCCTCCTAATCCCGCTTTACCGATATGTATTGCTCCATCCAATCTTTTTCAAAATCCAGAATCTCAGGACTCTTCAAAAAGGAAGCGCGGGCCGCCCGCAACTCCGCCCGCATGGCCTCCAACTGGCGCTGGCACCCACGCAGGCCAAGCCTCTCAATCTTCTCCACCATAGAGATCATAAACGACCACTCAAAGTACTGAAATGCTTTCGCGCTGCTGGGGAACTTTTCACTCAGCCACTGCGTACGGACGCGGTAGGCGCGGAGATACTCGTCCAGAGTTTCGGGCGTCAGGAGCCGGTGGTCGGTGGTCCAGGCGGAGTTGTTGCCCGGATGCCGGTAAAACGTATACTTCGGCAGGCCGTGGTAGGCCACCCGCTTCGCTTCCGCCAGCAGGCGGTACATGAGGGCGATATCGTCGTAAGCACCGTCCTCCGGAAAGCGCAAATGCTCCATCAGCTCCCGGCGGAAGAGCTTGGTGGGAAAGGCCATGTTGTACTTTTTCCGCCACATGAGCTCGATGAGGGCTTCTTCGGCGGACATGACCTTCTTTTCGTCGAACTCCCGGCCGGTGGCGCCGCAGATGGCCACGTCGGCGGCGCTTTCCTCCAGGAGCTCCAGAAGAAACGCCAGGAAGTCCGGCTCCGCCCAGTCGTCGTCGTCGAGGAAGGTCAGGTACTCCCCCCGCGCGGCATCCAGGGCGGTGTTCCGCCCGGCGCCGATGTTCCCCCGCGCCCGGTGGATCACCCGGATGCGGCTGTCCCGGGCGGCGTACTCCTCCGCCACGGCCCCGCTGCGGTCGGTGGAGCCGTTGTCCACGATGATAAACTCAAAATCCCGGTAGGTCTGGGCCAGGATGCTCTCAATGGCCCGGCCCACCAGCGCCTCACGGTTGTAGGTCAGCATCAGTACGGAAATCATAATTCCTCCCATACCTTCCACGGGGCGTCCCCGGCATTCCACAGGGCCTCCAGCCCGCCCTTATCCCGCTGGGTGTCCATGCACTGCCAGAAGCCCTCGTGCTTGTAGACCCCCAGCCTGCCCTCGGCGGCCAGGGTCTCCATGGGCTCCCGCTCCAGGACGCAGGCCTCGTCGGCGCTCAGGTACCGGAACAGCTCCGGCTGGGCGGCCATGAAGCCGCCGTTCACCCAGCCGCCGTCCTCCCTGTCCTTTTCCCGAAAGCCCACCACCGTGCTCCCCTCCTCGTCGATGTCCAGCACGCCGAAGCGCCCGCCGGGCTGGACGCCGGTGAGGGTGACAATCTTGCCGGAGGCCCGGTGCTGGGCCAGCAGGGCGTTGAGATCCACCGTTCCTACCCCGTCGCCGTAGGTAAGCAGGAAGGGCTCGTCCCCGATGTACTTCTCTACCCGTTTAATACGGGCCCCGGTCTGGGCGTTCAGGCCCGTGTCCACCAGGGTCACCTTCCAGGGCTCGGCCACATTGCTGTGGACAGTCATCCGGTTGCCATCTGTAAAGTCGAAGGTCACGTCGGAGCGGTGGAGGTAGTAGTCCGCGAAGTATTCCTTGATAATATAGCCCTTGTAGCCGCAGCAGATGATGAACTCCTGGAATCCAAAGGCGGAGTAGTACTTCATGATGTGCCACAGGATGGGCTGCTCGCCGATGGCGATCATGGGCTTGGGCTTGAGATGGCTCTCCTCACTGATGCGGGTGCCCAGGCCGCCGGCCAGAATCACAACTTTCATATCCGTTTCCTCACTGGGCCAGCCCGCCGAATACCGGCGCGTCCACGCCCTCAATCAGCGGGGCCACCCGCTGATAGGCCGGGCTGGCTTTCAGCTCCGCCACCGCCGGGTCGTTGGGCGGGAACTTTTCCAAAATCCCCCGCACCTGCTCCGCCAGGGCCAGCAGCTCGGGGGTGGCGGCGGCTCTGGCCGCCTCCCGCTCCGTCTCTTTCAGCAGGAACTCCGCCAGATCCTTCATCCCCGGCGCCTGCTCCAGGCCCTGCCGCAGGTCGCGGAGATACCCGGGGATATCCCCCGCCGCCCGCTTCCTCTCCCCCTCCAGCAGCCAGAGGCAGAATTGATGATTGCCCGGCAGGACAACCCAATCCGCCGGATTCGACAGCAGCTCCGGGTTGTAAAGCCGGGGCAGGAGCTCCTTTGACAGCTCTGCCAGCTTGCCGCACAGCCTCCGGCACAGCTCCGCCTCACCGGTCTCTTTCAGCGGGGCAACGCGCTGGACGGCGCAGGTTACCAGGTCAAACTGCGTCTGCAAAAGGGGCAGGATGTCCGGCGTCTGCCATGGATACGCCGCCATATGGCGGGCAAACTCCGGGTCGCCCTGGGCCATGGCGGTGATCAGGCCCAGCCGCAGGTCGGGCCGCTGGGCGCACAGGTCCGCCGGGAGGCAGACCCCCAGCATCAGGGCGTGGAGCAGGGCCTCCGGCGGGAAGGTTTCCCAATCCTCCACCTGGGACAGCAGATATTCCGCCTCGGATGCGCCGCCGCAGGCCATCACCCGGGCCCCCTGGCCCAGGGGGCCGTCGCAGTCCAGCAGCAGCCGCCAGGGGCGCTCCGCCCCCTCGGAGACACCCCAGCCGGGCTTGAAAAACTGCCGCAGCAGGGGCAAAATACCCCGCCAGCGGTCCTTCCGCCGCTGGTCTTCCCCCTCCGGCTCCAGCAGGGGCAGGGCGCGGGCCATCTCCTCCGCCGCGCCGGGAAGATCCTCCAAGGGAGCCAGGGCACGGAGCCAGTCGTTGGCGGTATTCGCCGAAACCTTTTCTAAATTCCAATTATGAAGATAGCAGAGGGCCTCCTCTTTTCGCTCCAGTTTATATAAACTTTTTGACATCAGCAATCGGATTTTGTCCCTATCACTGCTTGCCGCAAACTGGAGCACGGTAAAGATCCGCTCTTTGGGGGGAACTTTCCCATTTCGCTCATCAGAAATGGCGTCCAAGTACATCTTAGCCAGCGGTAGAACCTTTTCATATTCCCCTTTTTTGTAGTACCATATCGCGGCGGCACTGGCGGCATCTACCCGTACGGCCATTACATCGGGATATTGCTTCATGCACCAGTCCAACCACTCCTCTGTCTGTGGGAGGTCTGAGGAGGCGGCGACCGAAACACAGCGCGCCGCCAAGGTGCCGTCCAAAAACTCCGGTTTGCGGCTTTCTTTACGGAGCACGTTCATACCCTGCAAAGCATATTGCAGAAGGCGCGTCGGATATGTGGTGGACGATTCTATGCACTGGATCAGGCGCCGGACATCCTCCGGAGACTCGCTGAGACACTTATCCAGCAGAGCCAGATTCCGTTCGTTTTTCTTTTTCTTTTCTTCCACCGACTGGTACGCATAGCCATCGTGGTGCAGAATAATTTCCGGGATAATAACAACTTGAGCCTTATCTGCATCGGTCAGCTGAAGCGCCTCGTGAATTGCTCCCTCATAGTGGGCGCCCTTTCCCATCCGCGCCATGCGGACGGCGGCAAAATCCGAATAATCGCTGCGCTCCAAATCCCGGCCCTTATAGTTACGTATTGTAATGCCGCAAAGTTCTGGCCAGTCCTTTGGCCTTACAGAAAACAACTTTTGAAAGCCTGAAAGATCACTGTCCAGGTACTCATCTGAGTCTACACTGAAAAACCATACGCCAGAACAGCGGTTCATCACCGCATTGCGGGCGGCGGCGAAGTCGTCGATCCATTCAAAATCAAAGAGGATATCGGCGTACCGCTCCGCCACCTCCCGGGTGCCGTCGTCTGAGCCGGTGTCGGCGATCACCAGCTCACAGGGGAATGCCTCCCGCAGGGGTTGGAGGGCTTTGAGGCATTTCTCAATACACCGGATTTCATCCTTTACAATCATGCCGATGGAGAGCAGGGGTTTGGACATGATGCTCACTTCCTTTTCGCAGAAGGGAATCCCCCTTTCCTTGCCCGGTGAAGCCCTCGCCGGGTAAGGAAAGGGGCCGGTTGGAAGAACCGGCCCCTCCTGTTCCGGGGTTCTGCTTGTTGTACGGCGGGCGACCACAGGCCGCCCCTACACGATGTTCCGTAGGGCTGCCATATATGGCGGCCGCTGGGTAACGGGTCGGCCCCCTGGCCGCCCCCTACAACAAGACCCGATGGTTTTCCTGTAGGGGCCACCGCCCTCGGCGGCCCGCTACGCCGCTTTCAGCTTACTGCAGGAGCTGGAGGACGCCCTGAGGCACCTGGTTCGCCTGGGCCAGCATGGCCTGGGCGGACTGGATCAGGATGTTGTTCTTGGTGTAGGCCATCATCTCCTCGGCCACATCGGTGTCGCGGATGGTGGACTCGGCGTCCTGGATGTTCTCCTCCATCACGCTCAGGTTGTTGATGGTGTGATCCAGGCGGTTCTGGGTGGCGCCCAGGGTGCCGCGCACGTCGGACACATAGTTGATGGCCGCCTTGATCATATCCAAAGCGTCAGCCGCGCCGTCCTGAGTGGAGATGTCCAACTCGTCAATGCCCAGCGCATCGGCGTGGGTGTCCTTGATGGCGACCTTCAACTGGTTGAAGTCGTCGCTGGTATCACCGATCTGCAGGGTCAGCGGGTCATTCTGGCCGGCCACGGGAGGAGTCCGGGTCATATCGGCCGCCGCTGTATTACCAGCAAAGGCAGTCGCGCCTCCCATACCAGTGACACCCTTGCCAACGACCGTGGCGCCCTTAATGGCCTCCTTGGCGGCGGCCACGGCATCCAGCAATTCCTGAGATGCACCCGCTGCAATAGCAGAATCATCCACGGTCATGCCGTTCAGCAGCTTCTGGATATCGGTGGCGCTGTAGTCCTCCGTAACGTTCAGCGAAATAGTGACCGTGAGTACGCCGCCAGTTGCGTCGATCTTGCCCTCTGCCTGGACGTCAGCGTTCTGCGTAACGGCAACAAAGTTAATGTTCACAGAACCGGCGGTTCCGGTGCTGGTCTCCCAGGAGCCAACCGCAATCTGGGCATCCAGGCCGGCCTGGATGCCAGCAACACTCGCCTCAATCGAAATTTCGTGGGTGGTCACATCAGACATGGAGCCATCCAGCAGATTGATGCCGTTGAAGTTGGCGGAGTCGGCGATGCGGTTGATCTCAGTGCGGAGGTTATTGACCTCCTTCTGCAGCTGGGTGCGGTCGGTGCCGTCGTAGGTGCCGTTGGCGGACTGCTCGGCCAGCTCGTACATGCGGTTGAGCATGTCGTGAACCTCGGTCAGGGCGCCCTCGGCGGTCTGCACCAGGGAGATGCCGTCCTTGGCGTTGTCCTGGGCCTTGTTTAGGCCGGTGATCTGGGCGCGCATCTTCTCGCTGATGGCCAGACCGGCGGCGTCGTCGCCGGCGCGGTTGATCTTGTAGCCGGAGGACAGCTTCTCCAGGTTGGCGCTCAGGGCGGAGGTGTTGTTGGTGTAGTTGCGGTAGGCATTCATCGCCATGATGTTATGTTGGATCCTCATTTCATTAGCTTCCTTTCATCAGAAATGATTTTGGGGATTTGCGTATCGCCGCACCGGTCCTTCGGCGCGGGATCTGGTTTTGGCGGTCTGGCGCAGGCGCCGTGGCCTTTGGCGGTCTGAACCGTTCCGTCACTTGGAATCTATTTCAACCGGCCCGTCGGCCGGGTGAAACCACAGGGATGTTTTTTCATCGTCATAATATTTGGAACGCCCGGATACCCGGGCTTCAGACGCGGCCCCACGCGGGGAGGCGCCCTCTCGTTTCCCAACGGTCCTCCACGGGAGGCATGGGCCTGCACCGGCGTTCCCACCGGCAGAAAGCTGTTTGGATTCTTTTAAGAGACGGCCTCCATGGCCTGTCTGCTTTGGTAATGGGCCAAGCCCTGCGCCTTGATGTTGACGGCGGCATTTTTCCCCCGCCCGTGCTCGGCGCCGCACACGGGACAGACCCAGCGCCGGGCCCGGGGAGAAAGCGTCTCGTTCACCGCGCCGCAGGCGGAGCAGGTCTTGGTGGTTGGCGTATACCGGCCCACCTCGAGCATCTGCTTCCCCTGCCGCTCCAGCTTGTACCGGAGCAGCTCCCGGAACCTCCCGAAGCCGGACGCGTGGACGGCCCCGCCGCCCAGCTCCCCGGCGATCGCCTTCAGAGAGTCGTCCCGGATGCACACGGCGTCCCAGGCGTTGGCTATCCGCCTGGACTCCCTGTGGAGGAAATCGCGTCTCTGGTTGGCAATGTGCTCATGGAGCAGGCGGTACTTCTGCACCAGCTCCTGGTAATTTTTCGAACCGGGCTGCAAGCGGCCGAGTTTCCGCTGGATGGCCGCCGCCTTGTCCCGGGACTGCCGCAGCCCGCAGGGAGGGTCGGCGGTGAGGCCGCCGTCTGTTACATAGAAGTGGGCGAGGTCGTATTTCAGTCCCACGGTCCGCTCCGCCGTGGGTTCCACCGGCTCCGGCGGCTTTACCGGGCAGGCATAGAGCAGATACCCGTAATATTTGCCTGTCTTGGTGCGCTCCACCGTGACCCGGGTGAGCTTCCAGCCGCTTCTGGGCCGGCGGGGGAACTTTGCCCGGATCAGGCCGGCTTTGGTCATGCGCAGGGCGTCCCGGGTGATGTAGATGGTGGAGCCGCTGGGGGAAAACTGGTTGCAGGCGGTGAAGCTGTCCCGGTCGTCCTTCCTCCGCTTGAATCTGGGATAGCCGAAGGCCGACGGATTGCGGAAGAAATTGCGGAACGCCTGGGAGAGCTTGTTGTACTCCTGGGTCAGGGCCTGGTGGTCCACTTCTTTCAGAAAGGGCGCCCCGGTTTTGTACTTGGCGGGGGTCGGAATGAAGTGTTTGTCGGTGGCGCAGTAGAACTCTTCGTGGTCGGCCAGCATTTGGTTCCAGATGTACCGGCAGCAGCCGAAGGTCTTTTGGAACAGCTCCTCCTGCTCCGGCGTGGGATAGAGGGGGACCTTGATCGTGTTGTATTGAATCGTCCGCTGGGCGGTTCCGCCTTTCACTGTATCCGCCCCCCTCTCATGCCGCAGGTTTCAAAAGGTGTACTTTTTGGAGCAGGGAGAAATGACAGAAAATTTTTCGAAAAAATTCTTAACTTTCCAGGGAATTGGCCGATATTGGGTATGAAAGCAAAAAGGGGCTGCGGGTTTCAAAAGGTACACCTTTTGGAACCTGCAGCCCGTCTTTTTGTCTAAAACTATACACAACGATGGATCAGAGACTGGAGCACAGTATTTGCGTGCCGGAATGGGGCCTTTCGATTGTTTAGCGGCGCAGATCCTGAATAAAACGGAACGGATTTACCAATGTAATCCCCGCGCAGCTGCTCTAAGTCACATTTGTGCTTATATCATGAGGAGCCCAGAAGTGGAAGGAAAATCCTCCACCTCTGGGCTCTGATGGACCAAGTATGTACAATGTTATGCCGTCGGCTGCCTAGATTGTTCTGGCCATACTAATCGCCTCCTACTAAGCATACTTATATCATATTTGTTTTGCTTGCGAATTGCAAGCGGACTGCAAAGGCTTAAAAAGTTACAAAGAAAAACACTCAGATAAACAAAAGGTCCTGGTTGTCATTGACTGAAGCACCCGTATCATTCCCACAGCGGATCGCCCGGTCAAGCCTCGAATTGCGCCGTCAATGGAAAACGCAGAGGCGGAGAAAAGATCCTCCGCCTCTGCGAGACCGTCATTTGCAAAGCGCATCTCCCCTGAAATGACGAATTTTGATTTCGTTTCGCCCGAAACGAGTTGTCAAGGACTTTTTAATCAAATTCACAAAAAAGCCACAAACAAGCGCCTCTTTTTTGCCCGGACGAGTTTACTTTCCCTGGCACATGGGATATAATATAAGCAGAGATAAAGAAAACTTGAGTTCTAAAGAATAGAAAGGGTGACTTGTATGAATTTGGCGAAAATCTCTGCAAACGGTCAAATCACTGTGCCGGTAGAAATCAGGCGGCAGCTTGGTCTGAAATCCGGCGATAAAATCCTGTTCCTCCAAAAGCAGAATGGAGAGATCGTTGTCAGCAACGCCTCCGCTGCGGCCATCCGAAAAGCACAGGCCGCCTTTGCCGGGGCTGCTGATGCACTGGGCGTATCCAGCGAGGATGATATTCAGGCGCTTATAGACGAAGTGCGTTATGGAAAGGAACGGTAAAATGCGGATATTGGTAGACACAAACATTCTGTTTTCCGCATTGGTCTTTCCCCGTTCCAAACCGGCGCGGGCGTTGCTCTACATCGCAGACAATCACGAAATAGTCCTGTGTGACCGCAACATCGCGGAACTGCGGGATATTCTCGGACGGAAAGCGCCAAAGTATCTCCCGGATGCCGAAGTGCTGCTGGCAGAGATGTCCTATGAGTTAATTCCTGCGGTAGACCATGCGGAAAAGCTGATACGCGACGCAAAAGACCAGCCGATCTTAAACGCGGCCATTGTGTTGGATGTGGATATTATCCTCACCGGCGATAAAGACTTTTTAAGTCTGGATATGGAACATCCAAAGTGTATGACGGTCGCACAGTTTCTCAAAAGTGAAGGCGTGGAGGATTGACCTCTGCGCCTTTTCTCCTTGCATGGAAAGGACCGGAGCCTGTTTGAAGGTTTCCGGCCCGCTGGGTTTTACATCTGCTGTATCTCGTTTTTGGGCATACGCTTACACTTGAGTTTGCGGAGTGGTGTTGTTATAATTAAATATAGAGAACTGGGCACAGCATCAGCTCCCATATCCGTGATCTCTCTGCATCTACTTTTTGAACTGTATTGGCGAGGAGATAGAAATGGCATCTCATGAAAAAATCCGGACATCCAAGGAACTGGAGTTTGCCGTATTCTGCATCGAAAACGTGGCTCAGCGTCTGGGCGTTGACGCTGAGCAAGTCTACGATGCCCTGACGGGAAAAAGTGACATCTTGAATAGCTATATTGTCCCGGAGTATGAAATCCTCCACACCCAAAGCAAGGACTACATTGTGGATGATATCTTGCAGGTGATGAAGGAGCGGAGTGTGGCGGTATGATCCTGTATCATGGCTCGTTCCTGGAGATCCCCAGGCCGGATCTCCGGCACTCCAGGCCCAATGTGGACTTTGGCCAAGGCTTTTATACAACACCGCTCAAGGAACAGGCGGTGAAGTGGTGCGGTAAATTCAAGCGGCGAGGCAAGGATGGTGTGATCTCCAGGTATATCTTTGATGAAGCGGCCAGCAGTATGCTGAAAACACTGAAATTTGATGCGTACTCTGAGGAGTGGCTGGATTTTATCCTGACCTGCAGGAGCGGGCATGACACCTCGGATTACGATATCGTAGCAGGCGGCGTTGCCAATGATAGGGTGTTCAATACGGTAGAGCTCTACTTTGACGGGCTGATTGACAAGGCCGAGGCCATCCGCCGTCTGCGATATGAAAAGCCGAACCTCCAACTCTGCTTCCGCACGGAGGAAGCTTTGGCCAAGTTGCGGTTTGAGGGGAGTGAACAGGTGTGAACGCCAATCCGATTCTGCTCCAAAAAAAGTACGCCCGGGTGATCGAGGCCTTTGCCCAAAAAGCCGGGCTTACGCTGGACAACGCCCTGGACTACTTTTATCACTCAGAGGTCTACCGCCTGGTCAGGGATGGCGTGTCTGATCTGCACTGTATGAGTGATGCCTATCTGGCTGACGAACTGATGGAGGAATATCAGAACGGCTGAATGCCGCTTTAGGACACATAGAAGGGGTGGAGAATCTCATCTCCACCCCTTCGGCCATTTGAGATCTTCCCTTTTCTATTGTTTTGCGGCGCAGATCTTGAGTTTCCTTCGGGTGCAGACTTCTGCAACCGACCACATAGCTACCACAGAAACACCTGGAGCATGCGGAAATCCTGCTTCTGAACGACTCTATAAAGTAGCCATCTTACAGCAGAACCATCTATAAACCGTCACAAATAACCAGAAAAAATTTCAACCCGCTGTTCGGGTCCAAGAGGCCGTGGGTTCAAATCCCGCCACTCGGACCAACTAAGGTTGCTGAAAAAGATGCAACCCCTG
>CALWXU010000020.1 GCA_944385585.1 uncultured Flavonifractor sp.
TGTCCGGCCTGATCGCCAAGGAGATGGTGGTGTCCTCCATGAGCATGTTCTACGGCTTCTCCATGACCGCCAGCGGCGCGGCTGTCGCCGCCGCCCTGGGCGGCACCTTCCAGAGCCCCCTGGCCGCCTACTCCTTCCTGGTGTTCGTCCTGCTCTACGTGCCCTGTGTGGCGGCGGTGTCCACCATCCACAAGGAGATGAACTCCACCAGGTGGACCCTGGCCTCCATCGGCTGGCAGCTGGGGGCCGCGTGGCTGGGCTCCTTCCTGGTGTACCAGCTCGGCTCCCTGATTCTGCGGGTGATCTGAATGCTGAAATATGTGATCTACGCCGGCGTGGCGGTCCTCATCGTCTGGGCGGCGTGCTACCTCATCTACCGCTTCCATCAGCAGCTCAGGGGCAAGCGGGGCTGCGGCTGCGGCGGGTGCGGAGGCTGCCCCCACACCGGCTGCCGACACCGGAAAACAATTGACAATTGATAATGGATAATTGAGAATGATTCCATAACCCAAACGGAAGCGTATTCACGAATCCGGTTCCGAAATCAGCCATTCTCAATTCTCAATTATCCATTCCAGAAGGGGGGAAAGATTTCCCATGGACGACAAGCAGAAGCAGCTTCAGGACTGGATCAGCGGGAGCCGTCACATTGTATTCTTCGGCGGGGCGGGGGTGTCCACCGAGAGCGGCATCCCCGACTTCCGCAGCGTGGACGGGCTGTATAACCAGCAGTACCGGTATCCGCCGGAGACCATCCTGAGCCACACCTTTTTTGAGAAAAATCCAGAGGAGTTCTACCGCTTCTACCGGAACAAGATGCTCTTCCCCGACGCCGGGCCCAACGCCGCCCACCTGAAGCTGGCGGAGCTGGAGGCGGCGGGGAAGCTGGACGCGGTGGTGACCCAGAACATCGACGGTCTCCACCAGGCGGCGGGGAGCAAAACCGTGTACGAGCTCCACGGCTCCGTCCACCGGAACCATTGCATGAAGTGCCGTCAGTTCTACGGCCTGGACTTCATGCTGGAGCGCTCCGGCGTGCCCCGGTGCCCGGTGTGCGGCGGGGTGGTGAAGCCCGACGTGGTGCTCTACGAGGAGGCCCTGGACCAGGAGACCATGGAGGCCGCGGTGCTGGCCATCTCTCGGGCGGACATGCTGATCATCGGCGGCACCTCCCTGGCGGTGTACCCGGCGGCGGGGCTGATCCGCTATTACCGGGGGGACAAACTGACCCTGATCAACAAGAGCCCCACCCCCTACGACCGGGAGGCCGACCTGGTGCTCAACCAGCCCATTGGGCAGGTCCTGGGGGCCATCCAGATCTAAATCAATATATTTTTATTGACATTCGATATAGTCCATGCTATGATATTCCCAGGATACCTGTCTGCCCCGTGGGGTGCGGCGCCCCGGCGCGCCCATGGGGCACAAGGCGTCAGGAGGAGGGACTATCTCATGGAGAAAACCGCCGTGCAGAAGCTGGCCGGGGTGCTGAAGATCCTGGTCACCATCACGTTTGTGTGCAATCTGATCGTCCTGGTCATGGTGCCCGGGCTGGTGCATATCAGCGTCCGGCAGGGACTTGCGGAGTGGTGGCAGTACGATTTGGACGACACCCTCCACATGCTGTTCTTCGGCGGATGGGCGCGGTGGGGGCGGAACGGGGCCTATGCAGACGTGCTGTCCGCGTTTCTCCTGTTCTGCGGGGTGTGTACGGCGGTGATCCTGTGGCAGGGCCGCCGGGTGCTGGGTACCATTCTGGCGGGGAACCCCTTCCAGCGGGAGAACGGCGTCAGCCTCCGCCGGGCGGGGGTGTGCTGCTTCGCCATCTCCGCCGCTGCCCTGGCGCGGGTGGTGTGGGGGCTGTTCTACTACCAGTCCATCGCCTCCCTGCTCACCTACAACGCCCTGTTTGTGCCCATCTTCCTGCTGGGCGGCCTGCTCTGCCTGGTGATGTCCGCCCTGTTCCGCCAGGCGGCGGAGCTGAAGGCGGAGAACGATCTGACCATTTAGGGGGTGAAGCCATGCCGATCGTCGTCAATCTGGATGTGATGATGGCCAAGCGGAAGATGAGCCTCAACGAGCTGTCCGCCAGGGTGGACATCACCCTGGCCAACCTGTCCATCCTGAAAAACAACCACGCCAAGGCGGTGCGCTTCACCACCCTGGAGGCCATCTGCAGGGCCCTGGACTGCCAGCCCGGGGATCTGCTGGAGTATGTGCCGGAACAAGAAGAACCGGAATCCTGAGAGCGGCCTTTGGCCGCTCTTTTTTGTCCAAACGGTTGACAAGTGTAAACTGATCTGATATGGTAGGGTTACAAGAGTAAACCAAAGGAGGTTATCGCCATGGAGGAGCGGGAGACCATCCGCCTGTCGGACAGCGAGTGGCGGGTGATGGAGGAGCTGTGGACGGCCCCGTCCACCCTGATGGAGCTGGTGCGGACGCTGGGAAACAAGGCGGGCTGGGCCAAGAGCACGGTGGCCACCGTCCTGCGGCGCATGGAGGCCAAGGGGCTGGTGACCTACGAGGAGGGCGGAAAGGCGCGAATCTACCACCCCGCCCTGAGACGGGAGGACGCCGCCCTGGCGGAGACCCGGTCCCTGCTCCACCGGGCCTACCACGGCAGCGTGGGCCTGATGATGTCCGCCCTGGTGAAGGGCGGCTCCCTGAAGCCGGAGGAGCTGGCCGAGCTCCAGACCATCCTGCGGGAGGCGGAGAGGAGGCGGGAGACGTGAGGGAAATTCTGCTCACCTCGTCGGTGCTGATTCTGGCCCTCACCGCCCTCCGGTTCGCCCTGCGGGGGCGAATCAGCCCCCGGCTCCAATATGCCCTGTGGCTGCTGGCGGCCCTCCGCCTGCTGGTGCCGGTAAGCATCGGGACCAGTCCGGTGAGCGTGCTGGGGGCGGCGCAGGCCATCCCCGCCTACATGGAGACACGGCAGCCGGCGGAAGGTCCGCCGGCGGAGGAAGCAAATTCCCCCTCCCCCGCCCCGGTGCAGAATCTCCCGATGGAGGCGCTCTACCCTCCGCAGACCGCCCTGCCGGAACCTGCCCTCCCGGAGCCCGCCCTCCCCGCGCTGGAGATCATCCTCCGCTGGGTGTGGCTGGGCGGCGCGGCAGGGTTCGGACTCTGGATGCTGGCGGTAAACCTGCGGTTTGGGGCCTGGCTGCGGCGGAGCCGGTGGAAGCTGTCCAAGGCGGACGACCCGGTGCCGGTGTACGTCAGCGGGGCGGCGGAGACCCCCTGCCTGTTCGGCCTGCTCCGCCCCGCCATCTATCTGCCCTCCTCCTGCGCGGAGGACCCTGCCCTGGTCCGCCATGCCCTGGCCCACGAGACGGCCCACTACCGCCACGGCGACCACCTGTGGGCCCTGGTGCGCTGTCTGTGCCTGGCCCTCTACTGGTTCGACCCGCTGGTGTGGCTGGCCGCCGCCCTGTCCCGGCGGGATGGAGAGCTCTCCTGCGACGAGAGCGCCCTAAAAATCCTGGGCGAGGGGGAGCGCATCCCCTACGGACGCACCCTGCTGGCCCTGGCGGTGCGGCGCGCCGGCCCCTCCCCCCTGCTCCACACCGCCACCACCGTGGCCATGGGGGCGGGCGGTCTGAAAGAGCGCATCCGGCTGATCGCCCAAAGGCCCCGCACCCTGTGGCCTGCCGCGGCTCTGGCCGTCGGTGCGGCCGCCCTGCTGGCGGCCTGCACCTTCGCCGGCGCCCCGGCGGCAGAGACCCCGGCGGCCCCCGCCGCCCCGGCCGGGAGCTCCACCCCCTCCCCCGCGGCGGAGAACCGCGACCTGCTCCCCTGGGAGGAGGACCCCGCCCTTCTGTTTTCCCTCCGGCAGGTGAGCTGGTGGCCCGGCGGCTGGCTGGACAACTATGAGCGGCGATATACCTTGATCCTGGCCCAGCCGGAGGGGCAGGGCGATGTCTGGCAGGTGATCGGCTGGCAGGACGAGACCGGCGCGCTCTACCCGGCGGAGGGGAATCCGCCCCAGGCCGACCATCTTCAGGCCGCCATGGACTACGCCGCCGCCTGCCTGGAGGGCAGCGGCAGCGAGGAGGACTTCTACCTCCAGGATCCCTGGACGGCCAGCCAGGAGCAGATCACCGCCAACACAGCCGCCCCCTCTCTGGAGGTGACGGCGGTTGCAGACACATCTGTCACCGTATGCTTTACCGCAAGCCGTCTCGGGGACTGGTACTATGGGGAGCAGTTCACCCTGGAGCGGGAGATTGGCGGGCTCTGGTATCAAGTGCCGGTGGTGAGCGACAACATTTCCTTTTTATTAACTGCTTATCACATACAAGCGGGTGAACCCACAGCAAAGGCCTACTACTATCAATGGCTATATGGGACCCTCCCCAGTGGTCATTACCGGATTTTGACCGGCGTCAGCAACTGGGACGTGGAGAACGGCGATGCTCTCCTGGCCGCCGAGTTTGATATCACCTAGCGCCGCACAAGCCTGTCTACCAGAAAATAATTATTGCTATTCAATAAAAATAAATTGACAATCAATCCCTCCTGTGCTATTCTCATGGCAAGACAGGAGGGATTGATTTATGAGACAGATGCTGCTTGCCGCCCTGCTGCTGTTGCTGGGCGGCTGTGGGCGGGAGAGCGAGGCGGACTACGTCGCCCGCCAGCTGGATATGGACCTGCCGGAGCCGGTCTCCGTTATCTCCGGGGACAGCCACGGGGGCTTTCACAGGGACGGCCTGCTCCACATCGAGCTCGCCTTCGGCCAGTCGGACGCCGGGACGGTGGAGGAGGCGGTCTCCCACCACCCCAGCGGCCGCTGGAACCCCTTCCCCATGGACGGGCATATGGAGACGGTGGTCTATGGAAGCTGTGGGGATGAGGTGGACTGGCCTGTGCCGGATAACGGCTGGTGGTACCTGATGGACCGCCAGGAGAACGGGGGCGGCGGCATGCTCACACGTGCCTCCTTCAACTACACCTTCGCGGCCTATGATTCGGACACCGGCATCCTGTACTACCAGGAGCTGGACACCTGACAGAGAGGGGCGTTTTTTATGGACATGCTGACCACATTGGGCCCTCTGCTTCTGGGGCTGGGGGCCTGGGCACTGGGCATAGCCGCTCTGGCCGGCCGGCGGACGGGGCTGTGCGCGCCCAGCTTTGGCTGCTGCGCCGCCTCCCTGTTCCTGGTGGTGCTCTACTGCGGCGTACAGCTCCGGGAGGGGGACTTCGCCGCCATCGAGGATACCTGGGACGCCTTTGCCCTCTGTGCCGCCGCCCTGCTGTCCGGCACCCTGCTGCTCAACTTTGCGGCTGTCTGGCGGGCGCGGCGCGGGCATGCCTCCAGGCAAGAGGAGCGCTGACCACAGCCCCGCCCCGTTTGGCTCCAGCTTCCGGCAGCAGCGGAGGAGCGGCAGGGGTCAGCGCCACTCAAACTCGCCGCGGTCCAGGATCGCCCTGCCTGTGTTCTGGTTGAGGAACCGGAAGAAGGCCCTCCCCTCCTCCATCTTCCACAGCTGCAGCTTGACCGGCGTATCGGGATAGAGGACCGAGGTCATCTGCGCCGCCATGCGCGTCATGCGCTCCGGCTGTCCGGGGATCAGCGCGCCAATGGACATCCGGCAGCAGAAGCCAAAGGAACAGAGCCCCTGCATGAACGCCTTCTCAAAGCCCATTTTGCGGGCGTAGTCCGGGTCCACGTGGACCAGGTTGGTGTCGCCGGTCAGGCGGTAGAGCAGGTTCTGCACGGGGCTGATATAGTCCTCCTCCTCATAGTCCGGCGGCCGGTCCGGGATGTGCACGCTGCTCTTGGGCATGGGCGGGCCGCCGAAGCCCCCGGCCTCGTGGAAGAAGGTGGTGGAACGGTTGGTACACACCAGGTTTCCGGCCACATCCCGCACATCCAGCTGGGTCTTAACCACGGCGCCCCTGCCCTCTCCCCTGTCGTAGACGTCGGTAATCCGGTCCTGGTACTGGAACGTGCCCTTCATCGGGTCGATGGGCCGGTACATGATCAGCTCGTGATCCATGTTTAAAAAGGAGATGGTGGGCTTGATGATCTCGTTGGCCAGCATGGAGGCCGGCAGCGGCATCCACTGGTACGGGCGCACGTTGACGGTCCCCCAGTACGGGATCGTGCCGTAGCTGGGCAGGGCCTTCAGCTCCTTTTCATAGGTGTACATCAGGTCCTCCTGCTTGGCCCCCACCGCCAGGGCATAGAGGGCGACGTCCCGCCAGGTGTACTCCAGATAGCGGGGCTCCATCCGCTTGCCCACCAGCAGGTCTGCCAGGTTTTCTCTCCCCATCGGGAATCCTCCTTTCGTTTACAGGTCGGAGCGCACCGCGGCAGCCGCCGCGGTGCGCTCCTGCGCCTGGAGGCCGCTCTACTTTTTCAGCTCCTCGCGGGCGATGATGTTTTTCTGGATCTCGGAGGTGCCCTCGTAGATGGGCACGATGCGGGCATCCCGATACATCCGCTCCAGCGGATAGTCCCGCATGTAGCCGTAGCCGCTGTAGATCTGCAGCGCCTTGTTGGTGACCTCCACAGCCATCTCAGAGGCGTAGTACTTGGCAATGGCGGCAATCTCGGTGCAGGGCTCGCCCCGGTCCATGGTCATGGCGGCCTCATAAATCAGCGCCCGGGCGGCGGACACCTTGGTGGCCATGTCCGCGATATACCACTGCAGGCCCTGCTGCTTCTCCAGGGGCTTGCCGAACTGGACGCGCACCTTCAGATAGTCCTTGGACAGGCGCAGGGCCTCCTCCGCGATGCCCAGGGCCTGGGACGCCATGCCGATGCGGCCGCCGTCCAGGGCCTCCATGAAAATCTTGAAGCCCCTGCCCTCTTTGCCCAGCAGGTTGGTCTTGGGCACGCGGCAGTTCTCGAAGATCAGCTCGGACACGTCGGCGGCCCGGATGCCCATCTTCTCCTCCCGCTTGCCGATGATGAAGCCGGGGGTTCCGCGGTCCACGATGATGGTGGACATGCCGTTATAGCCCTTGGTGGGGTCGGTGACCGCCAGGATGGTGACGAAGTCGCCCTCGCTGGGCCCCATATTGGAGATGAAGCACTTGGAGCCGTTGATGACGTACTCGTCCCCGTCCAGCACCGCCGTGGTCTGGACATTGGCGGCATCCGAGCCGGCGTTGGGCTCGGTGAGGGCGAACCCGGCGATCCAGCCCTTGGCGGAGCCGGTCAGATACTTCTCCTTCTGCTCAGGGGTGCCATACTTGATGATGCCGGTGATGGCCATGGTGTGCACCGCCATGACCTCGGCCGTGCTGGCGCACTGCTTGGCCAGCTCGGTGACCATGAGGGACTTCTCCATCATGCCGAAGCCAGCGCCGCCGTACTCGGTGGGCACGCCGATGCCCATGAAGCCAGACTTGGCCAGCTTCTCCAGGACCGCGGGCTCCATGCGCTCATTTTTGTCCATCTCGGCGGCGATGGGGGCCAATTCCTTTTCCGCAAACTCCTTGGCCAGCGCCTGAACCATCTTCTGTGTTTTCGTCAGTTGAAAAGCCATGTCTCTTACCTCCTGCTCAGGCATTGGCCTTTACGGCCTTGAAGGACTGGATCATCTCAGGGACAACCTGGAACAGATCCCCGCAGATGCCGTAGTCAGCTACCTGGAAAATCGGGGCCCCGGCGTTCTTGTTCACCGCCACGATATGCTCGGAATCCTGCATGCCGGCCTGGTGCTGGATGGCGCCGGAGATGCCCAGGGCGATATAGATGCGGGGGTGGACGGTTTTGCCGGTCTGTCCCACCTGGTGGTCGGCGGGCAGCCAGCCGTTGTCCACCACGGCGCGGGAGGCGCCGACCACGCCGCCCAGCACCTCGGCCAGCTCCTCGGCCAGCTGAATCCCCTTCTCAATGTTGCTGGAGATGCCGCGGCCCACGGAAACCACTACCTCTGCGCCGGTGAGATCCACCAGCTTGCGGGTCTCCTTCACGATCTCCCGGACGCGGGTGTGCAGATCCGCCTCCCCCAGCTCCACCTGGGGGCGGATCACCTCCACGGCGGCCGCCCGGGCGGCGTCAAACGCGCTCTTCTTCATCACGCCGGGGCGGACCGTGGCCATGGCGGGACGGAAGCGGGGGCAGATGATGGTGGCCATCAGATGGCCGCCGAAGGCAGGACGGGTCATCTTCAGATCCCGGTTGTCCATATCCCAGCTGGTGCCGTCCACATCCAGCGTGGAGCTCTCCCGGAGGAAGTCCACATATTTGGCCACGTCCACATCCAGGTGGGTGCAGTCGGCGCACAGGCCGGTGTGCAGCCGGGCCGCGCAGCGGGGCGCCAGATCGCGGCCGATGTTGGACGCGCCAAAGAGCATGATCTCTGGCCGGTAGGCCTGGACCGCGTCGGACACCACCTTGGCGTAGGCGTCGGTGGTGTAGTCCTTCAGCAGCGGAGATTCGTACAGATAGACCTTGTCAGCGCCGTAGCCGCCCAGCTCACCGGCCAGCGCCTCCACGCCGTCCCCCAGCAGGAGGCCGCACAGCTCTACGCCCAGCTCGTCGGCCAGCTTCCGGCCCTCGGAGATGAGCTCCAGGCTGGTGGGCATCATCGTGCCCTGCCGCTGCTCACAGAATACCCAGACATTTTTGAAGGCGGCGATATCTGAACTGTTGTAAGTTCCCATGATTTTGGTTCTCCTTTCCTTTAGATGGCGTGTTTGGCGGCCAGGATCGCGGCCAGTTGGTCTGCGGCCTCCTTGCCGCCGCCCTCCAGCATCATGCCGGTGCCCTTCTGCGGGGGCGTAAAGGACTTAAAGATGTTCGTCGGAGAACCCTTCAGGCCGATGGTGCCCAGGTCAATCAGGGGATCGTCCTTCAGCGCCTCGAAGTCCAGGACGGTGAGGGGCTTCTCATAGCAGTCGCGGATGCCCCGCATGGTCATATAGCGGGGCTCGTTGAGCTCCTTGATGCAGGTCAGCAGGCAGGGGGCGGTGGTCTCTACCACCATATAGCCGTCCTCCAGCATGCGCTTGCACACCACCTTGCCGTCCTCCCGGATCACATCCGCCACATAGGAGATCTGGGGCAGCCCCAGCTTCTCGGCGATCTGCGGGCCCACCTGGGCCGTGTCGCCGTCGATGGCCTGGCGGCCGCAGAAGATGATGTCGTCCTCGCCCAGGCCGATCTTGTGGATGGCCGCGGACAGGATCTGGGAGGTGGCGAAGGTATCTGAGCCGCCGAATTCACGGGCGGACACCAGCACGGCCTCGTCGGCGCCCATGGCCAGCAGCTCCCGCAGCATCCCCTTGGCGGGGGGCGGTCCCATGGTGACCACGATCACCCTGCAGCCGGTCTGGTCCTTCAGCCGCAGGGCGGCCTCCACCGCGTTCATGTCGTCCGGGTTGGTGATCGTCTGCATGGAAGCCCGGTTCAGGGTGCCGTCCGGGTTGACCGCCACCTTGCCCGAGGTGTCTGGAACCTGTTTTACACAGACAATGGCTTTCATCGTTTGCTCTGCACTCCTTCTCGCAAATGTAGATGTGAAAATGACCCCGGCCTTCTCCAGGCCGGCCAGCCTGGGGCCGGACAGCCCCTGCCTCTTGAGGATCTCGGTGGTATGCTGTCCCAGCGCGGGGGCCGGCATGGCGTTGACCTCCAGAGGGGCGGCGCCCAGCTTCATGGGGGTGCCCACCCGGTACATGGAGCCCAGGGCGGGGTCCCGGCCGTCCAGGATCATCCCGGCGGCGCGGATCTGGGCGTCGTCGATGATCTCGCCGACGGACTTGAGCGCCCCTCCGGCCAGCTTGGCCGCCCCCATGGCGGCCACCAGCTCGTCCTTCTTCCAGGCTCCGGTGATCTTCCCGATCTCGGAGATCAGCTTCTCCAGGTTGGCCAGGCGGCTGGCGTTGTCGGCAAAGCGGGGGTCGTCGGCCAGCTGCTCCGCCCCGACCAGGGCGCAGAACTTTTTCCACTGCCCCTCGGAGCTGATGGCGATGGCCACATAGCCGTCCTGGGCGGCGAAGGTGCCCAGGGGCGCCACCTCGGTGTCCTGGTTGCCGTTCTTCGGGGTGATGCTGCCGTCAATGGCGTAGTTCATGACGAACAGCTCCAGCATATAGAAGATGCAGTCCAGGACGGAGACCTCCACACGGGCGCCCTCGCCGGTGTTCAGCCGGTTGAACAGCGCCATGACAATGCCGGACAGGAGCACCACGCCGCTGTAGGTGCCGCCGAAATCCACGCCGGGCATCATGGGCGGCTCGCCGCGGCGGCCGGTCCGGTCCATCATGCCGCTCATGGCGGTGATGATGAGGTCGTCCGCCAGATGCTCCTTCAGCGGGCCGCTCTCTCCAAAGCCGGTGATGGAGGCGTAGACCGCGCCGGGGTTGACCTGTCTGACGGTCTCATAGTCCAGCACGGCGGAGCCGTTGGTCACCACCACGTCGCAGTCCGCGGCCAGGCCGAGCAGCAGCTCCCGCCCCTCCGGTACGGTGTCGTCCAGGCACAGGCTCTTCTTATTCCGGTTGAGCCCGGCAAAAAGCGCACTGGCGCCATTTTTCATGGGGCCGCGCCGGCGGACGGGGTCGCCCTCCGGCCGCTCCACCTTGATGACCTCCGCGCCGCAGTCGCCCAGATTCATGGTACAGAAGGCCCCCGGCAGGCCGGCCGTCAGATCCAGCACGCGGATGCCGCTGAGTACTTGTTCCATATCCGCACCTCCTCAGATCACGCCGTCGGCCAGGAATTGTGCCAGCTCTTCCCGGGAATAATAGGCGCCCAAAATCTCGTCGTTGTTCTGTCCCAGCAGGGGTGCGGTGGTAAATCCGTCGGTCAGCACGCCGTCGAACTTGATGGCCTTGCCCACGGTGAGCACGTCCCCCACCCGCTGGTCGGTCACGGTCGGCATCATGCCGCGGAATTTGAGGTGTTGGTTCTCCACGGCCTCCTCCATGGTGTTCACCGGGCCGGCGGGCACGCCGGCGGCGGCGCACCGGCTGTCGAATTCGGCCCGGGTCACCTGGGACAGCAGCCCCTCCAGCTGCGGCCGGAGCGTCTCCAGATAGGCGGCGCGGCGGCTCTCATGGGTGGGGTACTGGGCGGCCCAGCCGTCCTGTCCGAAGGCCCGGCAGAAGGCGGCCCACTGGCTGTCCTCTGTAATGGCCAGTGCCACCCAGCCGTCCTGGCAGCGCAGGATGTCGTAGGGCGCGTAGGCGTCGTGCAGGTGCCCCGTGCGCGAGGCGTCCGCCCCGCAGTTGAGCGCGGCCACCTTTTCCCCCATGACGCTTACCACCGAGTCCAGCATGGCGACCTCCACCCGCTGGCCCCTGCCCGTCCTTTTGGCGTGGTACAGCGCCAGGACGATGGCGGTGCCCAGGTAGGTGCAGGAGAGATGGTCGCTGACATAGCAGCCCACGCGGCAGGGCTCTTCGCCCGGCTCGCCGGTTGCGTCCATGATGCCGCTCTGGGCCTGGACGGCGATGTCGTAGGCGATGTAGTCCTTCTGGGGGCCGGTGCTGCCATAGGAGGACAGCTTGCCGTACACAAGCTTCGGGTTGATCTGGGAGAGCACGTCAAAGCCCAGCCCCATCTTCTCCATGGTGCCGTTCTTGAAGTTCTCCACCAGCACGTCGGCGTCCTTCACCAGGCGCTTGAGGATTTCCCTGCCCTGGTCGGCCTTCAGGTTGAGCGTAATGCTCTTTTTCCCCCGGTCGGTGTAGCAGTGGTAGGCGCTGACGCCGTCCTTAAACGGCGGGTAGTCCCGGATTGTGTCGCCGCTGCCCGGCCGCTCCACCTTGATCACCTCGGCCCCATAGTCGGAGAACTCCGTATCGGTGAACGGGTTGATTGTGGTCAGGTCTAAAATACGGACCCCTTTTAATGGTAGTATCATTTGTCAATCCCCCTTCACTGTCTGCTGGGCGCCCTGCTCCTCCAGGACACTGCGCGCGACAAACCCCGGATCCTTGCCGGCCCGGATGATCTGCTCCGTAGACATGTCGCCAAAGTCCTTCCGGAGGTACTTGACCGCGGAAACCATGGACATGACGCAGAGGACCCCAATCGGGATAGCGGTCAGAAGCGCGGCGGACTGCACGGCGGACAGTGGCGCATCGGCGAACAGGAACGCCAGAGGCGTGGCAATGATGACCAGCGCCAGCAGCAGGCGGTACAGCCGGTTGGGCTCTTCGCCCTCGCCCAGCCGCTTCGCAGTCGTAGCGGCGATGGTGAATGTGACAGAGTCATATGTGGTGGAGAGCAGGAATACCGCCACAAGCACCCAGACCACCATGAGGATGGTGCTCAGCGGCATATTCTCCAGGAGGGTCGCCACCGCCGATTCTGTGCCGTTTGTATTCAGCTCGCCCACAAGGTCAACGCCGTTGTTCTGCATCCACAGGCCGGTCGGGGAAACCGTGCCGAAATAGAGCCAGTCACCGGCCGTGCCGCAGATCACCATGCCCAGGATCATCTGCCGCAGTGTGCGCCCTTTGGAGACCCGCACTGTGTACACCCAGACCCAGGGGCCCAGCGCCAGCCACCAGGCCCAGTAAAACGCCGTCCAGGCCTCCGGGAAGCCGCTGTTCCCAACGGGGTCTGTCCAGGTGCTCATCTCGATGAAGTTCTGCAGCTGATAGCCGATCATCTGGGTGCTGTGCTTGATTTCATAAAGGGTGGGGCCGGCGATCAGGAAAAAGATCGCGATGGCGATGGCCGCGTACGCGGTGTAGGTGGAGACATTCTTCATGCCTTTCCCGATGCCGACCCAGGAGGTGACCATAAAGATCATCGTCACCACACACATGACGACAATCGTCATGCCGAAGCTGCGCTCAATACCAAACAGCCGGTGGAGGATCTCGCAGATCATGGGCGTCCCGAAGTACAGCGTGCAAGCCTGCCCGGCCAGCAGGCCCAGGATGAAGATGATGTCGATGATGCGGCCCGTCAATGTGTTGACGCGTTTTTCCCCGATGACGGCCGCGCAGCAGGCGGAGAGGCTCAACTCCGGCTTCTTATGGATATAATACCGGATGCCGAGGGCGATGGCGCCCACGATATAAAGCGCCCAGGGGGTGATGCCCCAGTGATAGGAGCCGTACACCATGGCCAGCTCCTGGGCCTGCTGGGAGAACGGCTCCGCACCCATAGGCGGCGCAGAGAGGTAGGAGATCCATTCCGCCGCCGCCCAGTACATCAGGCTGGAGCCCATACCCGCACAGAACATCATGGCGATCCAGGGGAAAAGGCCGAACTCCGGCTTCTCCGCGCCGAGCCGCACGTTTCCATATTTGGAAAACGCGATAAAGACGCAGAAGGCAACTACGCCCAGCCCAAGCCACAGGTAAAACGGGGTCAGGGCGTTCAGCGCATTGCTTTTAAACGCCTCAATTGCAGTAGAAACCTCTGCCGGTTTTATGAACAGCGCGATCGCCAACGCCAAAATACACACCAGCACGGGGATCAGGATCACGAAATGTGTATTATTGAGGAATGTCTTTTTCTGCTCTTTCATACGCTTCTCCTTTCGCTTCTTTGTGACACCTGCCCGGATTTTGGCCACCCCCGCCGGGGTGGCCAAAATCCGCTTCTTCCGGCCTGGCGGGGCTACACCGTCCCGTCCTCATGGAGCTGGGCAATCTGCTGGTCTGTATACCCGAGCTCTTTCAGGATGTGGTCGGTGTCCTGCCCCAGCAGGGGGGCGCCGCAGCGCAGCGCCGGGGGCGTCAGGCTCATCTTGATGGGGTTGGCCATGTTTTTGTACTTGCCGATGCCGGGGTCATCAATCTCCCACAGCATCCCGCGGGCGTTGAGCTGCTCGTCATGAACCACCTCGGGGATGTCCTGGACAGAGCCGCCGGCCACACCGGCCTCTGTGAATACCCCGTCCAGCTGGGCCCGGGTCTTGTCGGTGAAGAAGGGCACGATCTGGACCATCATGGCGTCATAGTTGGCCAGGCGGCCGGCATTGGCGGCAAATCGGCTGTCAGAGGCCAGCTCCGGCCTGCCGATGGTCTTGCAGAATCGGGCAAAGTCCTCGTCCTCCGTGATGGCGATGGTGTATAGGCCGTCTGCGCAGGTAAATACGTCATACGGGGCGAACATGGCGTTGCGGGTGCCCATGCGGGTCAGGTTCTGGTCCAGCACGGACTTATAGAGGATGGCGTTCTCCTCAATGCCGAAGAGTGCATCCAGCATGGCGATGTTCAGGTTCTGGCCCTCGCCGGTATTGAGCTTGTGCAGGTAGGCCATCAGGATGCCGTTGCACAGCAGCAGGCCGGTGAAGCTGTCGCCGATGCCGGGGCCTACACGGCATGGGTCGCCGTCGGGATAGCCGGTGATGTCCATAATGCCGCACATGGACTGCACCACATTGTCATAGGCGGCCAGCTTCTTGTAGGGGCCGGACTGGCCGAAGCCGGACAGGGAGGCGAAGATGATGCCGGGGTTGATCTCTTTCAGCGCGTCGTAGTCCAGCCCCATCTTGGTCAATGTGCCGTACTTAAAATTCTCCAGGACAATGTCGGCGTCCTTGACCAGCTTCCTGACGATCTCCTTGCCCTCCTCCGAGGAGATGTCCAGGGACAGGCTCTCCTTATTCCGGTTGATGGCGGCGTAGTAGCCGCTGTAATCATTGCGGAAGGGGGTCCACTCGCGGGACTGGTCGCCCACGCCGGCCCGCTCAATTTTAATCACCCGGGCGCCGAAATCCGCCAGCTGCATGGCGCAGAAAGGGCCGCTGTATGCCTGGGTAAAATCGACAACAGTAACGCCTTCAAGAATCTTCATCATAGGTCGGTTCCTTTCTTATCGTTTTTTTATGTCCCACCATGTGTGTCCTGTGGGGATTCCCTCATGCCTCGCAGATGACGCCATCGGATTCCAGGCTGTCAATTTTCCCGTCTGCATAGCCGATGCCCTCTAGGACAGCCCTGGTGTCCTGCCCCGCCAGGGGGGCGCCCTTCTGGGCGCTGCCCGGCGTCTTCATCAGCTTGGCCGTGGTGCCGGGGATGGTCACCCTGCCGGCGCCGGCGTCGTCCACCTCGACCAGCATCTCGCGGACGGCGATGTGCTCGCTGGCCATGGCGTCGGGCACGGTATATACAGCGGCGCAGGGCAGCTTTGCCTCGCGGAGGGTGGCCTCCATCTCGAACTTCCCGCGCTGGGTGGTAAAGGCCTCCAGCTCGTCCTTCAGCCCCGTCTCATAGTGGTCGCCTCTGGACTCGTTGGTCATGTAGAGCTCATTCTGGGCCAGCTCGGTCATGCCCAGCGCGGCACAGAACTTCTGCCACTGGTTGTCTGTGGAAATCCCCACCGACAGGAAGCCGTCTTTTGCCTTCAGGGTGTCGTAGGGGGAGATCGAGGGGTAGGAATTGCCGGTGCGGGGCAGTACCTTGCCGGTGATGTTGTAGACCCAGGGGCCCGTCTCCATCATGGCGAAGAGGCAGTCCAGCTCGGACAGGTCCAGCATCTGTCCCTGGCCGGTTTTCTGCTTGTGGATGAGGGCCAGGTTGATCCCGGCGGCCAGGTAGGCCGCGCTGATGTGGTTGGATACCCGGCAGCCCACGGGCGTGGCGGGCCCATCGGCAAAGCCGGTGCGGTCCATCATACCGCCGATGGCCTGAATGGTCAGGTCGTCCGCCTTCTTATCCTTCCGCGGGCCGGTGTGGCCAAAGGCAGAGAGGGAGGCGTAGATCAGGTCTGGCTTCACCGCCTTTAGGGATTCATAGCCCAGCCCCCAGTGCTCCAGCTCGCCCACCGGCAGGTTCTCACAGACCACATCCGCAGTCTTTACCAGGTCCAGGATCACCTGCCTGCCCGCCTGGGTGGTGTAGTCGAGGCAGATCCCCTCCTTGCCGCGGTTGAGGTAGGCGAAGTAGACGCTGTGCCCATTCTGCATGGGCGCCCACTTCCGGACGGGATCCAGATGGCCCGGCCGCTCCACTTTGATCACCTCGGCTCCGAAATCGGCCAGGAGCATGGTTGCGGCGCTGCCCGCGTGCCGCTGTGTAAAATCAATGATTCTCACGCCATCCAATGCCTTCATACGTCATTTCCTTTCTCAGTGATTTTGGATTTGCGGTGTGCTCAGTCGTCCCGGGACTGCATATTAGCATCCGGCATGCCAACCCATTCCCGATCCAGGGAAATTGTTAAAAATTTATCGATTTCCAAGGCCGCCCGGCTCTGGTGCCCCCATTTCCCGCCTGGCACCGGAGGGGCCCGCTGCCCAAAAGTGAACCTTTTCGTAAACGGGAGAGGGTCTCATTTTTCAAAAATGGTTCACCTTGGTCAAAACGTTTTATTTCCACGCAGATTTTTTCTATTTTCATATTGAAAACAGCCAAAACGTGTGATACTCTATGGTCGAGCACCAAAAGTCGTCCCATCTTCAATCCACCAAAGGAGTGGTGCTATGATCAACCGCAACATCTTCCTTCAAATGCCCAAGGAGATGCTCTCTGCTATTTTAGAGCAGCTCCCAAACCCTGTCTATGCGCTGCGGGACGGCGGGACCGTCCTGTACGCCAACCAGGCCGCGCAGTCTGTCCTTGGGCTTCAATTCGGCATGGCCCTCACGGAGCGGGACGGGATCCCCATGGGCCCCGGCTGGCAGGGCGGGGATATGCTCTCTCAGGAGCCGGGCATCCAGGATATTTTCCGCATCCACGTCAATGGGGTCAGCTACCTGTGCTTTCAAAAATATGTCCCCGACGAGGAGGACAAGTCCATCTTTTCCGTCGTGAGCGTCCAGCGGGAGGAGCAGCGGTACGACCTCTTTTTCGACTGCCAGCGGGACGCCAGTCCGGAGAGCGACTCGAGATCCTTCCTGTCCCACTCCCCGCAGATGGAGCCGGTGCTCCGCAGCTGTCAGCGCTGCGCCCCCAGCGAGCTGCCCATTCTGTTCCTGGGGGAATCCGGCTCCGGCAAGACCATGCTGGCCGAGTATGTCCACCGCCACAGCGCACGGAGAAACGGCCCCTTCCTGGTGGTAAACTGCGCCGCCATCGCCAAGGATCTGCTGGAATCAGAGCTGTTCGGCTACGCGCCTTACGCCTTTACCAACGCCTCCCCCAAGGGGAAAAAGGGCCTGTTTGAGCTGGCCAGCGGCGGCACCCTGCTGCTGGACGAAATCGGCGACATGCCCCTGGAGCTGCAGGCCAAAATCCTCACCGCAGTGGAGAACCAGACCATTCTCCCCATCGGCGGCCAGGAGTATAAGACGGTGGACGTGCGCATCCTTGCCGCCACCAACCGGGACCTCCATGAGCTGGTCCAGCAGGGAGGCTTCCGGGAGGACCTGCTCTGGCGCCTGAACACGGTGGAGATCCGTATTCCCCCGCTCCGGGAGCGGCCGGACGATATCCTCTATATGGCCGACCACTTTCGCAATGCCTATAATGAGCAGAACGGGACCGACCTGCGCTTCACGCCTGAGCTGAGGCAGTTTCTGCAGGAGTATGACTGGCCAGGCAACGTGCGCCAGCTGAAAAACACCGTGGACAAAATGCTCTTCATGGCCAGGGATACCGAGATCCCTCTGTCCGCGGCCAAGGGCCTGTTTGATTCCCGCGGCGGGCCGTCCCCCGCCGCCACCTACGCACAGCGCATCGAAGAGCGGGAGCGGCGCTTTATCCAGATTCAGTACCGCCGCTATCCCTCCACGCGCAAGCTGGCCGCCGCCCTCCAGGTGAGCCAGACCACCGCCACCCGTCTGATCCATAAGTACATTACCCAGCCCTCCTCCCACCAGTCCCTGTCCGCCATTGCCGCCCACACACAGCAGGAAAACGACGCGGGCCGTCTGACCCAGCGGCAGTTTTTCACAATCCTGGATGTGATTCCAAACCGGGTGTGCGTGGTGGATCAGGACCTCGTATGCATCGCCAAGCGCTATGAGGGGGAGGTGGACAGCGGCGGCGCGGCCTCAGATACCTTCCTCACCACAGCTATGTTCCGGGCGGGATACAAGCTGGCCGGCATCAAGGGAAAGCCCATTGTGCTGGAATATCTGACCGATTCCGGCAAACAGCGGCAGACCATGATCGCCCCCGTCTACCACGTGGTGGGAAACGGCACCTTCTATGCGAGCATGACTCAGATCCACTTCAGCCCGGAGACCATGCAGCGGCGCAGGGAGATCTGCCGCCGGAAGCACAGCCTCCATGTGGGGAGCAAGGATTTTGTCTTTTTCGGCCTCTCACCCGAGATGGACCTGTTCCTCCAGGACGCCGCCCGCTCTGGATGGCAGGACCTGTCCGTCCTGATCCGGGGGGAGTCCGGCACAGGCAAGAGTGTCTTTGCCCGCTATGTCCATGAGGTGGGCAGCCGCCGGGACGCCCCCTTTGTCTCCATCAACTGCGCGAGCATTCCCCAGAACCTGATTGAGGCCGAGCTGTTCGGATATGAGAAGGGCGCCTTTACCGGCGCCTGCCCCCAGGGGCGCAAGGGCGTCTTTGAGATGGCCAACGGCGGCACCCTCTTCCTGGATGAGATCGGCGACCTTCCCCTCAGCGCCCAGGCCAAGTTCCTGGACGTGATTGAGAACAAGCGCTTCATCCCCGTGGGCGGCAGCCGGATGGTCTCCGTCGATGTGCGCATCATATGCGCCACCAATCAGGACCTGCAGAAGCTGATCCGCCAGAAGCACTTCCGGGAGGACCTATACTGGCGCATCAACGTGATCGAGCTCTGCATTCCACCCCTGCGCAGCCGTGACAACGACATCGAGCGCTACGCCGAATTTTTTCTAGAGCAGGCCGCCGCCCGCTACGGGGTGCAGAAGCGCTTTTCGCCGGACGTCATGAGCCTGCTGCTGCTCTACAATTGGCCCGGGAACCTGCGCCAGCTGGCCAATATTGTGGAGCGCAGCTATATCATGTCGGAGGGCAGCGTAATCCGCGCCGAGGACCTCCCTCCGGAGTTCCAGAACACGCTGGACGCCCCCGCCGCCCTCCAGTTCAGCGAGATGCAGCGCCGATGGGACAAGGAAATTTTCTCCGACGCCCTCAGCCGCTACAGCTCCGCACAGGAGGCCGCCTCGGCGCTCTCTGTGAGCAGCGCCACGGTCTCCCGCAAGCGGGCCAGCCTGGGCTGATGCGTATCATTCTCAACCCTTGTCAATACAGCCGTGCCGCCCCGCCTGATCCAGGCGGGGCGGCACGGCTGTTCCTGTTTTCTGCGGATCTGCTTTTGCTGCTTCCAAGCTCCTCGCCCAGTACAGCCTCAAACTCAGCACTTCTCAAAGATGGTGGTGACGCCCATGCCGCCGCCGATGCACAGAGTGGCCAGGCCGCGCTTGGCCTCGGGGCGCTTGGCCATCTCGTGGAGCAGGGTGACGATAATCCGCGCGCCGGAGGCGCCGATGGGGTGGCCGATGGACACCGCGCCGCCGTTGACGTTGACCTTGCTCATGTCGAAGCCCAGCTCCCGGGCCACGGCGATGGACTGGGCGGCGAAGGCCTCGTTGGCCTCCACCAGGTCGATGTCCTCGATCTTCAGCCCGGCCTTCTCCATGGCCTGCCGGCTGGCGGGCACCGGGCCCACGCCCATGATCTTCGGGTCCACGCCGCCCTGGCCCCAGCTCACCAGCCTGGCCATGGGCTTCAGCCCGTACTTGGCCACCGCCTCGCCGCTGGCCAGCACAATGGCCGCCGCGCCGTCGTTGATGCCGCTGGCCTGGCCGGCGGTCACCCGCGGCTCGTGCTTGTGGGCGTCGGCCTCATGCACCTGGGTGGGCTGGAAGGTGTGGACAATCTCGTCCTCCACCCCCTCGGGGCCCACCGGGAACGCACCCTTCAGCTTGCCCAGGCCCTCCACGGTGGCCCCGGCCCGGGGGAACTCGTCCACCTGGAAGGGCACCAGCTCCTTCTTCCTCTTGACCATCACGGGGACAATCTCGTCCTCAAACCGGCCGGACTTCTGGGCCGCCTCCGTCTTTTGCTGGGAGGAGGCGCCAAACTCGTCCAGCTCCTCCCGGGTGATGCCCCACACGTCGCAGATGTTCTCCGCCGTGGTGCCCATGTGGTAGTTGTTGTAGGCGTCCCACAGGCCGTCCTTGATCATGGTGTCCACCACCTTCTTGTCCCCCATCCGGGCGCCCCAGCGCTCGTTGGGAAGGGCATAGGGGGCGGCGGACATGTTCTCGGTGCCGCCGGCCACGATCACCTCGGCGTCGCCGCAGAGGATGGCACGGGCGCCCTCGATGACGCTCTTCATGCCGGAGCCGCACACCATGCCCACGGTGTAGGCGGGCACGGAGTAGGGAAGGCCGGCCTTCACGCCCACCTGCCGGGCCACGTTCTGCCCCAGGCCGCTGGTGAGCACGCAGCCGAACATCAGCTCGTCCACCTGCTCCGGCTTCACGCCCGCCCGGTTCAGCGCCTCCTTCACCACCACGGCGCCCAGCTCGGTGGCGGGCACATCCTTCAGGCTGCCCCCGAAGGACCCAACCGCTGTCCGGCAGCAGCTGACCACATACACTTCTTTCATGACAGCAACCTCCTCATATGGGTGACTTGTGCTTCTCACCGAAACAGCTTTCCGGAGAGAATGAGCTTCTGGATCTCATTGCTCCCCTCATAGATCTGGGTAATCTTGGCGTCTCTCATCATGCGCTCCACATGGTACTCCTTCATAAAGCCATTTCCGCCCAGTATCTGGACCGCCTCTGTGGTGACGCGCATGGCGGTATCCGTGCACACCAGCTTGGCCTTGGCGGCGGATTCGGTATAGGGGCGTCCCTCCTGCTTGTCTATGGCGGCCTTATAGAGCATATACTTGGCCTGTTCGATCTGCACCTGCATGTCCACCATGCGGAAGGCCAGGCTCTGCTGCCGGGCGATCGGCTTGCCGAACTGCACCCGCTCCATCATATACTTGCGGGCAATCTCAAAGGCGCCCTCAGCGATGCCCAGGCCCTGCGCGGCCACCCCGATGCGCCCGCCGTCCAGAGCCTTCATGGCCAATGCAAAGCCCTTGCCCGGCTCGGCCACCATATTGTCCTCCGGCACACGGCAGTCGGTGAAGTACAGCTCACACACGGCGGCACTGCGGATGCCCATGGTATTGTGGCGCTTTCCCAGGGCAAACCCCGGGGTCCCTTTTGGAACCATAAAGCACGCCATGCCCTTCGTCCCCGGCGCAGTGTCCGTTGTGGTGAACACCACAAAGTAGTCGGACACAGGGCCGTTGGTAATAAAGCACTTGGAGCCGTTGATAACCCACTCATTCCCGTCCCGGACGGCAATCGTCCGGCACCCGGCGGCGTCTGAACCGGCGTTTGGCTCGGTAAGGGCGAAGGAGCCCAGCGCGCTGCCGGAGGCCACCGGGCTGATCCACGCCGCCTTTTTCTCCGCGGGGAGGTCCGAGTTCATGATCACACCGCAGAACAGCGAGGTGCAGACGGAGTAGGTGATCCCCATGGAGGCGTCTACCTTGGAGACCTCCTCCAGCGCAAGGATATAGGAGAGATAATCTCCGCCCTGGCCACCCATCTCCACGGGATAGGGAATGCCGATCAGGCCCATGCGGCCCATCTGGTCATACAGCTCGCGGGGAAACTCCCCGGATTCGTCACGGGCCAGAATCTCCTTTGCCAGCTCGGTTTCTGCGAAATTCTGCGCGAGGCTGCGGATGGCTTCCTGGTTTTGGCTCAATTCAAAGTTCATGATGATCCGTCCTTTCTCTTCATCGTTGCAGCGGCTGCTACGCCTGTGCCTCTGATATACAGCAAGCCTTGTGCCAATTTTACGCGCAGGCCAAAAAACGGCAGTTTTATATCAATTCTCTTCGAAAATATCCGGTTTCCAAATAAATAGAGCGCTGATATGCGTCGGCAGCCCTGCTGTGGCCGGAGCCGGTTCCGCCCAAGTGAATCACTCTTTGAAGCCGCGCCTTTCACAGCTGGTTCACTCTGCTTTTCCCTCCCCCCGCTTTCTCGGCTTTCGGCAGCACAAAATCCCCTGTCGCGGGGCTGTCAACGAACCAGCCGCCCTCTGTAAAGCGGGAACCGCAACAGGAGCAGCCCTGCGCTCACGCGGATTCCACTCCAGCGCACAGCCCAGGTGCGGGCATCGCCTGGGGGACGGCGCCAGCAGGTCCCGCGCCGCCTCCGGCGCACTGGCCGTCAGCTGAGGGCGGATGGCCGTTCTTGATAGAGAGAATGCCCCAGCACCTGTATTGACCAAAATTATCATCTATCCTATGTGAAGCTTCAAACAAAAATCTCTTGTTGTTCCAGAACCCATATGGGATAATACAAATGTCTGGAAGAGTTTTCCTCCTCCGGCTGCGCAAAAGGGCCGCCCCGAAAGGGGGCGGCATCAACTACACGCACGGAGCAGACCCGTACCGGGGCCGGCTGCCCGGAGCTCGAACCGCTGCAGAACATCACGGGAAAGCTCTTCACAAAACTTTAGACTAGGAGGTTTCGCCATGTATTCCAGTGGGATTGCCACCGCAAAACGCAGACGGGAAGCCACCGTCACCGGAACAACGATACCAATGAACTCCGGCGCACCCCCGGGCGCTCCGGAGTCCTATCGAGGACGGAGGGGCTCGTCCCATCGGAAATGAATGGTTGTTTTGTCGACTTAAGCCGTCCAGCGCCAGATCGCCGTTATCGACTTTATCATGGAACCATCTCAGGAAAAAAGGTGGTTCTCTATGGCAAGGACGGAGGCTGTCATTCGGTCCATCTTTGGGGCGGTCAGAACAGATATCCGCCCGCTGGTCTACGCCGTCGGCATTGCAATCGAGCTCATGTTTGTACGCGGCCTGTCCATGAACGATATCTACGTCACCAATGATATCTATCCGGATGTGGCCAGGCGTCTGACAAAAAAGTCCGGCGCCCATCCCTCTCCAAAAACCGTCTCCAGGCGGATTGAGCGGCTTGCAAACAAGTGCTGGGATACCCTTGTCGCCCGGGACCTGGTTACGCAGTACCTGGGCCGGCCGCTCAAGGACATCCATGCGCCCAGGGATATCATCTTTTACCTGGCCTTTTACTCCCATCTGGGCGTGCCATTCTTTGTGGCCATTGACCGCCAGCCCTCCCTGCTGTTCTGAGGGGACGTCCTTGGGCCGCATAGCGAAGGGCCGGGATAGGACAAGCCAAAGGGAGTCGCCCCTGGGGGCAGCTCCCTTCTTTCCCGGCCGTGTGTTCAGTTGTCCGGCCAAATCCGCCGGCTGGAGGTTCCAGAGAGGAACGCCGGCGCCGCCGGGGGTGCGCGCCGTATGCGCCCCCTCAGCCGAAGTACACGTCTACGTTCCCCAGGCTGTTGTTGATTTCCAGCCGGTTGGGTCCCCCGGAGCGGCTCACAGAGCCATACTGGTGAGAGCCGTCCAAATACAGGTCGCCCATGGTGACGCCGAGGTCCAGACTGTAGGTGTCCATAGGCTGCCAGGTGGTCAGATTCAGGTCTCCCATGGAGAGGCTTATGTCGGTATCCCCCTGGAAGTCCCCGTCCAGATACACGTCGCCCATGTCGTTTTTCACGGTGAGGGAACTGGCGGTGCTGAGGCTGTACCCCGTCAGCTCCCCCATGGACAGGGTGATGTCCGCGTCCAACGCGGTCACGCTTTCCAGGTACACGTTCCCCAGATCAGTGGACACGGTGAGGCTGTTTGCCGTGAAGTCCGTCAGCTCCACCTCTCCCATGGCGGTATGGATGTCCACGGTATCCAGAGCGCTCCCGCCGGGAATCCCGATGACCACAGCGGCCTGATCCCCGGAGGTAAAGAATTCCATGGCGCTCAGGACCGTGCCGGTGATGCGCAGGGTGTCCCCGTCCAGCTCGTAGTCCAGCAGGCTGGCGTGCTCGCCGCTGAAGGAGAGGTCGTACTCCCCCATGGGGACCACGGATACGTCGCCCATGGCGAGATCCACTTCAATTCTGGAAAAGGCCGGCACCTGAACCCGGCTCTCCGTGGCCGTCCCTTCGTCTGCCGCGACCTCCACATTGACCATAGGCGTCTCGGCCGCCACGGCGGAGCCGCCGCCCCAGGGTATGCTGGTCTGGGCCCCCAGGGCAAAGCCAGTCAGCGCCAGCAATCCGCCGGACATAACCAGGAAGGCCCCGGCCCCCAGGCACACTTTTGCAGGCAGATTCATACCCGCGCCTCCCTTCTCAGCAGCCAGCGGTTCACGGCCCCGGCCATGGCCCGGAAGCACAGACCGCACAGGGCGAAGCTCCCCGCAATCATCAGAAGGCCCACGCCGCTGGACAGCATCCCCATACCGCAGAAGAACATCATGGTGGACATGCCCGCGCTGAACAGCACCGAGAACCCCGACCAGGCGGTGACGATGCCCACGCCGATGGCCACCACGCCGCCAATGGCGATGCCGGCTACCACGCAGACCACTGCGAGGACCAGCACCACCACTACCGCTGCCGCCGCCAGGATCAGGGGCCCTGCGATGGGGGCGGCGCAGATGGCCAGCAGCGCCTTCCACAGGGAGCTGTTCCCGCTCCCCCGGTGGGGCGGCGTCCGCTCGGCCGGGGTCTCCCGCACCCGTTTGGCGCCCAGGATGCGGCTCACCAGCTCTGCCGGGGTGCCCAGCTCCTGCGCCACCCGGGCCTCCCCCGCCGGGCCGGCCTCCGCAAAGTACTCGGCGTAATAGGTCAAAATCCGATCCAGCTCGTCAGGCGGCATCCGCCCGGTGAGGAGGGCCCGCAGCTGGGCCAGATACTCATCTCGTGTCATGCGATCCGTCCTCTCCTTGAATCTGGAGCCATTGTACCACGATTTGCCCTCCCCGCAAACTTAAGGAAGATTAAAATTCCATAAAAATAGCACCTGTCCCCGCCGTCCGAAAGGGTCTTTTCATGCACTTTTACCTAAAAACTGATATGTTAAATGGGATTTCTGCCTGAAAAGGGGCCGAAAAGCCTGCGCCGTCAGTTCCTTCCGACCGCGGAACATCCTGTCTTTTGCCACTTTGGGGTTGTAAAAAATCAGATTTTGATATATTATGTACGGTACGAAATTCTGTTAAAGGTATCAGGTGACTTGCATGAGTCTTCGTATCGGTATTGACATCGGCTCCACCACTGTCAAGGTGGTGGTGCTGGACGAGCAGAACAAGCTTCTCTTCCGCTCCTATGAGCGGCACTACTCCAAGGCCCGGGAACGGGCGGCGGAGACCCTGCACTCCATCCGGGACCAGCTGGCCGGGCAGCAGGTGCGCATCGTGATCACCGGCTCCGCCGGCCTGGGCGTGGCCAAGGCGGCGGACATCGACTTTGTGCAGGAGGTGTACGCCACCGCCGCCGCCGTCAACCAGTACATACCCGACACCGACGCGGTGATCGAGCTGGGCGGCGAGGACGCCAAGATCATCTTCTTCGGCGGCGCCCTGGAGGAGCGGATGAACGGCTCCTGCGCCGGCGGCACCGGCGCCTTCATCGACCAGATGGCCACCCTCATGAACGTGAGCGTAGACGAGCTGGATGAGTTAAGCCTCCAGTATGAGAAGATCTACCCCATCGCCTCCCGCTGCGGCGTGTTCGCCAAGAGCGACATCCAGCCCATCCTCAACCAGGGCGGCCGCAAGGAGGACGTGGCGGCCTCCATCTTCCAGGCGGTGGTAGACCAGACCGTGGCCGGCCTCACCCAGGGCCGGGAGCTGAAGGGCAAAATCGTGTTCCTGGGCGGCCCCCTCCACTTCCTGAAGGGCCTGCGGCAGCGGTTCGTGGAGAGCCTGAAGCTGGACGAGGAGCACGCCGTTTTCCCGGAGGACGGCGACTGCTTCGCCGGCATCGGCGCGGCCCTGTGCTCCTCCGATTACGCCGAGCGCCCCTTCGACGAGGTACTGGAGCGGCTGGAGCAGAGCGTGGACAGCGTGGGCCTGGTGGACACCATGCCCCCCCTGTTTGACAGCCAGGAGGA
>CALWXU010000021.1 GCA_944385585.1 uncultured Flavonifractor sp.
GCCACGACCACCTTCAGGGTGCCGGTGACCTCATAGCCCAGCTTCACCTTCAGCTCGTAGCCGCCGAAGGTCTTGATGGGCTCGTCCTGGACGAGCTTGGTCTTGGGGATGGCGATGCCGTGCTGGGCCTGGAGGGCGTCGGCGATCTCCTTGCTGGTCACCGCGCCGAACAGCCGCCCGCCGTTGCCCCCCTTGGCCACCACCTTGACGGTGAGCTCCTTGAGCCTGGCGGCGGTGGCCTCGGCCTCCGCCTTCTCGGCGGCCTCCTGGGCCTTCTTGGCCTTCTCCTGCATCTTCATGGTGTTGATGTTCTCCGCCGTGGCGGGCACCGCCAGCTTGCGGGGCAGGAGGAAATTGCGGGCGTAGCCGTCGCTGGCCTCGATGAGCTGGCCCTTCTTGCCCTGGCCCTTCACGTCCTGCTGTAAAATCACTTTCATAGTATCTCGTTCCTTTCTGAATCCAATGGATCATTGAGAATGGAACATTAGGGCGGGCACCGCGGCACGCCGCTCATGGCGGGATCTGATCCCGCGCGGGCAATGATCCATTGTCAATTTTCAATGATCAATTCTTATTCGTCCTCCAGGTACTGGTCGATGGCCTGGAGGAGCAGCTGGTGCACCTCGTCCACCGTCTTGCCCGGCACCTGGGCGCCGGCGGTGGCGGCGTTGCCGCCGCCGCCCAGCTTCTCCAGCACCACCTGCACGTTCACGTCCCCCATGCTGCGGGCGGAGAGGATCACCCGCCCCTCCTGGTCGGGGAACAGGACGAAGGAGGTGTCCACCCCGGCGATGTTGAGCAGCTCGTCGGCGGCCTGGGCGGCGGTGACCCGCCCCACGGTGTGGTCCACCTTGGCCACGGCAATGCCGGCCTTGTACATCTTCGCGTTCTGGATGATGGCGTACTTGGCGATCATGCCCTCCAGGTCGTTCTGGAAGAGCTTCTTCACATCGCCGGTATCCGCGCCGGAGCGGCGGAGGAAGGCGGCGGCCTCAAAGGTGCGGCTGCCGGTGCGCATGGTAAACTGCTTGGTGTCCAGCACCATGCCGGCCAGCAGGGCCTCCGCCTCGGTGCGGAGCAGGTCGGCGGGCTCCAGCAGGTACTGCAGCAGCTCGGTGACCAGCTCGCTGGCGGAGGAGGCGTAGGGCTCGTGGAAGTTGAGGGCCGCGTCGGCGATATAGGAGGAGGCCCGGCGGTGGTGGTCGATCACCGCCACCTTGTGCACCGCCTCCAGCAGGTCCTGGCTCACCACCTGCTCGGGGCGGTTGGTGTCCACCACCACCAGCAGGCAGTTGGCGTCGGCCTGGATCATCGCCTCCTGGGGGGAGAGAAAGACCTCCTTGTACTCGGGCAGGGCGGCCAGGCGGTCGGACATCTCACTGGCCGGGTTCTGCCCGGCCTCCTTGACGATGTGGACGGGGGCCCCCTTCTTGCGGGCCATGGCGCACACGCCGGCGGCCGCGCCGATGCAGTCCAGGTCGGGGTACTTGTGGCCCATGACGAACACCTGGGATGCGTCGGCCATCAGCTCCCCCAGGGCGTTGGCCATGACCCGGCTCTTTACCTTGGTGCGCTTCTCCAGCTCCTTGGTGCGCCCGCCGAAGAACTCGAAGTTGAAGCGGTTCTTCACCACCACCTGGTCGCCGCCCCGGCTCAGGGCCATCTCCACCGACAGGGCCGCGTTCTGGAACAGCTCCCCCAGGCTCTCCGCGTCCTTGCCGATGCCGATGGACAGTGTGGCCTGGATGCCGGAGGAGCTGGCCACCTCCCGCACCGTCTCCAGGATGGAGAATTTCCCCTCCTGGAACTGGGCCAGGAACCGCTCCTCAAAGACGAAGAGGTATCGGTCCCGCTCATACCGGCAGAACAGCCCCTGGGCGGGGGCCACCCACTGGCTCAACCGCTCGTCGATGCCGCTGCGCATGGCGGACTTGGCCGAGTCGGAGGCCCCCTTCATCAGCTCCTCGTAGTTGTCCACGGTGATGATGCCCACCACCGGCCGGGTGGCGTAGTAGTCGTCCCGGACCTGGGCGAAGTCGGTGACGTCCACCCAGTAGGTGGTGGCCAGATAGCCCCTGGCCCCCTCGTCCTCCGTGCGCACCAGGTGGCCGAACACCAGGAAGCGCCGCTCCCCGATGCGCACCTCGGTGGGGCACTCGGTCTTGCCCTCCATCAGCCAGCGGGCGGAGAAGTCCGGCACCGCGGCGGTGAGCTTGGTGTCGAACAGGTGGTCCCGCTCGCCGGTGATCTGGAGAAAGCGGTCGTTGGACCAGATCACCTCGTCATTTTCCGGCCGGAAAATCACCATGGGCAGGGGGGCGTTGACCATGGTGTCCTTGGTGGCCGTGTCCATGTTGCAGGTGACGGAATCGATATAGCTGAGAATCTCCCTCTGCCGCCTGGCACTGGCGCGGCGGAAATAGAGGTAGAGCATCGCCACCACCGCCAGCTCGATGGCCGCCACCGCCGGGTGGAACAGGGCGGAGGCCGCCGCAAACAGCAGCAGGCACACGAAGTAGAGCCGCACGCCGGGCTCCAGCAGAGAGGCCAGTTTGTTTTTCCGCATGAGGCACCTCCCGGGCCATTTCTCTTCCATATCTCTAAAGAGGTTTTATTATATCAAAAAAGTAGGCCAAAAACAAGTGCATTGCCCTGCCGCCCAGCTAAAATCGGCGCACCGGGCGGGGCATGCCAAAGCGCCGGCCCGTCACAGGGACGGGCCGGCGCTTCCGTCGGGCTGCCGCATCTCAGGCCGGGTGGCCAGGTGCAGGCTGGGAAGGGGTTAGAAAAACCCAAAGTAGGGCTTCTGGACCACCGACTTCTCGATCCAGTCGATCATGGAGATGAAGTCGAATACAGGCAGGCCGGTGGCGGCCTGGATGGCATAGGCATAGGGGGGCAGGTCGCTGCACTCCAGCAGGATGGCGCCCACCTCCGGGTGTTCGGCCACTGCCCGGGCGGCCAGGGCGGCCAGATCGTCTGTGAGCTTCCCGTTGTCCAGGCTCCGGCCGTCCCAGCGGATGCCGGCGAAGCTCTCCATGCTGCCCACGTCCTGGATGATGCAGTCCTCCATACGGGCGTTCACCTTGGAGAGGAAGTCCTGATTGAAGCTGTCTCCGCTGGCGCACAGGACCAGGATCTTCTGCTCCGCGCGCAGCCCCAGCTTGATCATGGACAGCTGGCACAGGCTGGACATAAAGACCGGCACGTCCACCGCGGCGGCCACGTCCTTCTGGAAGTGGGCGAAGTAGCCGCAGGCGCCCACAATGGCGCGCACACCGTCGGCCGCCAGCTCCCTGGCCGCGTTGACGATCATCTCCCGCAGCTTGGGATCGCCGGCGAAGAGCTGCTCGATCTGGAACGACACCTTTTTGTAGAGGACAGGGTAGGAATAGGTGGAGGCGTTGACCACGTTGCCGGGCAGCTTGGGGTAGCCCATGTCCACCGCGATGATGCCGATGGGGTGCCCGCCCAGGTAGGAGCCGGACACGTGATGAACCTGCCGGATGGTATCCACGTCCGGCAGATATCCCTGCCACTTCTCCATAAGCAGAACCTCGCTTTCTTTTCTGACTTCGGGGGCGGCTTACTCGGTGTACACGCCCTCGTTCAGGTACTTGAGCATCTGCTCCTTGTTCATGTGGGCGATGCCCAGCTCCTCCAGGGTCAGGCCGGTCTTATAGAAGTCCTTGCCGGTCATGACGCCGCCCAGAGTAATGAAGCTGTCGATGATGGGGGTGGGTACGCCGAAGTGCTTGCCCAGCTCATGGTACACATGGCAGCCGATGGGCACGTCCTCAGTGACGTAGCGGTTCTGGATGGTGAACGGGCCGGTGCCGAAGCCGGTGGTCCACTGCTCGGTAAAGGGCACATTCACGCCCTCGCCCATGTACTCGGGGCCCAGCACGCTGGTGCGCTGGAAGAAGATGTCGTGGTCGAAGGGCTGGATGCCCACGCCCATGGCCTCGGCCAGGGCCACCTCCTCCTGATAGAAGTGGTACTGCACCTCGGAGACGGAGGGGCAGAAGGTGTGGCTGTAGATCGAGTAGTCGTACTTGTTGTCGCCGTAGATGACGCCCCAGTTCTCCATGGTGCTGGCGCCCAGGACGGTGCCGGGGACATGGATGACGGGGTTGACGTTGGAGAAGCCGATGTCCATCACGGTGTTGCCGCCCACGGCGCCCTCGCCCTGGGTGATGGCGTCAAAGCTGCCGATGTACTTGGAGCTCTCCAGGAACTCCTCCTGGTCAGTCGTGGGCAGGGCCGCGCCGCGCAGGGTGATGGCGCGGTAGATGGGGGCCACCTTGGGGATGTTGATGCCGCCCTCGCTGACGAAGCGGGTGCCATAGGGGGCGCTGGACCAGCCGCCCACGATGATCTTCTTGTCACAGCCGGCCTCGCGCATCATCTTGCGCAGGCGCAGGGAGCCGTAGTTGTCAGGGATCATGTGGACGATCATGCCGTCCTCCAGGGCGGGGATCAGCTTCTCAAAGAAGGGCCTGTGGCCCAGGGCGGGGGTGCACACGATGACCAGCTTGCAGCCCTTGACGCACTCGGCCACATCCTCGGTGATGAGGTCGAAGTGGGCGGTGCCGCCGCGGTAGAAGCCATAGCGGTTCATCTGTTTGCCCTCGATGGTCAGGCCGGTCTTGTCCAGGTCCTTCAGCGTGGTCTTGGAGAAGGGGGGCAGGTCGCAGATGTTCACCTTCTGCCCCGCCAGGACGCAGTCCGCGCCCACGGTCTGCCCGACGGCGCCGGCGCCCAGGATGGCAATGGGGTAGTCCTTCAGATAGCTCATGTCCTTCATTTCTGTTTGCTCCTTTCTGCTCCTGTAGATATAAAATGATGGCCTTCGTGTACTCAAAACTGTGTGTCTGCCAGGGCCGCTCCGCTCACCTGACGCCCTCATACAGGGCCGCCAGCCGTTCCCAGCCCTGGTCGCGTACGGACTGGATCTCCTGGATGTCCTCCGGCTTCAGGTGGCGGAAGCGGCGCTGACATTTCAGATACGGCTCCACAGGCTCCAGGGCCTTGGGGCGGTAAGTCAGCTTCAGCTTGTCGTCCTCATACTCGGCCAGATACCACATGCCGCTCTCCACGGCCATCTTGCCGATCTCCACAGACCGGGCGGGGTCATAGCCCCAGCCGGTGGGGCAGGGGGCGGAGATGTGGAGCACCCGGCAGCCCTTGTAGGCCTTGGCCTTCTCCACCTTGCGCAGCAGGTCCATGGGGTAGGCCACACTGGCCGTGGCCGCGTAAGGCACCCGGTGGGCCGCCATGATCTCCAGCAGGTTTTTCCGGAGCTGGCCCTCCTCGCCCTTGGAGCAGGGGCCCGTGGGCGTGGTGGTGGTCCAGCAGTACTCAGGGGTGGAGCCGGAGCGCTGCACGCCGGTGTTCATATACGCCTCGTTGTCATAGCAGACGTAGAGGATGTTGTCGTTGCGCTCCGCCGCGCCGGACAGGCCCTGGATGCCGATATCCACTGTGCCGCCGTCGCCGCCGAAGGCCACGTAGGTGGTGTCGTCGTCCCAGCCCATGGCCTCGCCTCCGGCGGCCATGCCCGCGATGGTGGCGGCCAGGCCCGGGAAGGCGGTGACCACATTGTTGACAAAAATGGCCGACTGGGGATACACCGTGGTGGTGGCCGCCATGCAGCAGGCGGGGATGGCAACGCAGGACTTGGGCCCCACAACCTTCATGACCATCCGGCAGGCCATCAGCGCGCCGCAGCCCTGGCAGGTCTTTGCGCCGTAAAACAGCTCTTCCTCGGTCAGCGTCTTTAGATTCACCGCCATGTTACCACCTCATTCCCAGGAACCGCATCTCGCCGCTGCTGTTCCCATTCACGGTTTTCTCCAGCTCGTCGTACATCTGGACCACGACCTCCTTGGGGATGTCGCGGCCGCCCAGGCCCACGATATAGTTCTGCATCTTGGCGGGAGAGCCGTACATGGCCGCCCGCACCTCGGTGTAGAGGGTGCCCTCATAGCCGAAGGAGATGCTGCGGTCCACCACGCCCACGCCCTTGAAGCGCCCGCCCAGGCCGGCGAAGTAGGCCTTGGGGAAGGGGCGGAAGCTGCGGATCTTGATGAGGCCCACCCTCCTGCCCTGGGCCCGGAGCATATCCACCACCACCCGGGCGGTGCCGGACACGCTGCCCGTGGCCACCAGCGCCAGCTCGGCGTCCTCGCAGCGGTACTCCTCCAGCATGCCGTGGTAGCCGCGGCCGGTGAGGGCGGCGTACTCCCGGTCGGCCTGGATGATCATCTTCTCCGCGTCGTCAAAGGCCTTCTGCTGGAGCAGGCGGCCCTCGGCGTGGTAGTCTGGCCCCACGGTCATGCACAGGGTCTTGGGGTCCTTCATATCCAGCTTGTTGGTGGTATGCAGCGGGGGCAGGTAGCGGTCCACCAGAGCCTGGTCGGGTATGTCCACCAGGTCATAGGTGTGGGTGAGGGTGAAGCCGTCCAGGTTTACCATCACCGGGATCATGACGGAGGGGTCCTCGGCGATGCGGTAGGCCTGGATCACCGTGTCCAGGGCCTCCTGCCCGCTCTCCACAAAGAGCATGATCCAGCCGGAGTCCCGCATGGCGTACGCATCGCGCTGGTCGCCATAGATATTCCAGGGGGCCGCGGTGGCCCGGTTGGCGTCCACCATCACGATGGGGTGCCGGGCGCCGCTGACGTAGTGGAGCATCTCGCACATGTACAGCAGGCCCTGGGAGGAGGTGGCCGTGAACACGCGGGCCCCCATCATGGACACGCCCAGGGCGGCCGCCATGGCGCTGTGCTCGCTCTCCACCATGATGTACTTGAAATCGGCCTCGCCGGCGGCCTTGAAATCGGCCAGCTTCTCCACCAGCGTGGTCTGCGGGGTGATCGGGTAGGCGGAGACGACCTTGGGGCGGGAGAGCCTGACGCCGTGTGCCGCCGCCTCGTTGCCGGACAGGAACGCTTTAGCCATCGTCTTCACCATCCCTTACCATGGTAATGCACTTCTTCGGGCACTCGTGGGCGCAGATGCCGCAGCCCTTGCAGTAGTCCATGTCCACCTCCATCTGGCCGGAGGTGCGGTCGATGCACCCCTCGGGGCAGTAGATCCAGCACAGGCTGCAGTGGATGCACAGATCCTGCCGGAAGGTGGGGTGAAAGGTCCGGAAACCGGAGTTGACGCTGGGCAGGATGCCCACGCCGGTGCTGGCCCCGAAGTAGAGGTCGTCGTAGGAGGTGGGCAGATGCAGGTTGCATCCCACTTTGGGCTTGTTCACGCCTGGGCCCCCCCTTCCGCCATGCCATAGGCCATCTCGATGGCCCTTTTGTTCTTCTCCCGCAGGGCGGGGCTCATCATCTCGTCCACCGCGCGCTCCACGGAGTCCAGGGACACCAGGCCGGCGGCCTTGGCCGCCGCGCCCAGCATCACCGTGTTGACAATCGCGCTGCCCAGTACGTCCAGGGCAATCTTGGTGGCGTCCAGCACCACCAGGTTTTTCACGTTCTCGAACTGGTACCGCTTCCGGGCGGCCTCCCCGGACAGCTGGGTGTTGAGCAGCAGCACCCCGTCCTCCTTGAGGCCGCCGGCCACGTCCACCACGTCACACAGCGTCTCGTCCAGCACCACGATGCAGTCGCAGCTGTAGACCTGGGAGTGGTCCGTGATGGGCTCCCCGCTGATGCGGGTAAAGGCCAGCACCGGCGCCCCCCGGCGCTCCGGCCCGAAGGAGGGGAATGCCTGGGCGTATTTCCCCTCGTGGATGGATACCGCGTGGCCCAGAAGCTTCGCCGCCGTAAAGGCGCCGTTGCCGCCCCGGCCATGCCATCTGACTTCTAGCATGTTATCCTCCCGGCCTCCCGCCTTATTTCTTCTTCTCTTCCTTCAGGGGGTTCTCCACCTGGGCCAGGGCCCGGGCGTAGTCCACGTACTGGTCCCACCTGGTGGCGCCCTTGACCACCATCTTGGCCGTGTCAGGGGAGCCGCCGCCGTGCATGCAGCCGGGGATGCCGCCGCCCACAGTGAGCCACTCCACCAGCCGGGCCATCTTGATGCGGTCCTCGGCAGACGCGCCGGAGCGCATGGACTCCAGCAGCTTGGGTCCGTACTCGGGGTTCATCATGTCCTGGTAGGAGGGGATGCAGCCCGTCTCGGTCACGCCGCCGGAGATCTCCTGGGCCAGCATGCGGGTGTTGAAGGGCAGGGCGGCCACATGGACCTTGTTGACGTGGGCCAGCAGGGCGTTGGGATACCAGGCGCCAGATTTGTGCTGCTTGCCGGCGAAGATGGCGCCCGCGCCGCCGGAATAGGTGGTCTCGTTGTTGATGGCCATCTGGGTCAGCTTATCCTGGAAGGCCTTCTGGGTCAGGCCGTTGGCCCGGGCCATGCCCAGGGCCGCACCGATCATCACGTCGCCCTGGCCGGCCACGCAGCCGCCGATGGCCGCCCGGTAGATGGAGGTGAAGTTGCCGATGGCCTTTCCGGACATCTTGAGCTCCCCGTTCATAAAGACGTGCTCATGGGGCACAAACACGTTGTCAAACATAAGGAAGGCCTGGGTGGTGCCGGACTTGATACCGTCCCAGCCCTCCTCCTCCACGCGGGTGTCAGAGGGGCGGCGGGTCTCCACGATGGTCAGCCCCTCGGCGTCCCGGGGCACGGCGGCGGCCACGGCGTATTTCTCCTCGCCGGGGCCCATGCCGGTGGTGGGCAGGACGATGACGTACTGGGCCCCCACCACGCCGCAGATCTGGTTCTTGTAACCGGACAGGTAGACGCCCTTCTCATCCTCGTGGTCCACGTGGAGGTAGAAGTCGTCGTTGTCCTGCCCGCCGGGCTTGAGGGCGCGGTTGCCCTTGGCGTCGGTGAGGGCGCCGGCCATGCTCAGGGCGTGCTCCTCGGCGAACAGCATGAAGTTCTTCACCCGCTCGTGGTAATGGGTGCCAAGCTCCTGGTCGATGTCATAGGTGGCGCCGTACAGGGCGTTGAGGGCCGTCCACCCTGCGCACACCGGCCCCATGCAGGAGCCGCAGGAGCGGTAGCCGTCCCGCTTCATGTTCTCGTTGCCGAACACGTCCTCCGCCGTGGCCATGAGGGTGTTCCAGCGGTGGGCCCGCTGGCCGGACAGGGCGGAAATGGTGGTGTAGAGATCCGCCGTGGCCGGGTCGTTGCTCTTGTCGTACCACATGGCCACGTTCTTGATGTGGGCGGCCGTGGCCGGGTCGGTGGTCACGTCCTCGATGAGGCGGCCCCATTTGTAGACGTTGGGACGCATCTTCTTCATCTCTTCGATGTACTGGGCTCCGGTCTTGAGCATGATCAAATTACCTCCATTCTAAGATCTGCGGGATTCAAAATGAATACATTGTGTATACAATCTTTCCGCAAGCTGGCGGCTGCCAGCCCGCCGGTCAGATTACCAGCTTGTCGCCCAGCAGCAGCCTGGGCAGGGTGAGGGAGATTTCAGGGATAAACGTGGTGAGCAGCAGGGTGGGCAGGTAGCCGAAGAGCATCAGGATCAGCGCCGGCTTGATCACCTTGCTGGTCTCGGTGCCGAAGATGCGGGCGGACAGGTACAGGAAGGGGGCGCTGGGGGGCGTGATGTTGCCCATGCCGATGTTGACGCCCATGATGGCGGCGAACTGGTAGGGGGACACGCCGATCTCGGTCATGATGGGGAACAGGATGGGGGCGGCCAGCAGGGTGGCGGAGGAGTCGTCCATGATCATGCCCAGGATGACCATAAAGATATTGACCATGATCAGGATGACATATTTGTTGTCGGACACGCTCAACAGCAGGTTCATGATGGTCTGGGGCACGCCCTCCTGGGTGAGGATGCGGCTCATCATGCCCACGATGCCGATCATGACCATGACCACGCCGGTGGTGACAGCCGTCTCCTTGATGCAGGAGATCAGGGTTTTCATCTTCAGCTGCCGGTAGATGAACATGGCCACGGGGATGGCGTAGATGACGGCGATGGCCGCGGACTCGGTGGCGGTCATGACGCCGGAGTAGATGCCGCCCAGGATGATGACGGGCATGATCAGGGCGGGTACGGCCACGCCGGTGGTGCGGCCGAAGTTGCCGACCCACTGGGATGCGCTCATCTTCTCATTCATCTCGATGTTCTTGTCCTTGCGGAGCATGACCACCGAGGTGATGGACAGCAGGATGGTGAGGATGATGCCGGGGATAACTGTGGACAGGAAGCAGGCCAGCACCGACAGGTTCAGGGTGAAGGCCACCAGGATCTGCATGGCGCTGGGAGGAATCAGCAGGCCCAGGGGGGCGGCGCAGCAGCAGACAGCGGCGCCCACACCCAGGGGATAGTTCTTCTCCTTCATACGGGGGGCCATGATGGAGCCGATGCAGGACAGGGTTGCCGCACCAGAGCCGCAGATGGAGCCGAACACGGCGCTGGTGATGGTGGCCACGGCGCACAGGCCGCCCCGAATGCGCCCCACAAAGCAGTTGACCCAGTTGATGAGGGCCTCGCCGATCTTTCCCTTCTCCATGATGCCGCCGGCCAGGATGAACAGGGGGATGGCCAGCAGGGTGATGGAGGAGCCGTTGGTAAAGCCGGTGGCAAAGATGGAGGACGGCGCGAAGTTGAACACCGCCACCAGGTAGATGATGGCGCCGCCGAAGCTGAAGGGCACTGGCACGCCGGACAGCAGCAGCACCACCAGCAGGAGGAATGTGATCAGAAGGTTCATTCAGCAGCCTCTCCTTTCTCCGTCTCTCCGCCGTCCCTGCGGGGATGCAGGGCCCGGACGAAATGGTACACCGAGTACAGGAACATCAGGCACAGGCCCACAGTGAGGGCGGAGCGGCTGCACCAGTAGGGGATGCGCAGGGCCGTGGTGACGGCGCTGGAGGTGATGTTGTTGACAAAGTACTCGAAGATGGACCAGTAGGCAAACACGCCGGTGATCACTACGGTGACGCCCTTGACCACCGTGCGGACGATGTTGAGGACCTTCTCGTTCTTGATGAACAGGCCGGTCATATCGGCGGAGATATGGCTGTGCTCATAGCTGCCGTATGCGCCGCCCACCCAGTAGAGCCAGATGGCCAGCAGGGCCAGCAGCTCGTCTGAGCCGAAGAACACGGAATCCATGACGTAGCGCATGAACACGGAGATGCCGATGATGATCACCAGCAGGATGCTGGTGACGATGAGGATCACCCGCATGATGATCTCCAGCAGCCGCCAGATAAAGGTATCTTCAATGGGTTTCAGGTGCATATCGTTTTCCCTCCGTTTCTCTCCAAGGCGTTAGGTGCGCCCCCGGGGACCTCTTGGGCCCCAGGGGAGACGACCTCAGCCGGCGATCTCGATCATCTGGTTGACGAACTCCTCGCCGTAGTACTCGGAGAAGGTGGGCCACACGTTCTGCACAAAGTAGTCCTTCATGTAGGCCCGCTGCTCGTCCGTGGGGGTGATGACCTCCACGCCGTAGTCGGCCAGGGCCTGGAGGGACTCGGCCTCCTGCTCGCCGATCATGGTGGTGCCCTCGTCGATGACCTCGGTCAGCACGTTGGTAACGATCTCCTGATATTCGGTGGGCAGCTTGTCAAAACTGCCTTGGTTCATGATCAGGGTGTACACGTCATTGGTTACCCGGTAGTCCACGTAGTAGGAGATCACATCTCGGAAGGAGTTGTAGTTGGAGTAGGCGCCGCCGTGCCAGGAGCCGTCCACAATGCCGGTCTGGAGGGAGGTGTACACGTCCGAGTAGTTCAGGGCTGTGACGTTGAAGCCCATGGCCTGGGCGGAGGCCATCATGGAGTCCATGGAGGGTACGCGGATGAGCTCATGCTTGGGAATGGTGAAGTCGAAGAGTTCCTCGGGCGTCTCCTGCAGCTCACTGAACACGATGCCCAGGTAGCCGGAGGGCCAGAAGCCGAACAGCTTGATACCCTGCTCTGTACAGGCCTCGTCCACGGCCTGGTAGATAAAGTTGTCATGTGCGAACACCTCGCGGAACTCGTCCAGGTTGGCGGTGAGGAAGGGGGTGTATACGCTCTCCATGATCATGTCGTATGTACCATAGAGGGTGAATAGGCCCATGTCGATGTTGCCGGCCATGATCTCATCGTAGGCCACCGTCAAGTCGCCCAGCTGGTTGGCGGGATAGACGGTGATCTGCACATGGCCGTCGGTCTGCTCGGAGATGCGGCGGGCCGCCTCCTCGCCGATCCAGGTGTCGATGGACTCGGTGGAGCTGATGCCGGCCCAGGTCAGCTCATAGGTCTCGTCGGTGCTGCCCTGCTGGGCTTCCCCGCCGCCGCAGCCGGCCAGGCACCCGGCCAGGAGGGCGCCGCAGGCAGTCACGCTGATCAAGCGAATCAGATTCTTCTTCATGTTCGATCCTCCTAAAATCTCAAATTTCGGGATGGGGCTTCCTAAAATTGGAGCTTGAAGAATTTGTCTGCCATCTCCTCCTTTCTATTTATATGCGCCCCCAAAATTGCATACTATATGTATACAATTTTGGGGGCTAAAACATTTCCACCTACTATGCGGGCGGAAACTCCTCCTCCGTCAAAAGGCCTGTTATATTTATTCCGTTGGAAGTGGGACTGCTGGGCAGCCAAGGCCGTCAGCGTGGTATACAATTTGCATACGTGTTGTATACTCCGCAGTCCCCACTAAACCTTTATCTGCCTAATTTATAACACCTCTCTCTCAGAATTGCAATTCATAGTTTAGACAAAAATAATGCCCATTTTTCTCCGTTTTCGACAGAAGATTTTTGTCTGTTTTTACAGCCCAATCTCCGGATTTCTCCATTTTACATGGGAAAGACGGCAATGATGCCGGCAATCAGCCATTTCTCTGTACATTTTATTGTAAAAAAATATTTCTGGTGCAAATGTATTTGCTCTAGCCGCGCAGCCGCTCCTTGATAATGTCGTAGTACTGGTCCAGATGGGCCTCAGCCGCCCGGCTGGCCCTGTCCCCGTCCCGCTCCTCAATGGCCTGGATGATGACTTCGAAATCGCGGATGAACTCCTGGAGCATCTCCTGGGTGATGTACTCTGTGAAGAAGTAGAAGCGGTCCATATGGACCTCCAGCTCCCGCATCAGGTCTCCCAGGAGCCGGTTCCGCCCTGCCCGGCACACGGAGCGGTGGAACTGCGCGTCGTCCTCCAGCACCTTCAGGTAGTCGTCGGGGAGCTGATAGCCCTTGCACCGCTCTACAATTTCCCTCAGGGCTTTCACATCCGCCGCCGTGGCCCATCGGCAGGCCAGTCGGACGGACAGGCTCTCCATAGCCCGCTTGACCACCACCAGCTCCATGAAAAAGTCCAGCTCCAGATACGTGACCTGCGCCCCGCGGTTGGGGATCAGGGTGATCAGCCTGTCCCGCTGGAGGTTTTGAAAAATCTCCCGGACTGGGGTGCGGCTGACCTGGAACTCCTGGGCCACGTCGCTCTCACGGATCAGCTCGCCCGGCCGGTAGAAGCCCTCAACAATTCTTGACTTGAGGACGTCATAGATGTCTTCTCTCATGGCGGATACCTGCGCACTCCCTCTCTATCCTTCTCCTTCGCCTGGGCCTGGAAAACACATTTGGAATATTATGCGAGTCATCCCTGCTCAAACTTATAGTATAGTATATAATTGAATGATATCTCCTGTCAAGGCGCGCCGGGATGGCACAACGGAATCCCCGACCTGCTGCTCCCGGCCGCCCCACAGCCATCCAAATCAGCACACAGAAGCGCTTTTATTCCTGCCGCAGGTTTTACTCCCTGGACTGCCTTGCTACGCAGCCCGCTGTCCATACTGCCGCTCCATCAGCTTCCCCATGAGACCGCTTGGCTGGTTTTCTCCGGATGAATTCGCCGTCCATTGTGTTTGGCAAGCCTACAATATTTGTGTACAATAATGGAAGCAACGGAAAGAAAAGGGATGTTTTCGTGCTCTGTGAAAATCTGAAAGCAATCAGGAAATCAAAAGGGCTGTCACAGCAGGCGCTTGCGGTCAAGCTGAATGTGGTGCGGCAGACCGTTTCGAAATGGGAGCAAGGGGGTTCACTTAAACTCATGTCTTGTGGAATGATTTCAATAGACGGAAAACTATTTATGAATAGAGTAGAGAAAATGAAGCATATCGCCATTATAGTTCTGACAGTTTCCCATATCAAGGCCATTGGTCGTATCCAAGCATTGTAACCGCCGTTTCCCATGGCTGGATTGACGATGCTTCGGAGATAGACCCTGACCGCCCTGTTGCCAGGAGAGACGCGGTTGCATGGGTCCATTCAATTTTTGAAAACTGCCAATAAGAGAACGGCGAGGAGCTTAACGCACCTCGCCGTTTCTTGCTTCACTATCTGATTAAGCGCAATCTTTGGTGTAAATGTGGTGTAAATTGTGATGTTTACGCCGCACAAATCCAGTGATTGCAAGGGCTGCAGGTTATTTATCAATACATGCCGCCCATGTCGGGGGAGGCGGGCGCGGCGGGAGCGGGGGGCTGGGGCTTGTCGGCCACCAGGGCCTCGGTGGTCAGCAGGACGGAGGAGATGGACGCGGCGTTCTCCAGGGCGGTGCGGGTCACCTTGGTGGGATCCACGATGCCGGCGGAGATCATGTCCACATAGGTCTCGTTGTAGGCGTCGAAGCCGTAGCCGGTCTTGCCGGACTCCTTGATCTTCTCCAGCACCACGGAGCCGTCGATGCCGGCGTTGGCGGCGATCTGCTTCACGGGCTCGGCCAGGGCGCGGGCCACGATGGACACGCCGGTTTTCTCGTCGCCCTCAACCTCGCTGATCAGCTTCTCGACCGCGGGCACAGCGTTGACATAGGCGGTGCCGCCGCCGGCCACGATGCCCTCTTCCACAGCGGCGCGGGTGGCGTTCAGGGCGTCCTCGATGCGGAGCTTCTTCTCCTTCATCTCCACCTCGGTGGCGGCACCCACGCGGATGATGGCCACGCCGCCGGCCATCTTGGCCAGGCGCTCCTGCAGCTTCTCCTTGTCGTAGTCGGAGGTGGTGGTCTCGATCTGGCTGCGGATCTGGTTCACGCGGGCCTTGATGGCGTCGGCGGAGCCGGCGCCGTCCACGATGATGGTGTTCTCCTTGGAGACCTTCACCTGGCGGGCGCGGCCCAGCATGTCCATGGTGGCCTCCTTGAGCTCATAGCCCATGTCGGAGGTGATGACGGTGCCGCCGGTCAGCACGGCGATATCCTCCAGCATCTCCTTGCGGCGGTCGCCGAAGCCGGGGGCCTTGACGCACACCACATTCAGGGTGCCGCGCAGCTTGTTGACGATCAGGGTGGACAGGGCCTCGCCCTCCACATCCTCGGCGATGACCAGCAGCTTCTTGCCGGACTGCACGATCTGCTCCAGAACGGGCAGCAGCTCCTGGATGTTGGAGATCTTCTTGTCGGTGATGAGCACCAGGGCGTCGTCCAGGACGGCCTCCATCTTCTCGGTGTCGGTGACCATATAGGGGGTGATGTAGCCCCGGTCGAACTGCATGCCCTCGACCACCTCAGAGTAGGTCTCGGCGGTCTTGGACTCCTCCACGGTGATGACGCCGTCGTGGGAGACCTTCTCCATGGCCTCGGCGATGAGCTTGCCGATGACCTCGTCGCCGGAGGACACGGTGCCCACGCGGGCGATGTCGTCGGAGCCGTTGACCTTCTTGGAGTTGGCCTTGATGGCCTCCACCGCAGCGGCGGTGGCCTTGGCGATGCCCTTCTTCATGACCATGGGGTTGGCGCCGGCGGCCAGGTTCTTCAGACCCTCCCGGATAATGGCCTGGGCCAGCAGGGTGGCGGTGGTGGTGCCGTCGCCGGCCACGTCGTTGGTCTTGGTGGCGACCTCCTTCACCAGCTGGGCGCCCATGTTCTCATAGGGGTCGTCCAGCTCGATCTCCTTGGCGATGGTCACGCCGTCGTTGGTGATCAGGGGGGCGCCGAACTTCTTGTCCAGCACCACGTTGCGGCCCTTGGGGCCCATGGTGATCTTCACGGTGTCGGCCAGCTGGTTGACGCCGCGCTCCAGGGCGTGGCGGGCCTCCTCGCCGTAGCAGATAATCTTAGCCATAACGCATTACCTCCAAAATTCAGGAAAGTTCATTCAATGGGGTGCAGGGGCCGCGCCCCTGCTTCACCGCTTGGCGGCGAACAGATTTCAATCCGATTTTCCAGCGGCATGTACGCCGGAAAATCACTTCTCGGCCCGCAAACGTGCGAGTGAAGCGAGTGCGCTGCCGCGGGCCGCCGGGGGGTATCGCACACGGCAGAGCCGTGTGCGTATCTAGGGTCGAACCTGCCGGGGGCAGGTTCGATGAAAATCAGGCGATAGCCACCTTGATTTTCAGAAGGAAGTCCCCCCCAGAGGGGCCTTACTCGACGATGGCGAGAATGTCAGACTGACGCACGATGGTGTACTCCTCGCCGTCGATCTTGACCTCGGTGCCGGAGTACTTGCTGGTGATGACCTTGTCGCCCTTCTTCACGGTCATGGTGATCTCCTTGCCGTCCACCATGCCGCCGGGGCCCACCTCGATGACCTCGGCCACCTCGGGCTTCTCCTTGGCCGAGCCGGTCAGGATGATGCCGCTCTTGGTTTTCTCCTCTGCCTCCACCAGCTTAATGACCACACGGTCAGCAAGGGGCTTGAGTTTCATAATGGGTTCCTCCTTGTATGAAAAAAATTGTTGTAAACCGATTCAGCGGGTTAGCACTCATTTCTCCGGAGTGCTAACCCGCTTATAATAATACCCTCATAACAGGATTTGCGCAAGTCCTAATTTTTGAATTTTCTGTTAAATTTCCAAATGGCTCCGGAATTATTCCCGCTTATCTTCGATTTTCTCCTCCACACTCATTTTTTCGGAGATTTTCTCCGATTTTCCGTTTGTGCTCCGCCGGGCTGGGTCCCAATGGGTGCCGGCGGGATAGAAAAAGTTCACTTTTTTAGCAGACACGGTAATGGAGAGCTCAGAATCCAGCAGCTCCTCCCCGTCCAGGTTAATGCGGCTCACCCGGCCGCAGGCGACGCGCATCTCCCGCCCGCGGCGGACGGTCACCCCCTCGATGTCCCCGGCGCCCCCCTTGGCGTACTTGCCGATGAGGGCGAGGACGGTGAGCCGGGACACGGCGGGGATCACCACGAAGTCCAGCAGGCCGTCGTCCGGCATGGCGGTGCGGCTGGGGTTGAAGCCGCCGCCGTAGTACCGGCCGTTGCAGGCGCACAGCAGGGTGAACTCCTCTCCTGGCAGCGCCTCCCCGTCGATGGACACCCGGTAGGGCTGGTGGATGCCCTGGAGGATGGTGCGCACCGCCGAGAGCTGGTAGGCCATGGTGCCGGATACCAGGGGCAGATTTTTGAAGTCCTTGGCCCCCAGGCCGATGCGGGCGTCAAAGCCCACGGAGCACACGTTGAGGGCCAGGCGCCCGTTGCAGTCGATCAGGTCCAGCGGGGCCTGGGGGGCGTCCAGCAGCTCCTTGAAATCGTAGAACCGGCAGGCGTCCGGGCCGAACATGCGCAAAAAGTCGTTGCCGGAGCCCATGGGGTAGTGGGTGACGGCGGCGTTGGCAAAGCCCGCCGCCCCCACGGCGCACTCGTTGAGGGTGCCGTCCCCGCCGCAGGCGTAGATGCGCACGCGCTCCCCCGTCTCCGCCGCGGCCCGGGCCAGCTCTGCGGCGTGGCCGGGGTACTCCGTCACCGCCGCCTCCCAGGGCTCGTCCCGCCCCGCCAGGGCGGCGCCGGCCTTCTCCCGCACCTCCCGGGTGCGGTCATATTTCCCCGCCCGGGGGTTGAGCAGAAACAGGTGGCGCATGGCCCCACTCCTCTCTCGCTTTGATGCTCACATACCCCAGAGCAGCACCCGCTGCTCCGCCCGGGCCAGCCGGGAGACGATGGCCGCCGCCTCCGCCCGGGAGAAGGTGCCGCCGGGGTGGAAGGTCAGCCCCCCGTCCACGCCGGTGAGGATCCCCTTGGCATACAGGGCATAGACCGCCTCCGCGCCGGCGGTGCCGGCGGGCACGTCCGGCACCGAGCGGCGCACCCGGTCCAGGTCGTTGATCTCCGGCAGGGACTGGGCCAGGCTGGTGGCCGCGAAGAGCTCCGCCGCCTCCCGCCGGGTGATGGGCCGGCCGTAGTCCTCCTGGGAGAAGGCGCCGGGCTGGATGATGCGATTGGATTCGCAGTACTCCACCGCCGGCAGATACCAATAGGCCCCCGTATCGGTGCGCTGATAGAACTCGTCCCCCCGGTAGCGGCTCTCCACCGTGGCGGCCAGCTTGAGGGCCTCGGCCACGGTGAGGATCTGCTCCGGGGCGAAGCGGCCGCCCCCCACGCCGGAGGTGAGCCCCACGTTGTAGGAGATGTCCACCCAAAGGGCGTACCAGTCCCGGGGGGACACGTCGGAGAAGGCGGGCAGCCTGTTGCGGGTCAGGGGGAACTGGGCGGAGGGCACCCCCCGCCCGGCCAGGATGGCGGGCAGGTCGTAGACCGGGATCTTGGTCACCGTGCCGTCCTTCGCCGTCAGGGTGAGCACCTGGGTGCCCCCCTGCTCGGCCACCCGGACGCTGTCGTAGGTCAGGTCGTAGAGCACGTTGGTGGAGCCGCCCTGCCCGTCGGGGAAGGGGAGTATGCTCACCACGCCCCAGCCAGCCCCCTTCTGGGCCAGGTAGAGGCCGCAATCGATGGGCATGAGGGTGTCGTACTCCGGCTGGATCAGGTAGGCCCCGTCCTGGCGGATGACCCCCAGCTTGCCGTTCAGGTTCACCGCCGCGATGCCCAGCCGAAAGGACACCACGCTGTCGTACTGGAGGGGGATCACCACGTCCCGGTTCACGTCCACAAAGCCCCATTTGCCGTTCAGCTCACACTGGGCCAGGCCCTCGCTGTATCCCCACACCGTGGCCCCCGCCGGCGCGGCGGCGGCGGGCAGGGCCAGCAGGGCGGCGCACAGGGCCAGGGTCAGCAGCCCCGCCAGGGCGCGGGCACCCGCAGTCCGTCTCATGGGCGGTCCTCCTCTCTCCTTTTTTCATATTGAAACAGGTCGCACTTGAGCATGCCGTTGTACAGCTTGCGCTTCCTGTCCGCCGGGCGGCCGAAGGCGCGCTCAAACTCCGTGTGGGAGGACAGCACGCTCACCCGCCAGCCGGGGGGCAGGGCCCGCACCGCGCCGCCGAAGGAGCGGTAGAGCGCCTCCGCCGCCTGTTTCTCCAACAGCCGCTCCCCGTAGGGCGGGTTGGTGACGATCCGGCCGTAGGGCGCGTCCCGGCGGAACCGGGCCGCGTCCGCCACGTCGAAGCGCACCGTGTCCTCCACCTCCGCCTTGGCCGCGTTGGACCGGGCGATGTCCACCGCCCTGGGGTCGATGTCCCCGCCCCAGATGTCGTAGCTGCCGTGGTACTCCCCGTCCATGGCCTCGTCGGCGGCCTGGAGCCACAGGCCGCTGTCCAGCCACCGCCACTTCTGGGCGGAAAAGCTGCGGCCCAGGCCGGGGGCCCGGTTTTTGGCGATCAGCGCCGCCTCGATGGGGATGGTGCCGGAGCCGCAGAAGGGGTCGCAGAAGGGGTCTTTCCCCCGGTAGCGGGACAGGAGCACCATGGCGGCGGCCAGGGTCTCCCGCAACGGTGCGGCCACCCCCACCGCCCGGTAGCCCCGCTTGTAGAGGCCCGGCCCGGTGGTGTCCAGCATAAGGACGGCCTGGTCCTTCAGGATGGAGAACTGGATCTGGCAGAGCGCCCCGCTCTCCGGCAGGGCGTCCACGCCGTATTTTGCCCCCAGCCGGGATGCCGCCGCCTTTTTCAGAATGGACTGGCAGGCTGGCACCGAGCGGAGGCGGGAGTTCAGGCTGTGCCCCTTCACCGGAAAGGCCCCGTCCCTGGGGATGAAGTCCTCCCAGGGCAGGGCGCGGCACCCCTCGAACAGGGCGTCGAAGTCGGGGGCGGGGAACTCCCCCACCACCAGCAGCACCCGCTCCCCGGTGCGCAGGTTCAGGTTGACCCGGGGGATGTCCGCCGGCGCGGCCAGACAGCGCACCCGGCCGTTCTCCGCCCGCACCCCGGACAGGCCCAGCCGCCGCAGCTCCTCTGCGCACAGGCCCTCCAGCCCGAACAGGGTGGGAATTAACAGCTCCAGCTCTCTCATGGCGCGCTCCTCCGACGGCTTCCAAAAATGGCTTGACACACAGTATACTCTATTTTTCCCCGCTTGGCAAACCCAGGCGGAGAAAAATTCCCGCCCGGGGGAGAAATTTCGCCTTGCCAAACTCGAACAAATGTTGTATACTACACTCGAACAAAAGTTCTATTTCCGCAAAAACCGGCGGGCGGGGCGCCTGATTATCCGGTTTATGGGACAGGACAGGCGATAGGATCTCCCTGTCATTTGGAACAGATCGGAGGGAACAGCATGGAAACCATCTACTGCACCCTGGACGCCAAGCGGCTCACCCTGCAGGGCTCGGCGGAGGGCCGCCGGGCCAGCGGCGGCGGGGAGACGGTGTACTGCGCCGTGGTGCCCCGCCGACCGGCGGCCCATGGGAAGGGGGAAAGGGTCATCTATCTGGACGACTACCGCCGGCCCCGCCCCGAAGAGAGGGGGCGGGAGGCGGCGCCTCCCCGGCCCGGCCATGCCGAGCGCCCCCGGAGGCGGTTCTCCCTGGCCCTGGCGGCGGATCTGACGGCCTCCGCCGCGGTGGTGGGGCTGCTGGCGGTGGTGGCGGCCCAGCTTCTGGCCCTGTAGCAGGGCGGCTCTCCCCGGCACGGCAGACGCCGCGCCGGGGTTTTTGCTGGAATGAGAAAAAATTTGACTGCAGCCCTTGACAAACGGAGTTAGCGGGAGTAAACTCAATTCGTTCCAAGAGTTAGTAAATTCTAACTACTGATACAGGGACAAAAGTTAGATTAAACTAACTATCAAAAGGGAGGCAGACCTATGATGCCACTGGCAATGGCAAAGCCGGGCGAGACGGTGGTCATCCGCAAGATCACCGGGAAGGACGAGGTGCGCCAGCACCTGGCCGAGCTGGGCTTTGTAGTGGACGAGGCGGTCACGGTGGTCAGCGAGCTGGGCGGGAACCTGATCCTCCAGGTGAAGGACAGCCGCATCGCGCTGGACAGGGCCATGGCCAATCGAATCATGTTTTAAGGGGAGGGCAGAGAAGATGAATACACTGCGGGACGCGAAGGTAGGGGATACCGTGACGGTGGTGCGCCTCCACGGGGAGGGCGCGGTGAAGCGCCGCATCATGGACATGGGCATCACCAAGGGCGTGGAGATCCACGTGCGCAAGGTGGCGCCCCTGGGCGACCCCATGGAGCTGAATGTGCGGGGCTACGAGCTCAGTGTGCGCAAGGCCGATGCGGAGATGATCGAAGTCGTCTAGGGGGGAATTCTTCTGAAGGCAAGGTGGCTTTCGCCTGATTCTTATCGAACCTGCCCCCGGCAGATTCGACCCTAGATACGGCCCCGCCGCGCCGCCGCTGGCGGCACAACAGGGCCGATACCCCCCTCACATCCGCACGGCGGATGTGTCGCTGCGGCACCAAGCGTTTTGCCGCCAGGCAAAACCTTGAAATCGGGCGGATTCACTTCGCACGATTTGAGTAAATTCGGGGCCCCCGCGAAACGGGGCGTTTCGCGGGGTATTTTGCCGGAAGTGAATTCCGGCAAAATAAATGTGGAGAAATTAGTTGGCTCTAACTTTTGAGAAAGGAAGGGATTGAGAGGTATGGAGCTGAAAATCGCGCTGGCGGGCAACCCGAACTGCGGCAAGACGACGCTGTTCAACGCCCTGACCGGCTCCAACCAGTACGTAGGCAACTGGCCCGGCGTGACGGTGGAAAAGAAGGAGGGCAGGCTGAAGGGACATAAGGATGTGGTGATCCAGGACCTGCCCGGCATCTATTCCCTGTCCCCCTACACCCTGGAGGAAGTGGTGGCCCGGAACTACCTGGTGGGTGAGAAGCCGGACGCCATCCTCAACATCGTGGACGGCACCAACATTGAGCGCAACCTGTACTTAACCACCCAGCTGATTGAGCTGGGCCTGCCCGTGGTGGTGGCGGTGAACATGATCGACCTGGTGCGCAAAAACGGCGACCAGATTGACCTGAATAAGCTGGGGGAGGCCCTGGGCTGCACCGTGGTGAGCATGAGCGCCCTGAAGGGGGAGGGCGGCATGGAGGCCGCCGAGAAGGCCGTGGCCCTGGCCCGGGCCCACAAGGCGGGGGAGCTGCCCCACGTGTTCACCGGCAGCGTGGAGCACGCCATCGCCCACATCGAGGAGTCCATCGCCGGGCTGGTGGACGACCGCTACCTGCGCTGGTACGCCATCAAGGTGTTTGAGCGGGACGACAAGGTGATGGCCCAGCTGAACCTGACCGGCGAGCTGAAGGCCCATCTGGAGGGGCACATCGCCGACTGCGAGAGGGAGCTGGACGACGACGCCGAGAGCATCATCACCAACCAGCGGTATGCCTACATCAGCGGGGTGGTGGACAGGGCGGTGAAAAAGAAGGCCGCCGTCCACAGCATGAGCACATCCGACAAGATCGACCGGGTGGTGACCAACCGCATCCTGGCCCTGCCCATCTTCGCCGTGGTCATGTTCGCGGTGTACTGGATCGCCATGGGCCCCTTCGGCACCTTCCTCACCGACTGGACCAACGACGTGCTGGGCACCGCCTGGCTGGTGGACATCCCCCGGGCCGCCCTGGAGGGCTGGGGGGTCAGCGAGGTGCTCGTCGGCCTCATCTGCGACGGCGCCCTGGCCGGCGTGGGCGCGGTGCTGGGCTTTGTGCCCCAGATGCTGGTGCTCTTCTTCCTGCTGGCCATCCTGGAGGACATCGGCTACATGGCCCGCATCGCCTTCATCATGGATCGCATCTTCCGCAAGTTCGGCCTGTCCGGCAAGAGCTTTATCCCCATGCTGGTGGGCACCGGCTGCGGCGTGCCCGGCGTCATGGCCTCCCGCACCATTGAGAGCGAGCGGGACCGCCGCATGACCGTCATGACCACCTGCTTCATCCCCTGCGGCGCCAAGATGCCCATCATCGGCCTGATCGCCGGCGCCCTGTTCGGCGGCAGCGGCTTTGTGGCCGTGTCCGCCTACTTCATCGGCGTGGCCGCCATCGTCATCTCCGGCGTGATGCTCAAGAAGACCAAGGCTTTCGCCGGCGACCCGGCCCCCTTCGTCATGGAGCTGCCCGCCTACCACATCCCCTCCGCCGGCAACGTGCTGCGGGCCACCTGGGAGCGGGGCTGGTCCTTCATCAAGCGGGCCGGCACCGTGATCCTGGCCTCCTCCATCATCCTGTGGTTCCTCCAGGGCTTCGGCTGGGAGAACGGCGCCTTCGGCATGGTGGAGGACATGAACAACTCCGTGCTGGCCGCCATCGGCTCCGCCATCTCCTTCATCTTCGTGCCCCTGGGCTTCGGCACCTGGAAGCCCACCGTGGCCGTGTTCACCGGCCTCATCGCCAAGGAGAACGTGGTGGCAACCTTCGGCGTGCTCTACAACTACGTCGGGGAGCTCAGTGAGAACGGCGACGAGATCTGGGGCCTGGTGGCCGCGGACTTCACCGCTATCTCCGCCTACTCCTTCATGATCTTCAACCTGCTGTGCGCCCCCTGCTTCGCCGCCATGGGCGCCATCAAGCGGGAGATGAACAACTGGAAGTGGACCCTGGGCGCCATCGGCTACATGTGCGGCTTCGCTTACATCATCTCCCTGATCGTCTACCAGATCGGCGGCCTCATCACCGGTGAGGTGTCCTTCGGCGTGGGCACCGTGGTGGCCGTGGTGCTCATCGCGGGCCTGCTCTACATGCTGTTCCGCAAGAACAAGTACGACGAGAACACCCTGACCCTCTCCGTGGCCGCCGCCGCCAACAAGTAAACCCATCTGCGGGCGGGGCGTGCGCCCCGCCCGCCCCCACATTTGGAAAGGAGACCCCTATGAACCTTCCCACCATTCTTGCCGGCCTGCTGATCGCGGCGGTCTTTGCCGCCATCGTGGGCAAGGGCATCTGGAACCGCCGCCGCGGGAAGCACTCCTGCTCCTGCGGGGACAGCTGCGGAGGCTGCGCCTGTTCCGGACTGTGCAGCCCGCAGAACCGGCAGCCGCCCAATACCTCCGGGCCGGCCTGAACACTGCCAGCCCCGCCCCGCGGCATGCCGCGGGGCGGGGGGTTTTGTCCTTGCGCAGACGCCCCGCCCGGTGCGTAGGCTTGTCAAACATAATGGACGGCACAGCAAAGGGGGATACACAAATTTTCTCTTTACAAACCCAGAAAAAACTGCTATAATAATCAGGCACGTTGAGAAACGCGCCCGTAGCGCAATTGGATAGAGCGTCAGATTCCGGTTCTGAAGGCTGGGGGTTCGAGTCCCTTCGGGCGTACCATAAAGCCACACCAATCTGGATATTTTGGGCGGAACGCTTAGAGTATCAGAGGGTGTGGCTTTTTTATTTTTCTAAAATTTACGTTTTGAAAAAAAGATATTTTCGCGGTATTCAGGGGCATCGGAAGGGCCTGCCCCTGAATTGCCTCAGTTTCCGAGCTCCGATAGGGATCAGCGCCCTATTTGAACACATCCGGGGCGCAGAAATCCGAAAAAATGATATACAAAAAACAGTGCGCCGGTTTGTTGGTTTCGTCAACCATCAGGCCGGCGCTTTTTTGTTGCCCGGCAAATTCAAAAAAGGCGTTTTTGTTATACCCCTGGAAGTGTGTGGCAGCGCAGCCCGGCTTTATCGTCCCTGCCAAAAAGGACACACGGTTTGCTGAATAGATTTTCCGTGGACAAGATGGCATGATGGAGTTCTCAGACAAAGTCGCAAAATGATGATTGAAAAAGGGCGCTGAGTCCAAAGGAGGAATACGAACATGACTAAGGAAGCCTATTTTGAGGAGCTGTCCCACGCCCTGCGGCGGCGGGAGCTGCTGCCCCGGCCGATGGAGGAGGACGGCCTGCTGCCGGTGGACTGGAACGGCCGCATCCTGTGCCGGGTCACGGAGCGCGGCGCCGTCCGCTATGACCCTGCCTGGGTGGACACAGACGGGGCAAAGGCCGCACTGACCCAGGTCACGGAAACAGCGGGGACGGTGATGGACTACATGACGCTTCTGGAGGCGGCCCCGCCGCTGAAGGCGGAGGGACTGGCGGACGGCTACCAGGTGCTGGCAGAGTTCAACGGCACGGTACTGGCCGGGACGGAGACGCTGCTGGGGGCCCAGTTTGTTACCTGGGCCCGGAGCTATGGCCGGAGAGGGGTCAATAACGGCCACTACTACATGGATGACTACCAGGGCGCCAAGGAGGACTTCGCCCTCCGCGCCGGGCTGGTGGCCCGGGAGCGGGTCTTTGACCGGGAGCAGCTGGAGGAACTGCGCCAGGCGGTGCAGGGCTTCCTCTGCGG
>CALWXU010000022.1 GCA_944385585.1 uncultured Flavonifractor sp.
GTGAAGCGGTTGGACACCAGCAGGGCGAAGTTGGTGTTCTCGCTCTGGAGGGCGGGGTCGGCGTAGGAGTGGCCGTTCACCGTGTTGATGCCCTCCACGTTCTCGGCCACCACGTGGCCGTAGGGGTTCATGCAGAAGGTGCGCACCTGGTCGCCGTACTGCTTGGTGCGGTAGACCAGCTTGGACTCGTACACCACGTCGGTGATGTGCTCAAACACCTTGGCGGGCAGCTCCACCCGCACGCCGATGTCCACCTGGTTGTTGAGCAGCTCCAGCCCCAGCTCCTTGCACTGGTTGGCAAACCACTCCGCGCCGGAGCGGCCGGGGGCGGCGATGAGCCAGGTGCAGTCCACCTGGTCCCCGCCGGCGGTGATGAGGCGGTAGCCCTCCTTCCCCAGGTTCTCGATGGTCACCACCTGGGTGCGGAAGCGGAACTCCACCCCCTGCCGCACCTCCTCATAGATGCTCTGGAGTATGCGCAGGTTGTTCTCGGTGCCCAGGTGCTTGCACCGGGCCTGGAGCAGGTGCAGGTCGTGCTCCAGCGCCTTCTTCTCCAGGGCGCGGGCCTCCGGCGTTTCGGTGGAGAACACCCGGTCGGTGGCCCCATGCTTCATGTTGATGGAGTCCACATAGTCGATGAGGTCCATGACCTCTTTCTTGGGCATGAAGTCGGTGAGCCAGCCGCCGAAGGCGGTGGTGAAGTTGTACTTGCCGTCGGAGAAGGCGCCGGCGCCGCCGAAGCCGCACATGGTGTCGCACACCTTGCAGTGGATGCACTCCTTCACCCTGCCGGCCACGATGGGGCAGCTGCGGGTATAGATGTCGGCCCCCTGGTCCAGGGTGACCACCTTCAGGTTGGGGCTGCGGTGCATCAGCTCATAGCCGGCGAAGATCCCGGCCTCGCCGCAGCCCAGAATGGCCACGTCATAGCGCGTGTTCATGTGCGATCTCTCCACTTTTCGTCGTATTTGGGAAGGGGCTGGACGCCCCTTCCCAGTATGGTATTATACCAAACAGGGCCGCCGTTGACAACGCGCTTTTTCGAAAAAATGGGGGTGGCCCGTCCGCTCTGCCCCTGCCGGCGGACGGATGGGATGGCTTAACCGCCAAGGCTTTGCGAGATCCTGCGTATGCGGGAGCGCGGATGGCCTCCCGCTGACCCCCAAAGGCCAGAGGAAGCCCCCGGCCCGCACAGCGGGCCGGGGGCTTTGTCACGTCTGGAAGATGTTCAGGTCGTCCGTGGTCATGGGCTCGTCGTAGGGGTTGATGAGGCTGTTCACCATCTCCAGGGCGGCCTCCGGGTCCAGCTGGTAGCAGGAGCCCCAGCGGTAGCCGCTGCTGTCCACGTAGTACACGTTCTCCCCCGCCAGGGTGGCGCTGGAGAAGCCGGTGGAGAAGTCCAGGCCCAGGGCGGGCTGGGCAAACCACAGCACCTCGCCGAACGCCAGGTCGGTGTCCACATACTCCAGGAACAGGTCGATGTAGGCGTTGAGCTTCTGGGGGTTGGACAGGGCCTTTTTCAGGATGGCGGAGATGAGCTGCTGCTGGGTGCGGGTGCGGCCGATATCCCCGTCGGGGTAGGCCATGTAGATGTTGTCGGGATAGGCGCCGGGGCCGTCGGAGTTGTTGCGGCACCGGGCCACCTTGAGCACGTCCTCCCCGTCCAGGTGCTGCATCCCCGCCTCGTAGTGGATGTGCAGGTCCTGGGTGGGGTCGTCGTAGGACATGCGCACCGGCACGTCGAAGTCGATGCCACCCAGCTCATCCACCAGGGCCACGAAGCCCTCCACATCCACGGTGACATAGTAGTCGATGGGTACGCCCAGCAGGTCGGTGACCGTCTCTGCCAGGGCCTCCGGCCCCTTGTGGTAGACCGAGTTGATCTTCCCGCCCTCCAGCAGGGTGTCCCGGGGGACGGAGACGATGCCCACCGTCTGGGCCTCGGTGTCATAGGCGGCCACCATGATGGTGTCGGCGTTGCCGCTGGCCTGGTCGCTGGCGGCCAGCAGGAAGGTGTAGGTGCCCGGGCGCCGCTGCCGCCCCGGGTCGGCGGACTGGGCGGGGGAGAGGCTCCCCGCCGGGTTCTCCTGGGCGGGGGGCTCCGGCCCCTGGGCCTGCTCCGGCTCTTTGGAGGCCAGGCGGTAGGCGCAGTAGAGCGCCACAATGACGGCGGAAACCGCCACCAGAATGCGGTAAAGAATCCTCCACGCCCGGCGGGCGGGAGAGACGCGGACTGTTTTGCTCCCCCGGCGGGACTGGCCCCGTCTGGGCTGTTCACGGCGGCCGGAAACGCGTCGGCTTTGGGCCACGGGCGTGCGCCCCCTTCTCTCTGCGGTAAAATTATGTCAACAAGCATCCCCTAGTATAGCGAATGGGACAGCATCTGACAAGAGGGAGTTTTCAAACTTCACATTTATGTAAGATCTCCCGGGCTGCACCTGCCCTGTATGCCCAGCACCGCGGCGGTGAGGCCGTTTACCGCCGACAGCAGATCCAGCAGCAGCTGGTTCTGGCAGGCCAGCTCCTCCAGGATCCGGTCCATGGCCCCCGCGTCCGCCGCGGATGGGCAGTCCGCCGCGCAGGGGATGGGGTGGGGATAGCGCTTCATGGGCTCCGTCTCCGGTGCGGCGGGCTCCAGCCGCTCCAGGGCCATCTGCCGGCCCCGGGCGATGATGGCCGCCGCCGCGGCCTGGGCCTGCCGTTCACTGCATGCTGCCATAACAGAATACCTCCTTATGCGTTTGCCCCATTCTATGCCCCTGCGGCCAGATTGGGGAAACTGCCCGTTGACATTTGACGGAGATGTGGTACACTAACTGTATCATTTGAGACAGTTTGGGGGCGGACGCCGGGATGGAGGGGAACTGCGGGGCCGAGCGGGAGCTGGTGAAGGGCACCTTCCTGTTCCGGGACGGGCCGGATGAGGCGGTGGAGCTGGCCCTGGCCGACCCCCGGGCCGTGCGGCAGGCGGCCCCCAAGGGGGCGGTGATCTACACCCCCCGCCGCTTCCAGCGGAGCCTTGGGGTGGTGCTGGAGGGGCAGCTCCAGGTGAGCAAGGGCCCCCTGATCATAAGCGTGCTGGGGCCGGGGGAGCTGTTCGGGGCGGCCGCCCTGTTCAACGACCGGCCGGACTACGCCACCACCCTCACCGCCCGCGCCCCCTGCCGCCTGCTGTTCCTGCCCCAGGCGCTGGTGGAGGAGCTGATGGGCCGGTTCCCAGCGGTGGGCCGCAGCTATGTGGCCTACCTGTCCGAGCGCATCCGCTTTCTCAGCAATAAGATCGACGCCCTCACCGCCGGCAGCGCCCAGCGGAAGGTGGCACAGTACCTGCTCTCCCGGCTGGACGGGGAGTGGGCGGAGCTGGACTGCTCCGCCGCCGGCCTGGCCAGGCGGCTGGGGGTGGGCCGCGCCTCCCTCTACCGGGCGCTGGACGCCCTGGAGGAGCGGGGCGCGGTGCGCCGGGAGGGGAGGCGGTTTTATATTCCCGACCCCGCCGCGCTGGAAGAATGACAGAAAGGAAGAGGAATCCATGACACGCAGACTGCTCGCGCTGACCCTGGGCCTGGCCCTGACGCTGGGCCTGGCCGCCTGCTCCGCCCAGACCAAGGCGGAGGAGACCCCCGCGCCGGAGGGCGCCTCCCCCGCTGCGGAGACCCAGACCCCGCCCGCGGAGACCACGGTCCCCTACCAGACCATCCGCCTGGGGCTACTCAGCGGCCCCACCGGTATGGGGGCCGCCAAGATGCTCTCCGACAACGACGAGGCATTTGCCCAGGTGGAGGCCGGCACCTATGAGGGGGGCACCCTGCTGCGCTATGAGGTGACCCTGGGCTCCGACCCTGCCACCGACATCGTGCCCAGGCTGACCAACGGCGAGCTGGACATCGCCGCCATCCCCACCAACCTGGCCGCCACCCTCTACAACCGCACCAGCGGCGGCATAAAGCTGCTGGCCCTCAACACCCTGGGGGTGCTCCACATCCTGGAGAACGGCGATACGGTGGACAGCCTGGCGGATCTGGAGGGCCGCACCCTCTACGCTACCGGCCAGGGCTCCAACCCGGAGTACGTGCTCAACTACCTGCTGGAGGCAAACGGCCTGGACCCGGCCGAGGACGTGGACATCCAGTGGCTGGCCAGTGAGGAGCTCACCGCCCGCATGGCCTCCGGCGACATCGACCTGTGTATGCTGCCCGTGCCCGCCGCCACCACCGTCATGATGCAGAACAGCGACGTGCGGGACGCCATCGACCTCAACGACGCCTGGACCCAGGCCGGCGCCCAGGGCACCTTCACCATGGGCTGCCTGGTGGCCCGCACCGAGTGGCTGGAGGAGAACAGCGAGCTGGTGCCCGGGATCCTGGACGAGTACGCCGCCTCCATCGACTACGCCAACAGCAGCCCGGAGGAGGCCGCCGCCCTCATCGAGCAGTACGGCATCGTCCCCAAGGCGGCGGTGGCCCAGGCCGCCATCCCCCAGGCCAGCATGGTGTGCATCACCGGCGCGGATATGAGGGGCATCGCCGACTACTACCAGGTGCTCTTTGACGCCGACCCCACTTCGATCGGAGGCTCGGTCCCCGGTGAGGACTTCTACTACATTCCGTAATCAAACAGCGGGGAAAATCCTGCGTGTTGTCATACCCCTGGCCTTCTGGCTGGGGGTATGGCAGCTGGCGGCGGTCTGGGTGGACACGGTGTACCAGCCCGGGCGGGGCTACCTGCTGCTGCCCGCCCCCACACTGGTGGCACAGCGGCTGGTCACCCTCATGGGGGAGTCCGCCTTCTGGCAGGCCGCCGCCGTCAGCCTGGGCCGCATCTTCGGCGGCTTCGCCCTGGGGGCCGCGGCGGGGACGGCAGCGGCGGTGCTCACCGCCGCCTGCCCCTGGGCGGAGTGGCTGCTGGGCCCGGCGGTGAAGGTGATCCGGGCCGTCCCCGTGGCCTCCTTCATCGTGCTGGTGCTACTGTGGGCCCCCTCCACCGGGTGGGTGCCCGCCATCGTCTCCGCCCTCATGGTGCTGCCGGTGGTGTGGGGCAACGTGGGCAGGGGCATCGGGGAGACCGACCCCCTGCTGCTGGAGGCGGCCCGGGCCTACCGCTTCGGCCGGGGAAAGACCCTCCGGCTGGTGTACGTGCCCTCGGTGCTGCCCTACTTCGCCAGCGGCTGCGCCACCGCCCTGGGCCTGGCCTGGAAGGCCGGGGTGGCCGCCGAGGTGCTGTGCCAGCCCCGGCTGGCCATCGGCACCCGGCTCTACCGGGCCAAGATCACCCTGGAGACCCCCGACGTGTTCGCCTGGACGGCGGTGGTCATCGCCCTGAGCCTCCTGCTGGAGGTGGCCCTGGGGGCCGCCCTCCGGCGGCTGGGAAGGGGGGCAAAGCCGTGATATCCGTCCAAAATATTACGGTCTGTTTTGGAGAGAAGGTGGTGCTGAACCGCTTCTCCCTGGCGCTGCCAGAGACGGGGGTCACCGCCCTGTCCGGCCCCTCCGGCTGCGGCAAGACCACCCTGCTGCGGGTGCTGGCGGGGCTCCAGCCGTCCCGGGGCGGGGCGGTGTCCGTGCCGGAGCGGCCCACCATTTTGTTCCAGGAAAACCGGCTGCTGCCCTGGCGCACCGTGGAGCAGCACATCACCGACGTGCTCCCCCGCGCCCGCCGGGGGGAGGCCCCCCGCTGGCTGGAGCTGGCGGAGCTGGAGGGGGAGGAGAAAGCGTACCCCGGGCAGCTCTCCGGCGGCATGGGCCGGCGGCTGGCCCTGGCCCGGGCTCTGGCCTGCGGCGGGGGGCTCTATCTGCTGGACGAGCCCTTCGCCGGCGTGGACGCCGGGCGGGCCGGGCGCATCCTGGAGCGGGTGCGGGCGCTGGGGGTGCCGGTGGTCCTGTCCAGCCACGAGGCGGAGCTCCTGGCCCTGTGCGACCGGGTGATTCCCCTGGCCGGCCCGCCGCTGTGCCTGGCAGAGGCGTGACAAAAGCGGGCTTTCCTTTTTTCGCCGCCTGGGGTACAATAGGGACATATACGGTACGGGCGGCCAGGCCGAGCCGGCAAGCCGCCCCGGCGAAAGGAAGGACCAGAGCATGAACAACGAGGCCTTGAAGGTTTTCCGGGAGCGGCGCAGCTGCCGCAGTTACCGGCCGGAGCAGATCACCGACGCCGAGCTGGACGCGGTGCTGGAGGCGGGCACCTACGCCCCCTCCGCCGGCGGCAGGCAGTCCGCCATCATCGTGGCGGTGCAGAACCCGGAGACCATTGAACAGCTGCGCGGGATGAATGCCGAGATCATGGGCAACCCGGAGTCCGACCCCTTCTACGGCGCCCCCACGGTGCTCATCGTACTGGCGGAGAAGGGCTCTCCCGTGGGCGTCTACGACGGCTGCTGCGTCATGGACAACCTGCTCAACGCCGCCGAGGCGGCGGGCCTGGGGGCCTGCTGGATTCACCGGGCCCGGGAGGAGTTTGAGCGCGACGAGGGCAGGGAGCTGCTGCGGCAGTGGGGCGTCGAGGGGGAGTACGAGGGCGTGGGCCACGTGGCCCTGGGCTACCGGGAGGGGGCCAAGCCGGAGGCCGCCCCCCGCAAGGCGGGCTATCTCTACCGCGTCAAGTAAATCCAGCTCCGCCGCCGGAGGGCGCCGCACCGCGGCGCCCTCCGCTTTTTTGCCCAAAATTACCCGGATTTTGTTGCAAAACGGTGTGCAGAGTGCTACACTAAGAGCGGATTTGCCGCGCCGGGCGGAGGCCCGGCGGAGGAGAGAGACTTGAGACAAAAGGAGAGACAGAGAGCCATGCACCTGAGACAAAGCGTCGGCGCCCTGCTGGCGGCGGGGCTGCTGGCCGTCCCCCTGGCGGTCCCCGCCCGGGCGGCGGAGTTCACCGACCTGCCGGAGAGCCACTGGGCCTACGAGGCCATGACCGAGGCCGTGGGGCTGGGCATCCTCCAGGGGAGCGGGGACGGCGCCATCCACCCCGCCGGAACCCTGAGCTGGGGGCAGTTTTTGACCATGGCGGCCCGCACGTTCGCCCCCGACACCTATGCCCAGGCCGTCGCCGCCGGGCAGAGCTGGGACCAGGCGGGGTACAGCGCCGCCTCCATCGCCGGGCTGCTGCGGGCGGAGGACGGCCTGCCCGTCACCGCCGCCGCCCTGTCCCAGCCGGTGAGCCGGCAGGACGCCGCCGTCCTCCTGGCCCGGGCCCTGCCAGACGGGGATGGGTCCGGGTGGACCGGGCAGTCCCCCGCCGACCCCGCGGAATTCACCGACTGGGGGCAGATGGATGCCGTCCACCAGGCGGCGGTGGCCCAGCTGGCGCAGCAGCAGGTGGTCACCGGCAAGGCCGACGGCTCCTTCGGCTGTACCGACATCCTCCAGCGGGCGGAGGCCGCGGCCCTGCTGGTGCGGGTGGTGGACCGGGTGGACCTGTCCCGCCGGGGGGAGGAGAGGACCGTCACCGTCCGCTTTGTGAACCAGGACACCGGCGAGGCCATCCTGCCCGACCAGCGGCTGACCGCCGCCGTGGGGGACAGCCTGTACAGCGCGGTGTACGGCGTGGACGTGGGCTACTACCGCTACGGCGAGCAGGCGGTGGAGCAGGTCAGCAGCTTCTGTGACACCTATACCCTCTCCTACCAGCCCATGAGCGAGGCGGAGATCCGGGAGGAGCAGTTCTGGGAGAGCATGGAGCAGGGGACGGCCACCTGGGAGGACTACTACCTCCAGGACTTCTGGCTCACCTACCAGGGGGAGAACCCCCGCAAGTGCCTGCTGCTGTTCGGCGACCAGAACAAGCGGCGCTTCGCGGACCGGGCCGAGGCCGAGGCGGCCATGACCACCGTTGTGGTGCCGGTGTGGAAGCTCTACGACGGGCAGAAGGCGGCCTCCACCATGAGCCTGACGGTGCACAGCGCCATCGCCGACGACGTGGTGGACATTTTTACCGAGATCTACAACGACCCGGAGCAGTTCCCCATCCGCGACATCGGCGGCTACGCCTGGCGGGGGGACACCGCCACCGGCGAGCACAACTGCGGCACCGCCATCGACATCAACGCCAACGAGAACTACCAGATCCGGGACGGGCAGATCCTGGCGGGCAGCTGCTGGGAGCCGGAGACCAACCCCTACTCCATCTCCCCGGACTCCTCCGTGGTGCGCATCTTCGCCGAGCACGGGTGGAGCTGGGGCGGCGACGCCTGGGCCTACAGCAGCGACGACGCCGAGGGCTACCACGACTACATGCACTTCTCCTATATGGGGGAGTAATCCTCCGCCAAAAAGCCCCCGGAGCCAAGAGGCTCCGGGGGCCTTTTGGCTCCTTTGGGAGACGTTTTTTTCCAATTCCTGTCCCTTGATCAGAACACATGTTCGAGTTATAATGGAGGAAACGGAAGGGGGGAGCGGCGTGGAGCTGCTGGACAAGCTGACCATCCTGGCCGACGCGGCCAAGTACGACGCGGCCTGCACCTCCAGCGGGCTGGACCGCTCCGCCCGGCCCGGCGGGCTGGGCAGCACCATGGCCGCCGGCTGCTGCCACACCTTCTCCGCCGACGGCCGGTGCGTCACCCTGCTGAAGGTGCTGATGACCAACCACTGCGCCTACGACTGCGCTTACTGCGTCAACCGCCGGTCCAACGACCTGCCCCGGGCCGCCTTCACCCCCCGGGAGCTGGCGGAGCTCACCATCGCCTTCTACCGGCGCAACTACATCGAGGGGCTGTTCCTCTCCTCCGCCGTGTGGGGCGGCCCCGACCGCACCACCGAGGGGATGATCGAGACCCTCCGCCTCCTGCGGGAGGGGTACGGCTTTGCCGGCTACATCCACGCCAAGGCCATCCCCGGGGCCGACCCCCTGCTCACCCGCCGGCTGGGGCTGCTGGCCGACCGGCTGAGCGTCAACATCGAGCTGCCCAGTGAGGAGAGCCTCAACCGCCTGTGCCCCGACAAGGGGAAGGGGGCCATCCTGGCCCCCATGGCCCAGATCCGGGACGGCATCCGGGAGAGCCGCGGCGAGCTGGCCCAATACCGCCACGCCCCCCGGTTCGCCCCGGCGGGCCAGTCCACCCAGATGGTCATCGGCGCCACCCCGGAGAGCGACAGGCACATCCTCACCCTCGCCCAGGCCCTCTATGACAAGTATCAGCTCAAGCGGGTGTTCTACTCCGCCTATGTGCCGGTGTCGGACAGCGCCCTCCTCCCCGCCCGGGCGGAGTTCAAGCCGCCCCTGCTGCGGGAGCACCGGCTGTACCAGGCGGACTGGCTGCTGCGGTTCTACCACTTCCGGGCGGAGGAGCTGCTGGACGACGGGGCGCCCAATTTCGACCCCCGGGTGGACCCCAAGTGCTCCTGGGCCCTGCGCCACCTGGACTTCTTCCCGGTGGAGGTCAACCGGGCGGACTACGAGGAATTGCTGCGGGTGCCCGGCATCGGGGTGCGCTCCGCCCGGCGCATCCTCACCGCCCGGCGGGTGGGCCCGCTCACCTTCTCGGGCCTCAAAACCCTGGGGGTGGTGCTCAAGCGGGCCCAGTACTTCCTCACCTGCTCCGGGAAAATGCTGGAGGGCCTGCGGGTGAACCCCGACGGGGTGCTCCGCCACCTGGTGGCCCTGGAGAGGCCCGCCCTGGCGGGCCATGAGCCGGAGCAGCTGTCCCTGTTTAATTGATAATTGAGAATGGATAATTGATAATTGATAATTTCCGGGGACGAGGCCCCGGTAGGTTCAGATGATCCGCGCAGGGCGTCGACACGCTCCCTCATTCTCAATTATCAATTGTCAATTACCGGAGGTGTTTAGAGGTGGGGTGGACACAGGTATCCTATCTGTATGACGGCAGCTTCGCCGGGTTCCTCACCTGCGTGTTTGACAGCTACGCCCACCGGGAGGAGCCCATGAGCTTCTCCACCCCGGAGGACGGGCGGCTCACCCTGTGGCCGGAGCGGCGCATCGGGACAGACCAGGCCAAGGCCCGGCGGGTATACCAGTCCCTGGACAAAAAGCTGGGGGCGGAGGGGAAGCGTCTGGCGGTACAGGGCTTTCTCACCTGCCTGGAGGAGAAGGAGCTCCACCTGTGGCGCTTCCTCCGGCTGGGCTACCAGCTGGGGCCAGGGTTCACCCGGGGCCTGGCCGACGAGCGGGTGGCCGCGGTGTGGAAGGCGGTGGGGCACCTGACCGGGGAGGCCCACCTGCTCAAGGGCTTCACCCGCTTCTCCGAGGTCGACGGGGTGCTGGTGGGGGAGATTGAACCCAAGAACCGGGTGCTCCCCCTGCTGCGGCCCCACTTCTGCGCCCGCTACCCCGGCGAGGACTTCGTCCTCCACGACCGCACCCACCGGGAGGTCCTGCTCCACCGGCCGGGAAAATGGGCCATCGCCCCGGCGGAGGACTTCCGCCCCGGCGCGCCGGGGGAGGCGGAGCGGCAATACCGCCGGCTGTGGCGGCGGTTCTACGACACCATCGCCATCGCCGAGCGGTACAACCCCAGGTGCCGCATGACCCAGATGCCCAAGCGGTACTGGGGGACGATGACGGAATTTCAGACGGAGGAGCCAGAGGAGAGAAAGGAGCTTGCCCCATGAGACCAGTCAGAATCACCGTGCTGCGCAAGGGCTTTTACCCCGATCTGATCCGGGCGCACCTGTCCGAGCCGCCGGAGGAGTGCGTCTGCGACTTCTTCCGGGAGGGGGACGTGTTCCGCTACACCGGCGGGGCGGAGATGCCGGAGGGCTTCTGCCCCTGGGCGTGGGCGGACATCTACCACAGTGTCAACGCCCTGGCCCTGGGGGCCAGCTACACCCCCTGGCAGCGGCGGGAGGGGGTCAACGTGGTGTGCTGTACCGACGGCCTGCGGCCCGTCACCTTCCTGCTGGAGGCGGAGGGGTAGACAGGAGACAGAGCAGCCCGTCCCCGGTTTCCGGGTACGGGCTGCTCCGCGTGTTTACAGGGGCTCCACCGACCGGACGGTGAGGGTGTCCCCGTCCACGGTGAAGCGTACGTTGACCCCGGCGAAGTCCAGACCGTACACCCGCTGCGGGTCGTGCTGATAGGGGGGGCGGGGGTCCCGGGCGAGCACGCCGGTGAGGGCGGCGCGCTTGTCCGCCGGCACCCGCTCCAGCAGCGCCGGCGGGAAGTCCACCGACAGGGTGTCCCCGCCGGTATTGCCGGTGAAGCCGCCGCTGGCCTCCGGGCGGCAGTCGCCGTAGCGGAGATAGGGCTTGATGTCCAGGATGGGGGTGCCGTCCATGAGATCCGCCCCCGCCACCACCAGCACGTGGCCCAGGGCGGGGTCCCGCTCCACCCCCAGCAGGCGCACGCAGGACAGGCCGATGGGGTTGGGCCGGAAGGGGGAGCGGGTGGCGAACACCCCCATGCGGGTATTCCCGCCCAGGCGGGGGGGCCGGACGGTGGGGGACCACCCCTGCCGCACCGCCTCCGAGAAGTGCCAGATGAGCCACAGGTGGGAGAAGCCCTCCAGCCCCCGCAGGGCGTCGGGATTGCGGTACTCCGGCTCAAAGACCACGGTGGCCCGCAGCTCCTCCACCAGGCCGCTCTGCCGGGGTATGCCGAACTTGGTGGGGAAGTCGCTGCGGATGCGGGCGATGATTTCCATGGGGATCATGGCTGGTCCTCCTGCTTCTGCTTCGCCCTCTCCAGGGCGGCGGCCACCGCCTTGGAGGGGGCGGCGCGGTTGTTGGCCTTGAGGATGGCGGCAATCTGGCCGGTGACCTGCTCCACCTCCGCCCTGAAGGTGGAGGCGGACAGGCGCAGGGCCCCGTGGCCCAGGATGATCAGCTGCTCCGCCCCGTCGGAGGTGGCCACCCGCACCCGGTGGTGCCTCCCGATCTCATAGGTGGCCCGCTCAATGTAGGCGTCCGCCGTCTCCGCCTCCTTGGTGTACACCACGTAGATGTTGTGGTAGCGGGACACGTCCCGCACCCCCCGGGGCACCCTGTAGGCGTCAAACACCAGGATCACAACGTTCTTTTTAAAGCCCTGGTAGTTGCTTAAAATGTCCATCAGCAGCTGCCGGGCCGCGTCCAGGTTCTCCTGGGCCGCTTCCTTCAGCTCGTCCCAGGCAAAGACGATGTTGTACCCGTCCACCAGCAGGTACTCCGGCCCCCGGTCCTGGGCCTGGATGCTGTATTTCCGGTCGTCCAGGCTGGTGCGGGCGGGACGGGGCTGGGGGCGGAAGGCGTTCCGGCTCACCTTGCCGTAGGTGCGCTCGAAGATGGCCTGGAGCTCCTTGTCCTGCTCCAGCGACCCGGCATAGGAGGAGGCCCGGGGCCGGGCGGGGGCGGCCTCCTCCTCCGGGGGAGGCGCCTCCCCCAGGCGCAGGCCGCTGTCCACGTGGGCGTGGGCCTTCACCTCGTCCCACTTCACGTTGTACCCCGCCCCGTGGGCGCAGAACACCGAGCCGGCGGGGTTCTCCACGTCCCGCTCCGGGTCGTAGCCGATAGAGGCCACCACCTGGTCCTGGTTGTGGCAGGGGGCGTACCCCCCGCCGGTGCAGGAAAGCCGCCCGCGGCCCCGGGTGTAGGCGGCCACCTCCCGGCCGTAGTCCCGCAGCCCCTCCACCGGGGCGGAGCCGGTGAGCACCGCCATGTCCCCCTCGGTCTCCGGCGGGTCCGCCTGCCCGTGCATCCGCTGCAGGTCGGACAGGGCCCGGCCCACCTGCCCGGCGGGCACCTCCAGCCGGAAGCTGTACCAGGGCTCCAGCAGGATGCTCTCCGCCTCCATGAGGCCCTGCCGCACCGCCCGGTAGGTGGCCTGCCGGAAGTCGCCCCCCTCGGTGTGCTTCTGGTGGGCCCGGCCAGCCACCAGGGTGAGCTTCATGTCGGTGATGGGCGAGCCGGTGAGCACCCCGGGGTGGGACCGCTCCGCCAGGTGGGTGAGCACCAGCCGCTGCCAGTTGATGTCCAGCATGTCCTGGGGACAGGCGGAGGCGAGCACCAGGCCGCTGCCCCGGGGCAGCGGCTCCATCAGCAGGTGCACCTCGGCGTAGTGGCGCAGGGGCTCGTAGTGGCCCACCCCCTCCACCGCCCCGGCGATGGTCTCCCGGTAGACGATGCCCCCCTGGCCGAAGGCCACCTCCATGCCGAAGCGCTCGGCGATCAGGCGCTGGAGGATCTCCAGCTGCACCTCCCCCATGAGCTGCACGTGGAGCTCCCCCAGCCGCTCGTTCCAAACCAGGTGGAGCTGGGGGTCCTCCTCCTCCAGCTGCCTCAGCTTCTGCAGGGCGGTGTGGGGGTCCTGCCCGGCGGGGAGAATCACCCGGTAGGTGAGCACCGGCTCCAGGGCGGGGGGGAGAGCCTCCGCCTCCGCCCCCAGGCCCTCCCCCGCCGAGGTGCGGCTCAGGCCGGTGACGGCGCACACCGTCCCCGCCTCCGCCTCGTCCACCGCCTGGAACTTGGCGCCGGAGTAGACGCGGAGCTGGTCCGCCTTCTCCTCCCAGCCGGGGCCGGACAGGAGGGCCTTGACCTTCAGGGAGCCGCCGGTGATCTTCATCCAGGTCAGCCGCGCCCCCTGGCTGTCCCGGGAGATCTTGAACACCCGCGCGGCGAATTCGGGGCCGTAGGGGGGCCGGGGGGCGTAGCGGACCAGGCCCTGGAGGAACTCCGCCACCCCCTCCAGCTTCAAAGCCGAGCCGAACCAGCAGGGGAACAGCTTCCGCCGGGCGATCAGGGCGGTGAGGGTATGGTCGTCCAGGGAATTGTCCTCCAGGTAGCGCTCCAGCGCGTCCTCGTCGCAGACGGCGGCCTGCTCCCACACCTGCTCCGCCGGGGCGGCAAAGTCCACGCACCCCTCGTCCAGCCTGCTCTTCAGCTCGGAGAGCAGCCCGTCCCTGTCCGCGCCGGCCAGATCCATCTTGTTCACAAAGAGGAAGGTGGGCACCCCGTACCGCTCCAGCAGCTTCCAAAGGGTGTGGGTGTGCCCCTGCACCCCGTCGGAGCCGCTGATGACCAGAATGGCGCAGTCCAGCACCTGGAGGGTGCGCTCCATCTCGGCGGAGAAGTCGGCGTGGCCGGGGGTGTCCAGCAGGGTGAGCTCCGCCCCCTCCAGGGGGAGGATGGCCTGCTTGGAGAAGATGGTGATCCCCCGCTCCCGCTCCATGGGGTCGGTGTCCAGGAAGGCGTCCCCGTGGTCCACCCGTCCCAGCCTTTTCAGCCGGCCGCAGGTGTAGAGCAGCCCCTCGGACAGGGTGGTCTTGCCCGCGTCCACGTGGGCCAGGATGCCGATAACCAGTTTGTCCATGTATCGCAGTCCTTTGCGTTTGAGTGTAGCTTCCCCTATAGTATAGCATGCCCCCTCCGCGGGGGGCAAATAAATTCGGCGGCGCGGCCATGGCGGCGGGCGGGACAGAGAACAGGCGGGGCTGTCCCGGCCTGGGACGGCCCCGCCTGGGGGGATGTTCAGCCCTGCGCGGCGTTCTGGCTCTCCAGATACTCGTCGTAGGTCATCCTCCGGTCGATGAGCTGCCCCTCGGGGGTGAAGTCAAAGACCCGGTTGCACACGGTCTGGATGAGCTGGTGGTCGTGGGAGGCCACCAGCACGTTGCACTTGACGGCCTCCAGGCCGTTGTTCAGGGCGGCGATGGACTCCAGATCCAGGTGGTTGGTGGGCTGGTCCAGCAGCAGCACGTTGGCCCCCGAGAGCATCATGCGGGAGAGCATGCACCGCACCTTCTCCCCGCCGGAGAGCACCTTCACCGGCTTGTACACCTCGTCGCCGGAAAAGAGCATCCGGCCCAGGAAGCCCCTGAGATAGGCCTCGTGGGGGTCGGTGGACCACTGGCGCAGCCACTCCACCAGGTTGTCGTCGCAGTCCTTGAAAAATTCGGTGTTGTCCTTGGGGAAGTAGGAGAAGGTGGCGGTCTGGCCCCACTTGACGGTGCCCTCGTCGGGCTCCAGCTCGCCGGTGAGGATCTGGAACAGGGCGGTGTGGGCGTTCTCGTTGTCGCCCACGAAGGCGATCTTGTCCCCGTGGCCCACGATGAAGCTCACCTTGTCCAGCACCTTCACCCCGTCGATGGTCTTGGACACGTCGGTGACGAACAGGATGTCCTTGCCCACCTCCCGGTCGGGGGAGAAGGCCACCCAGGGGTAGCGGCGGGAGGAGGCGGGGATCTCCTCCAGGGTGATCTTCTCCAGCAGCTTGCGCCGGGCGGTGGCCTGCTTGGACTTGGACTTGTTGGCGGAGAAGCGGGAGATGAACTCCTTCAGCTCCTGGGCCTTCTCCTCGTTCTTCTTGTTCTGGTTCTTCATCAGGTTCTGCATCAGCTGGGAGGCGTCGTACCAGAAGTCGTAGTTGCCCACATACATCTTGATCTTGTTGTAGTCGATGTCCACGATGTGGGTGCAGATGGTGTTGAGGAAGTGCCGGTCGTGGCTCACCACGATCACGGTGCCCTCAAAGTCCAGCAGGAAGTCCTCCAGCCAGTTGACGGCGTTGATGTCCAGGTTGTTGGTGGGCTCGTCCAGCAGCAGGATGTCCGGATTGCCGAACAGGGCCTGGGCCAGCAGCACCTTCACCTTCAGCCGGGGGTCCAGGGTGGCCATGGCGCTCTGGTGGTACTCGGTGCCCACGCCCAGGCCCTGGAGGATGCGGGAGGCGTCACTCTCCGCCTCCCAGCCGCCCAGCTCGGCGTACTCCTCCTCCAGCTCGCAGGCCCGGATGCCGTCCTCCTCCGTCATCTCCTCTTTTTCATAGAGGGCGTCCTTCTCGCGGCCGCAGTCGTAGAGCCGCTGGTTGCCCATGATGACGGTGTCCATTATGTTGTAGTCGTTGTAGGCGTTCTGGTCCTGCCTGAGCACCGACATGCGGGTCTTGGGCAGGATGGAGACCTCGCCGGAGGTGGGCTCCAGCTCCCCGGAGAGGATTTTCAGGAAGGTGGACTTGCCGGCGCCGTTGGCGCCGATGATGCCGTAGCAGTTGCCCTTGGTAAACTGGAGGTCTACGTGGGAAAAGAGGGGCTGGCCGCTGTAGGCCAGGCCCAGGTCGGAAACTGTAATCATGTCGTACTCCTTCACATTGATCAAAGCGGGAAATTCCCATGCGGAGCGCATTATACCATAGATTCCACGCGGGGGCCAGGGCTTGTTTGAAAAATGTCAACATGCCCAATCGGCGGGCCCCTTGTCCCCCGGACGGCGCAATTTTTCCTCGAAATCCGCCAGGATTCCTGCGAAAAAACTGCCTGCCGGCGGCCCCGAATCCCTCGCCGCTGGGCACATCGCCAATTTTCAGACAAGCCCGAGAGAAAAATTGGACAAGTCCGCCGGTTTGTGGTGTAATAGATCGCATCAAGAACACGCGAGGAGGCGCAAAGCCGTGGACGAGACGAGACGCTGCCCCTGGGCCAAATCAGAACACGAGGCCGCCTACCATGACAACGAGTGGTGCCGGCCCTGCCGGGACGACAAGGCCCTGTTCGAGCTGCTGGAGCTGGAGGGCTTCCAGGCCGGGCTGACCTGGCGGCTGATCCTGGAGCGGCGGGCGGCCCTGCGGGCGGCCTTCGCCGGGTTCGACCCGGCGGTGCTGGCGAACTGGGGGGAGGCGGAGATTGCCGCCGCCCTGGCCGCGCCGGGGGTCATTAAAAATAAGAGCAAGGCCCGGTGCGCCGTCACCAACGCCCAGGCCTTTTTGCGGGTACAGGCCGAGTGGGGCAGCTTTGCCGACTACCTGTGGCACTGGGTGGACGGCGTGCCGGTGGACCACAGGCTGGAGCGGGCGGAGGACATGCCCGCCCAGGACGACCTGTCCCGGCGGGTGAGCGCCGACCTGAAGAAGCGGGGCTTCCGCTTCGTGGGGCCGGTGATCGTGTACTCCTATCTCCAGGGGGCGGGACTGATCAACGACCACCTGGTCACCTGCCCCTGGCACGGCCGGGAGGGGGAGCCGACATGAACAGCCTGTTTGCCTGCCCCCACTGCGGCGGCCCCCTGGAGCGGGGGGAGCGGGCCTACGCCTGCCCCAACGGCCACAGCTTTGACATCGCCCGGGAGGGGTATGTCCACCTGCTGCCCGCCAACCGGAAGCACGCCAAGGACCCCGGCGACGACAGGGGCATGGCCGCCGCCAGGAGCCGCTTTTTGTCCAAGGGCTACTACGCCCCCCTGCGGGAGGCGCTGTGCGCCCTGGCCCGGGAGTACGCCGGACCGGAGGAGGGGGTGCTGGACTCCGGCTGCGGGGAGGGGTACTACACCGCCGGGCTGTGGGAGGCCCTGGACCGCCCCCGGCTGGCAGGGGTGGACCTGTCCCGGCCGTCGGTGCGCCTGGCCGCCCGCCGGGCGCCCGGGGCGGAGTTCGCCGTGGCCTCGGTGTACCACCTGCCCCTGGGGGACGCCTCGGCGGGGCTGCTGCTTAACTGCTTCTCCCCCCTGGCCCTGGAGGAATTCCGGCGGGTGCTCCGCCCCGGCGGGGTTTTCCTCTATGTGGTGCCGGGGGCGGAGCACCTGTGGGAGCTGAAGCAGGTGCTCTACGACCGCCCCTACCCCAACAAGGAGGAGAACATCCCCTACGAGGGGTTTTCCTATGAGGCCGTGGTGCCGGTGGAGGCCGCGCTGGACGTGCCGGGGGAGGACCTCCGCGACCTGTTCCAGATGACCCCCTACTACTGGAAAACGCCCAAGGCGGGGGCGGCGCGGCTGGCCACCCTGGACGGCCTGCGGGTGCGGGCCTCCTTCCGCATCCACGTGTTCCGGCGGGCGTGACGGGACCCGGGGGGGCATTGCGCCCGCCCCGGTTTTGTAGTATGATGGCCCTGAATCTACACCAAGCGATGGGAGACATGCGGCTATGCGCGAAGAAAAGACCAATGTGATGCGCCTGCTGGACCAGAGGAAGGTGCCCTACACCCCCCACCACTACGCCCACCCCGGCGGGGCGGTGGACGGGGTGAGCGTGGCGGCCCTCATCGGCCGGGACCCGGCGGCGGTGTGCAAGACCCTGGTGACCCAGGGGGGCAGCAAGCAGTACTACGTGTTCGTCATCCCCGTCCAGCGGGAACTGGATCTCAAGGCGGCGGCCCGGGCGGCGGGGGAGAAGTCCATCGCCATGCTGCCCCAGGCCAGGCTGCTCCCCCTCACCGGCTACGTCCACGGGGGCTGCTCCCCCCTGGGAATGAAGAAGCAGTTTCCCACCGTGCTGGATGAGAGCGTGGAAAGCCTGGATACTATCGTGGTCAGCGCCGGGAAGATCGGCGCCCAGGTGGAGCTCTCCCCCGCGGCGCTGTGCGCCCTGGTGGGGGGCTCCTTCGCGCCGGTGGCAAAATAATTTGAAAAACCGGGAACTTTTTCCCGCCGGCGCCGTCTAACAGCCTGCTACCCCAAACACACAAAGGAGAATGGAAATGAAAAAAATCGGTACCCTTGCCCTGACGCTGGCCCTGGCCGGCTCCATGACCCTGCCCGCCCTGGCGGCGGAGGAGGCCCTGCCGGAGACGGTGGAGACTCCTGCCGACACCGGCTACGGCGCCACCCTGGTGCTCAACGGCGAGACCCTGGACCTCACCGGCATCCCCGGTGCCCCGGGGGAGAAGCTGCTTCCCCTGCGGCTGCTGGCTGAGGCCGACCACGGCTCCGCCTACTGGGACGAGGAGAACAACGAGAGCTGGTTCTATTTCGGTGACAACCGGATCACCGTGTCCTTCGCCGACAGCAGCGTCTCCGTCAACGACGAGCCCGTAGAGGTGGACGCCGTGGCCGTGGTGGACGGCGTCACCTTTGTCTCCGCCGACGTGTTCGACGGCTGGGAGGGCTACACGGTGAACCTGAACCCCGAGCTGTCCGTAAACCGCATCGACATCACCACCCCCAACAACGACCCCATGGTGAAGGCCGCCTACCAGATCATGGAGGACAGCGGCATGGCCTACGCCATGCGCACCGAGGGCAGCGAGGCCGAGCAGGCCTTCCAGCTGCCCGAGGGCTCCTTTGAGCAGCTCATCGCCTTCACCTCCATGAACACCACCCCCGACACTCTGGTGATCGGCAAGCTGGCCGAGGGCGCCGACGAGGAGGCCGTGAAGGCCGCCCTGGAGGCCCACCGCCAGGCTCAGCACGACACCTTCTCCTGGTATCTGTCCCAGAACCTGCCCAAGGTGGAGGATGCCCGGATCCTGGTGGAAAACGGCTATGCCTTCTACCTGATCGCCGAGAACGCCGACGCCGGTGAAACGGCCTTCACCGCCTACGTGGAGGCCCAGGCCCAGAGCTGAATCCGTGAAAAAAGCGCCTGACCCCGGCCGGGGTCAGGCGCTTGCCTTTTGGGGATTACCGCAGGGGATACCGGTAGATCTTCTCTGTGTGTCCGTGGCCCACCGGGGCGTCGCCCACAAATTCCCAGCCGGTTTTTTCGTAGTAGTTGTCCAGCTCGGTGATCAGATAGATCCAGTCGTAGCGGCCCAGGGCCCGGGCGGCCTCGATGCTGGCCCGCTGGAGCGCCTGGCCGATCCGGCGGCCCCGGAACTCGTCCGCCACGTACAGCACCGCCATCCAGGGGGTGAGGTCCTGCCGGGTCTTGCAGTCGTTGCACCAAAGGGCCACCGTGCCCGCCGCCCTGCCGCCGCAGAGGGCCACCAGCTGCTGGGGCACCGTGTCCCGCAGCATGGTGTGGCGGGTGCGGAACACCACCTCCTCCAGGGTGTAGCCGGCGTCCTTGGCCCACTCCTCCCACAGCCAGCGGGACACCTGCTCCACATGCTCCGGAGCGTCGGCCAGATTGAGAATTTGCACCTCTTCCATATCGCAGTCCTCCAGCATTGATTTTGCCTGGGATATCCCCATTATAGCCCGCCGCGGCCGCCCCCGTCAAGGCGGGGGACAGGCGACTTTTCTGTGTTGCTTTTTCAGTGGGGAGCGGCTATACTGTAGTTATGGAAACCATATGTGTGGGAGGAACACGCAATGAAAGGAAAGCGAGTCCTGTCTTTGGCGCTGTCCGCGCTGCTGGCGCTCTCCCTGTGGACGGTGCCCGCCGCGGCCGCCGGCTTCTCCGACATGGAGGGGCACTGGGCACGGGAGGATGTGGAGCACCTGGCCGCCCAGGGGGTGGTCAGGGGCACCAGCGCCACCACCTTCGCCCCGGACCAGAAAATGACCGCCTGCGAGGCCCTGCTGTTCTGCTCCCGGGCCACCGGCGTCAGCGCGGCGGACAAGGCCGCCATCGCCGCCGACTGGGCCGATGAGCTGGCGGAGATCCTGCCGGAGGAGCTCTACTCCTGGGCGGCGGAGGAGATGGCGGTGTGCCTGGAGACGGGCATCCTGTCGGAGACTGAGCTGCGGGCCCTGAGCGCCGCCGACGGCCTGGTCAAGGCCATCAGCCGGGAGACGCTGGCCATGTACCTGGTGCGGGCCATGCAGCTGGACGAGATGGCCCAGAGCCTGACCAGCTACTCCATGAGCTTTGACGACACCGCCTCCATCTCCGCGGCCCTGCAGCCCTATGTGTACCTGCTGGCTACATACGGCATCGTCAAGGGGAACGAGGCCAACTGCTTCCTGCCCCAGGGCTCCCTCACCCGGGCGGAGATGGCCACCATGCTCCGGCGGGCCATCGACTTTATGGAGGCGCGGGACATCTATGCCGAGCTGCCCGCCTACACCGACTACGGCTGGGTGGGCGGCACCATCGCCCAGGCGGAGGAGGGGACGGACGGCGCCGTGCGCCTCACCCTCACCAGCACCGTCAGCGGCACCCAGACCATGACCCTCCCCGCCGACGTGGCCATCTATGAGAACAACATGCGCGCGACCGCCAGCCCCCTGGCCCTGCTCCAGGCGGGCACCTACGCCAGGGTCAATCTGGACGGGGACGGACAGGCCGTATCGGTGCGCCTGGGGGGGGCGGTCACCGCCTACACAGGCGCCGTCACCGAGGTCACGCCCGAGAGCGTCACCCTGGACGTGAACGGGGTGTCCAGGCGGCTGAAGATCGACCGCTTCACCGCCATCCAGGCCGACGGTACGTCCATCTCTGCCAGCCAGCTGGACCCCCAGGCGGGCTACACCACCGCCGCCGTCCAGGTGGACGCCATGGGCCACCTGGCCGCCATCCAGCTCACCAGCAGCGGCCGCACGGAGGAGGGCATCCTCCGCTCGGTGGAGGACCGCTCTGACGGGCAGATCCTCCTGGTGACCGCCTTCAACGGGGACGAGTGCCGCTATACCCTGCCCGCCGGGACGGCGGTCACCGTGGACGGGGCGGCGGGCAGCCTGTCGGCCCAGTACCTGGGCAGCTACGTGCGCCTGCGGGTGTCCACCGCGGAGGAGGGGCGGCTTACCGCCGTGACGGTGGACACCACCGTCCAGTATGTCCAGGGCACCATCCAGAGCGTGGTGTCCGCCGCCCAGAGCGGCCTCACCCTCACCGACGCCGCCGACGGCAGCACCAAGGCCTACCTCCTGGCCGAGGGGGCGGTGGTGCGGGTGGACGGGGCGGAGAGCAGCCTGTCCGCCCTGTCCCAGGGCAGCTTTGCCACCCTGCGCCTCTCCGGCGGCGCCGTGGAGCTGCTGGACGCCTACCCCGCCGCCGACCTCACCGCCCAGGGCGTGCTGGAGGCGGTTTCCGGCATCAGCCCCGTCACCCTCCGCGTGCGCACCGACAGCGGGGAAACCCGCACCTATCCGGTGGACGCCGGGGCGCCCCCCGCCGTCTACCGGGGCGGGGTACTCAGCTCCATTGACCGGCTGGAGGCGGGGGATACGGTAAAGGTCACCACCCGCGGCGGCGTGCTCACCCTGGTGGAGGCCGAGGTACAGAGCGTGTCGGTGACCGGCGCCCTCACCGGGGTGAGCCGGGGCACCTCCGGCGTCACTCTGGACGTGCGGCTCAGTGACGGCTCCACCGCCACCTACCAGGTGGCCGATACCGTGCCCGTCACCCGGGACGGCCGAACCCTGACGGTCTATCAGCTGGCGGTGGGCGACTGGGTGGAGCTGACGGTGCGCACCGGCGGGGTGGAGGCCATCACCGCTTTTGTGGACGGCGGCCGCAACACCCGCCTGGAGGGCACCGTGCTGGAGGTGGACGCCGGCGCGGGCACCCTGCGCCTGCGCCTCACCGACGGCAGCACCCTGACCGTGGACGCGTCCCAGGCCGGCGTCCTCACCGCCGACGGCCGGTCCATCAGCCTGCGCCGTCTGGCCGAGGACGACCTGGTGCAGGTGTTCGGTGATTACAGCGGCAGCCGCTTCACCGCCACCCTGGTCATCCAGCTCTGATTTTACCGGACAGCGGGCGGTGACAGGGCCCCGCGGGCGGGAAATGCCGGCGGGCGGCTCTGTGGAAGCAGAAGAAGAGGAGCGGTCCATGGACCAATGTCCATGGACCGCTCCTCTGTGTACGAAGCAAAACGGGCTTGCGGTGAGGCGGCGGAGCGGTTAGCATGAGAGAAAGCGGCCCCCGCCGCCCGAGGAGACGGCGGAGGGCCGCGGGAGAACAGGATACCACCGGGGGCCGGGACAGGAGGGACTGCTATGGGGACATTCCAGCTGATTATGGACAGGAAATTCCAGGAATTCTGCGCGCTGTATGAGGAAAAGGCCCACCTGCGGGAGACGGCTGAGCCCGCGTCCGGGTACGCCGATTTAGTGCCTGGGAACTATATGTTCGCGCTTTTGGGCGCCGGGCGGCTGGAAGATTTGACCTGCCTCTGCCGGGAGGAGATTGAAAAATGCGAAGAGACAGGCGGGACAAGCGCCTCCCTTTTCGTCGGGTTGAGCATTGGGCTTTTTCTCCGGGGGGATTTGGAGGGGGCGGGCAGCCGCCGCCTCCGAACATATCCCGGCGGCCGCCGGTCATACCGCCAGCGCCCAGTCCAGCAGGAGCAGCAGCCCCAGGCCGGGGGCGCCCAGCACCCCCAGCACCAGGGCGTTGACCAGGTTGACCCCCAGGTGGAGGCCCACCAGTCCCCCCAGGCCGTTGAGGACCCACAGGACGGCCAGCCCCACCCCCGTCCTGGCCGCCAGGGCGCACAGCCACTGGAGGGGGCGGCGCAGGGCCGCCAGCAGCAAAATCAGCATCAGCCCGCCCACGATCCAGGGCAGGGCGTCCAGCAGGGCTTCCATCTCCGCCGCCTCCCCGTGCAGATTGCCAGTCCCTTGGCGGCGGTGTCCCCGCGTTATCCCAGGTGGGCCTGCGCCCCCTCCTCCAGCTCCTTGACCCGCCGCAGCAGATAGGAGTACCGGGCCTGGAGCGCGTTGATCTCAAAGACGTAGGATTCGATCAGATCCGGGTCCTTGGCCGCGTTGAAGCCGGCGTAGGCCTGGGCGATCAGCGCCCGGGTCTGCCCCAGCCCCTCCAGCAGCCCCTGCCGCTCCGGGTCCTCTGCCTCGCCCCGCCGCCTGCGGGGGAAAAATACTCTGGCCTGGTCCGTCATATCGGCGTCTCCTTCCTTTGTCTGCTTCCCAGATCATGGTATGTCCAGTATGGACAATTATGACAGGACGTAAACCAGATTTTCCCATGCATGCCCCGGCGGCGGCTGCACATACTAGGGCTGGACAGGAAACGAGGCCTGTTCCTCCTTGCATCTCCTTTTAAGCCGGTGCCGGGTGAGCTCACCCTCTGGCGAAAGGCGAAAGGAGAAAAAGCAAGCTGTCCAATGCAGGCCGTACCACCCGCGGCGGAGCGGGAAAAAACGGCAGGCAGAAAGGCCGCCGGGCAATCGCCCGGCGGCCTTTTTGCCTGCTTACTCCGGCCCGTCCCTACAGGATGGACTGCTCCTTCTCCTCCGCCCTTCCCCGGTCCAGCCACTGGATATACTCCAAGACATTCCAGTCGGGGTCGGTGAAATACAGCCACCGCTCTGAGCCGGGGATCTCGTTGGGGCCGTCCAGCAGCTCGATGCCGTTTTCCTGCAGGGTGTGGATGACCCGCTCCATATCGTCCGTCTCAAAGCAGAGGTGCGGGCAGTAGGGCCGCTCCGGCCTGACCGGCTCGTAGCTGGCGCCGATGGTCTCAATGAGCTCCAGCCTGGCGCCGTTGTACGCAAGAAAGGCCCCCTTTTCCCCATACTCCTCTGAGTCGCTGTAGAACAACAGCTCAAAGCCCAGCTTGTCGCAGTAGAAGCGGACCGCGTCCTCCAGATTCCGCACGCGGAACGCGCCGTGGTCATAAGCCATGACAAGCTCCCCTTTCCGAATTTCAATCTGTGCATTGCCGGCAACCATGATACCATATCCAGGGGGCCTCCGCAACAGCCAGATCAGCGTTTATGAGCTGCGGCGCCAGCCGCCCGGCATTTCTTGACACTTTGGGCGCAGTTGGGGTAATATAATATCTGTAATATGACATTGTGAGATTGGAACGAGTGAGGAGATTTCATGGCCAAGCGTACCACCAACCAGAGCTACGGCAACGACTCCATCTCCGCCCTGAAGGGGGCCGACCGGGTG
>CALWXU010000023.1 GCA_944385585.1 uncultured Flavonifractor sp.
GACGGTGATCTACGGCTGCACCGGGCTGGTGGTGCTCTACTTCATCGGCCTGTACCAGAAGGTGCGGGACTGGCCGGAGGAGCAGCCCGGCAGGGTGAAGTGGACGGTGCAGATTCTGGCCTTCTCCGTGCTGGTGTTCGCCGCCATCCCGGCGGCCATCTACACCCTGTCCTACCTGCCCTACGCCCAGGCGGAGGGGGACGCCAGCCTCACCGGCCTGCTCTCGGCCATGTGGGAGAATCAGAAGTATATGCTCTCCTACCACAGCGGGGTCACCGATTCCCACCCCTATTCCTCCCGTTGGTATCAGTGGATTCTGGACATCCGGCCCATCCTGTACTTCATGGACAACGATGTGCCCGGCTATACCACCCGCTTTGCCGCCTTCGTCAACCCGGTGGTGTGCTGGGGCGGCCTTCTGGCCGTCATCGCCTGCGCGGCCCAGGCCTTCCGCCGGTTCGCCGCCAAGCTGGCCTTCTTCCTGGCCACCGGCCTGGGGGCCGCCGCCTCCGCCCTGTGGGTCAACGGCGTCTTTGACGGGGAGACGGAGCTCCAGACCCGGCTGCTCTGCCTGCTGGTGACCGCCGCCGGCCTGGTGCTCTACCTGGCCCTGGGCTGCTTTGCCGGGAGGAGCTTCCAGCGGCACTCCCCCATCGCCCTGTTCATCGTCATCGGCTACCTGGCCCAGCTGGCCCCCTGGTTCCTCATCGGGCGCATCACCTTCGCCTACCACTACTTCCCCTCGGTGCTCTTCCTGGTGCTGGCCCTGTGCTATGTGTTCTCCACCCTGGCGGAGCGGGAGGAGATGATCAGCTGGAAGCCCGCCATGTACGCCGTTACCGGCGGGGCCGTGGGGCTGTACGTCCTGTTCTACCCGGTGCTGGTGGGCATCCAGATCCCCACCTGGTTCAGCAACAATGTGCTGGGGTGGATGCCCAGCTGGCCACTTTAAACGGGCCTCTAGGGGGGAATTCTTCCCCCCTAGATACGGCGGCGGTTCCCAAGGAAACCGCCGCCGATACCCCCCTCACCCGCGCCCGCGCGGGTGGTTGCCAGCCGGTGGCGGAGCAAGCAGTGGTGTCCTCCGGCGAAGTGAATTCGCCTTCGGACTTTTTGGATTTTCTTTTCCCCGCTTTGCGGGGAAAACTCTGCGAGGCGGCGGAGTGGATTCCCCCCGCAGAGGGATTTGAATCTGTGCGGCTTCGCCGCACACCGCAACTATTCACTGTTCACTCTTCACTGACTCCCCGAGGTGTCTGTTATGTATCTCACCGACTACCACACCCACAGCGTCCGCTCCTTCGACGGGCACGCCCCCATGGCAGAGGTGGCCGCGGCGGCGGAGCTGGCCGGCCTAGACGAGCTGTGCATCACCGACCACTGCGACTTTCTGGACGAGCGCGGCAGGCCCAACCGCACCTTCGACTGGGACGCCTCCTGCGCCCAGCTCCGGGAGGCCCTGGCGGGGCGGCGGCCCGGCTTCACCCTCCGGCTGGGGCTGGAGCTGGGCATGCCCCACCTGGACCCGGCGGCGGCGCAGGCTGTCTGCGCCCGGCCGGAGGCCGACTTCATCCTGGGCTCCATCCACAACCTTTGTCCGGAGAAGGGGGGCACCGACCTCTACTACGTGCCCTACCCCGACGCGGCGGCCTGCCACGCCGCCCTGGACGACTACTTCACCTCCATGGCCCTTCTGGCCGCCACCGACTTCTACGACGTGCTGGCCCACATCATCTACCCCCTGCGGTACATGGACGTGCCGGTATCCCTGGAGCCCTATTTTGACCGGCTTCGCGCCATCCTGCGCACCGCCGTGGAGAAGGGGCGGGGGATGGAGGTCAACACCTGCCGGGGGGACACCATCGGGGACTGGAGGCCGATTCTGGAGCTCTACCGGGCCTGCGGCGGGGAGATTGTCACCGTGGGCTCCGACGCCCACACCCCGGCCCACGTGGGCCGGGGCGTGAGGGATGCCTGCGGGCTGCTGGCGGACTGCGGCTTCCAGTACGTGTGCACCTATGAAAAACACAGGCCTGTGTTTCACAAACTGTAAGGAGGAGAAGAACATGATCGCATTGGGCTGTGACCACGGGGGACTCCCCCTCAAGCGCCACGTGATGGAGTACCTGGACGCCCACGGGCTGGCTTACCAGGACTTCGGCTGCTACACGGGCGAGAGCTGCGACTACCCCGACTTCGGCCGGGCCGCGGCGGAGGCGGTGGCCTCCGGTCAGTGTGACCGGGGGATCGTCATCTGCACCACCGGCATCGGCATCTCCATCGCCGCCAACAAGGTGAAGGGGACCCGCTGTGCCCTGTGCAGCGAGCCCCTGTCCGCCGAGATGACCCGGCGGCACAACGACGCCAACATGCTGGCCCTGGGCGGCGGGATGATCGGCCCCAACATGGCCGACCGGATTCTGGACGCCTTCCTCAACACGGAATTCGAGGGCGGCCGCCACCAGCGGCGGGTGGACAAGATCGAGGGATAACAAGCGGGCCCCCGGAGCCAATCGGCTCCGGGGGCCCGCTTCACTGGTATGGGTTACAGGCTGCGAAACGCCGCCCTGGCGGCCTCCAGGGTGGCGTCCAGCTCCGCCGCCCCGTGGGCCTCCGAGACGAACATGGCCTCAAACTGGGCGGGGGCCAGGGCCACGCCGCCCTCCAGCATGGCCTGGAAGTACCTGGCGTAGCGGCCCACGTCGCTGCCCTTGGCGTCGGTGAAGGCGGTCACCTCGGTGGGGGTGAAGAAGGGGGAGAGCAGGGAGCCGATCTGGTTGATGGCCACCGGCACCCCGGCCTCCGCCGCCGCGGCGCGCAGGCCGCGGGCCAGCTTCTCCCCCTTGGCGGCCAGGTCGGTGTAGACCTCCGGGTGCTCCTTCAGGTAGGTGAGCTGGGCCAGGCCCGCGGCCATGGCCACCGGGTTGCCGGACAACGTCCCCGCCTGGTACACCGGGCCGCAGGGGGCCACCTGCTCCAGCAGGGCCCGGCTGCCGCAGTAGGCCCCCACAGGCATGCCGCCGCCGATGATCTTGCCGAAGGTGACCAGGTCGGCCCTGACCCCGAAGTATTCCTGGGCGCCGCCCAGGGCCAGGCGGAAGCCGGTGATCACCTCGTCAAAGATCAGCAGGGCGCCGTGCTGGTCGCACAGCTGCCGCAGGCCGGGGAGGAAGCCGGGGGCGGGGTTCACCACCCCCATGTTGGCGGCCACCGGCTCCACAATGACGGCGGCCACCTGGCCGGGGTTCCCCTCCAGCAGGGCCTTCACGCTGTCCAGGTCGTTGAACTGGGCGGTGAGGGTGTCTTTCGCCGCACCCGCCGGCACGCCGGCGCTGCTGGGGTGGCCCCCCGCCAGGGCGGAGGAGCCGGCGTTGACCAGCATACAGTCGGAGTGGCCGTGGTAGCAGCCCTCGAACTTGATCAGCTTGTCCCGCCCGGTGGCCCCCCGGGCCAGCCGCAGGGCGGACATGACCGCCTCGGTGCCCGAGTTGACCATGCGCACCATCTCGATGTTGGGCACCAGCTCCACCATCAGCTCGGCGATGTCCACCTCCCGCCGGGTGGGGGCGCCGAAGGACAGGCCGTCCTGCACGGCCCGCTCCACCGCCTCCCGGATGGCCGGGTGGTTGTGGCCCAGGATCATGGGCCCCCAGGAGCACACGTAGTCGATGTATTGCTTCCCGTCCTCGTCGTAGATATAGGCCCCGTCGGCCCTGGTGATGAACCGGGGGGCCATGCCCACCGCCCGGTAGGCCCGGACCGGGGAGTTGACCCCGCCGGGGAGGACTTTTTTGGCCCGCTCAAAGAGCTGTTCCGAGATGTCCATCAGCCGATGTCCCCCTTTCGAATGGCCTGTGAGAGTTCCTTGGCGTAGTAGGTAATGAGCATATTGGCCCCCGCCCGGAACACGGACAGGGCGGACTCGCACATGATCCTGTACTCGTCGATGAGCCCGGCGGCGGAGGCCACCTTGATCATGGCGTATTCCCCGGAGACCGAGTAGGCGCACAGGGGCAGGTCGAAGGCGTCGGCGCACTCCCGGATCACGTCCAGATAGCTGAGGGCGGGCTTGACCATGAGGATGTCCGCCCCCTCGGCGATGTCCAGCTCGCACTCCTTGAGGGCCTCCTTCCGGTTGTGGGGGTCCATCTGGTAGCCCTTTCGGTCGCCGAAGGAGGGGGCGGAGCCCGCCGCCGCGCGGAAGGGGCCGTAGAGCGCCGAGGCGTACTTGGCGGAGTAGGCCAGGATGGGCACATTCTGGAAGCCGTGCTCGTCCAGGGCGGCCCGGATGGCGGCCACCCGGCCGTCCATCATGTCGGAGGGGGCCACCATGTCCGCCCCCGCCTGGGCGTGGGACAGGGCGGTCCTGGCCAGCACCTCCAGGGTGCTGTCGTTGTCCACCTGGTGGCCGGACAGGATGCCGCAGTGGCCGTGGTCGGTGTACTCGCACATGCACACGTCGGTGATCACGTAGAAGTCGGGGTACTTGGCCTTGATGGCCCGGATGGCCTCCTGCACCACACCGTGCTCCGCCCAGGCGGAGGAGCCGCAGTCGTCCTTCTCCCGGGGCAGGCCGAACAGGATGCAGTGGGTCACCCCGGCGGCCAGGCACGCCTCCACCGCCTCACACACCGCGTCGATGCCGTAGTGGTACTGGCCGGGCAGGGCCTCGATGGGCCGCCTCCCGCTGAGGGTCTCGTCCACAAAGATGGGGTAGATCAGGCTGTCGGGGGACATCCTGGTCTCCCGGCACAGGCGGCGCACCGCCTCATTTCCCCGCAGCCGGCGGGGACGGTGGGTCAGTTCCATAGAAGCGCTTCCTTTCCGCGTCAATCATCCCGGCGGCCCGCCGGGCCGCCGCGCCCTGCCTGCTTCCGCGCGGGGCGCGCACGGTGCGCCCGCCTCACCCGGGCAGGCCCGCAATCAGCTCCACCAGGGCGTCCATGGCGGCCTCTTTGGCCACCTGAACGGGGATGCCGTGCCTCCTGGCCTCCGCCGCGGTCTGCGCCCCGATGCAGGCCCCCACCATGCGGGAGAAGTCCGCGTCCGCCCCCACGGTGGACACGAAGCCCCTGACGGTGGAGGCGCTGGTGAAGGTGACGATGCCCGCCGCGCCGGATTCCACGGCGGCGCGCAGCTCGTCAGAGCGGGGATTGTCGTAGACGGTGCGGTAGGTGGCCACGTCGTCAAAGCCTATGTTACGCCGCTCCAACGCCTCTGTCAAGGCGGGGGAGCCCTCCTGGGCCCGGAGGATCAGCACCCGCCCAACGGCGGGGATACCCTCCCCCAGGTGGGCGGCGTCGTATACCGCCGGCACGTAGTCCGCCCGCAGGCCGTGGGCGGACAGGGCCTTGGCGGTGCCGGGGCCGATGGCGGCCAGCCTGAGCCCGCCCAGGGCCCGGGCGTCCAGCCCATGCCCCTCCAGCCAGCGCCACAGGGCGTCCACCCCGGCGGGGCTGGTGAGGGCCAGCCACTCGTAATCCCCCAGCCGCTCCATGGCCTCCTCCAGAGCGGGACAGGGGTCCAGGGGCACGGTGGAAATGCAGGGGTACTCCCACACGTCCGCCCCCAGTGAACGCAGGCGGCCGGACAGGGTGCCCGCCCGCTCCCTCGGCCGGGTAACCACCACGGTCTTTCCCTTCAGAGGCAGGCGGTCGAACCAGTCGAACTGCTCCGCCAGGGCGCACACCTGCCCCACCACGATGACGGCGGGGCTCTTCACCCCCACCTCCGCCGCCCGCCGGGGCAGGTCGGCCAGGGCGGCGCTGGTGCGGCGCTGGGCGTGGGTGGTGCCGCGCTCCACCGTGGCGGCGGGGGTGTCCGGGGCCATGCCCGCGTCCAGCAGGCCCCGGCAGAGGGCGGGCAGGGCGGACACCCCCATGAGGAACACCAGGGTGCCGCCGGTGCGCACCAGGGCCTCAAAGTCGATGTCCAGCTCCTTCCCGGAGCGCTGGTGGCCGGTGACGATGTGGAGGGAGGAGCAGCAGTCCCGGTGGGTCACCGGGATGCCCCCGTAGGCGGGGGCGGCGATGGCGGAGGTGATGCCGGGCACCTCCTCAAAGGGGATGCGGTGCTCTGCCAGCAGCTCCAGCTCCTCGCCTCCCCGGCCGAAGAGGAAGGGGTCGCCCCCCTTCAGGCGCACCACCGTCTTTCCCTCCAGGGCCTTGTCCAGCAGGATCTGGTTGATCCCCTCCTGGGGCACCGGGTGGTGGGCGGCCTCCTTGCCCACATTGATCTGCTCCGCCCTCTCCGGCATGAGGGCCAGGATGGCGGGGCTCACCAGCCGGTCGTACACCACCACGTCGGCGCTCCGGATGGCGTCCAGCCCCTTGCGGGTCAGCAGGCCGGGGTCCCCCGGCCCCGCCCCCACCAGAATCACTTTCCCGGGCACAGGCATCCCCCTTTCAGTCTCTCCGCCAGGCGGCGGGCCAGCGCCTCCCCCTGCTCCCGGGGGCCGGTGAGCCTGTCCCGGCTCACCCTGCCCCCCTCATCCACGTACAGGCCGTCGATGGTGATGGTCTCCCCCTCCACCACGGCGTGGGCGGCGATGGGAGAGGAGCAGCCCCCGTCCAGGGCGCGGACAAAGGCCCGCTCGGCCAGGGCGCAGACCGTGCCGTCAGCGTCCAGCACGCCGTCCAGGCAGGACAGATCCTCTCCCGCCCGGGCCTGCACCGCCAGAATCCCCTGCCCGGCGGCGGGGAGCAGCTCGTCCACGGTGAACGTACGGGCGATGCGCCCCTCCAGCCCCAGGCGCTTCAGGCCCGCGGCGGCCAGCACCAGGGCGGAGTACCCCCCCTCGTCCAGCTTGCGCAGGCGGGTGAGCACGTTGCCCCGCACCGGGGCGATGGCCATGCCGGGGAACAGCTCCCGCAGCTGCACCGTCCGCCGGGCGGAGGCGCAGCCGATGGGCCTGGAGCGGTCCAGCTCCGTTACCCCCTGGGGCAGCACCAGCACGTCCCGGGGGTCCTCCCGGCGGGTGAAGCCGGCCAGGGGGATGCGCTCGTCGATGTCCATGGGCAGGTCCTTGCAGCTGTGGACGGTGAGATCCACCCGGCCGTCCAGCAGGGCGGCGTCCAGCTCCTTGACAAAGAGGCCCTTACCGCCGATCTGGTCCAGGGTGCGGTCCAGAATTTTATCGCCGGTGGTTTTCATGGTCACCAGCTCCAGCCGGGTGTCCGGGTGGGCGGCCCGGATGGCGGCCATCACCAGCTCCGACTGGATAACAGCCAGTTTACTCTCCCGGCTTCCAATCCGAATTGTATTCATTCCAATCCCTCCAGGGTGGCCCGGATGGCCATGGCGGCCCGGGCAGTCAGGGCGTGGTCGGTACCCCGGCCGGTGACCCCGGCCACCAGATGCTCCCCGGTGCACACCGCCGGGAAGAAGAAGGTGCACTCGTCCGGGCAGTCCGCCACGCTGACGGGGACGCCCAGGGCCCGGGCCTCCTCCCCCACCGCCCGGTTGACGGAGCGGTCGTCGGTGGCGGCCACGGCCACAGCCGCCCCGGCCACGTCGCCGGGGGCGTAGGGCCGCTGCTGCCAGTGGACGCCCTCCACCTGCCGCTTGCAGCGGGGGGCGATCACGGTGACCTCCGCGCCGAAGCGCCGGAGCACCTCCGCCCGGCGGCAGGCCACCGCCCCGCCGCCGATGATCACCGCCCGCTGTCCGGCCAGGTCGATGAACAGGGGGAAGCGGAAGGGCCGCTCCGCCGGGCGGCTCCACCGGGGCCGGGCGGGGGTGTGCAGGTCGATCTTGTCGGCGCACTTCTCCAGCTCCTCCGGGGTGAAGCCCTCCTTCAGCCCGCCGGACAGCAGGTCCACCGTCCGGCTCACCGCCAGCTCCACCAGCTCCTTGGCCTCCGGCCCGTCCAGGTCGGTGGACAGCACCCGGCGGGCCACCGCCTGCTTCACCCGCTCCAGGGCGGGCAGGCAGGAGCGGTAGTTCTCCCACTGCTCCAGCTGGTTCAGGGCCCTCTCCAAAATCTCCTCCGCCTCCGGGGGGACGCTCCGGCCGGTCTCCACCCCCAGGTCGTCCACGTTGTAGAGGGTGATACCGGGCAGCTCTCCCACCGCCGGGTCGATGTCCCGGGGGATGGCCAGGTCGGCCAGCAGCCGGGGCGGGTTGGACACCGCCGAGAGCTCCCCGGCGGAGAGGGTGTAGTGGGGGCTGGCGGTGGCGGAGATCAGCAGGTCCATCCCCTCCATGGCAAGATAGCGCTCCTCATAGGGGGCCACGGCGCACCCGGCGGGCACCACCGTCTCCCCGTGGCGGTAGGTGCGCAGGGTGATGGTCACGGCGCACCCCGCCTCCACCAGCAGGGCGGCGGCCAGCCGCCCCATCTCCCCGTTGCCGATCACCAGGGCCCGCTTTCCATGCAGGCCGCCGTGATCCCGGCCCAGCCGCTCCACCGCGCTCTGGGCGGCGGAGCGGGGCACGCCGGTGAGGCGCACCCTTGTCTTGAGGGCCTTGCCCGCGGCGGCGGCGGAGCGGAACAGGGTCTCCAGCACCCCGTCCGCCGTCCCCGCCTCCCGGGCGGCGGAGATGGCCCCCTTCACCTGGGTGAGGATCTGATCCTCCCCCCAGATCTGGGAGCGCAGCCCCCCGGCCACCTCCATGAGCCGCCGGGCGGCCGCCTCCCCGGCGCAGGCGGTGAAACAGTCCGCGAACGCGGCGCAGTCCACCCCGGCGGCGGCGCACAGCAGGGCGGCGGGGTCGGGCTCCGCCCCCTCGGCGCAGGAGAGGTAGAGCTCCGTCCGGTTGCAGGTGGACAGCAGGGCGCAGCCCTCCACCCCCGGGTTGTCCCGGATCAGCCGGTCCAGCTCGATCACCCTCCCTCTGGGGAAGGACAGCTGCTCCCGGAGGTGGATGGGCACGTGCCAGTCCAGGCCGGCCATGCGGATGTTCACGTCGGTTCCCCCTTTTTCACCAGCACCACGGAGAAGTACCCGGCCCCGCCGGGCACGTCGGCGAAGCGGGGATACACCGCCTCCCCCTCCATGCCGCAGTTGGCCACCATGGAGGCCCGGTCCAGCAGGCCGTGGGCGGCCAGCTTGTCCCTCAGGGCCCCCAGCTCCCGCCCCGCCTTCATGAACACCAGGTTGGCGTCCACGTCCAGGCAGTCCTCCACCTCCCCATGGGAGGCGGGGACGATCATCAGCCGCTGGGCCTTCTCGCACAGCGGCTCCCCCAGCCGGGCGGCCACGGCGCAGAAGGAGGGCACACCGGGGATGATCTCCGCCTCGTACCCCCGTGAGAGCACCCGGCGGTGGATGTAGATGTAGGTGGAGTACACCGTGGGGTCCCCCAGGGTGATGAAGGCCACGTCCTTGCCCTGGTCCAGCTTTGCACAGATGGCGTCCGCCGCGGCGTCGTAGGCCCCGTCCAGCACCGCCTGATCCCGCACCATGGGGGTGGAGCAGTCCAGCCGCTCCTTCCCCTGGGCCAGTGAGCCGATGATGGCCAGGGCGGTCTTTTCCCCCGCCCCCTTGTCGGGGACGGCCAGCACCGCCGACTCCTTGATGATCCGTTCGGCCTTGCGGGTGAGCAGCTCCGGGTCGCCGGGGCCCACCCCCACGCCGTACAATTTCCCTTTTCTCATGCCTCCGCCTCCTTGGCGTGGCGGGCGAAGATGGCCCGCACGCCGGGGATCTCCCCCAAGCCCCGCAGGACGCAGGACACCTGGTAGCCCTCCGCCTCCAGCATGGACCTCCAGGAGTCCGGTTCCTCTCCCGCCAGATCGTTCTTGGCGTGGTCGCCGGCCACCACCATCAGGGGCCGCAGCTCCACCCGGCGCACCGCCGGGCGCTCCTTCAGCCGCCGCAGGGCCTCGTCAAAGCCGGGGTAGCCCTCCACCGTGCCGATGACGGTGTCCCGCCGGCCCAGGTCGTGGAGCAGGTACTCCAGCTGGGCATAGGCGGCGTTGGCGTAGTGCCCCGTGCCGTGGCCCATGTAGAGCACGGCGGCGTCCTCCAACCGACCGGGCAGGTCGGAGAGCAGGGCGCCGGCCAGCGCCCGGTAGTCCGCCTCCGCCGTCAGCAGGGGCTTTCCGAAGGACAGCCGGGCAAACCGCCCGGCAAAGGGGGCGGCCTGGGCCGTCAGCTTGTCGTACTCGTCGCCGTTGAGGATGTGGGTGGGCTGCACCACCACGTCGTTGTACCCCTCCGCCGCCAGGCGCTCCAGGGCCTGGGGCACGTCGTCGATGTGGGTGCCCTCCTTCTCCAGCTTGCGCAGGATCATGCCGCTGGTGAAGGCCCGGCGGAGGGTGCGGCCGGGAAAGGCGGCGGCCAGCTCCGCCTCGATGGCGGCGATGGTCTTTTCCAGGGTGTCAAAATGGCTGGTGCCAAAGGACACCGCCAGGATGGCTTGTTTGTCCATGGTTGTTCCTCCTGTGGGGACGGAATGTGCTCCATCAGATGCCGGTCGACGCCCTCTGCAGGGGCGGCCTGGGGCCGCCCCTACTCCCGCGCGTTTCCGCTGGCCTGGTAGAGCAGGGCGTTGCAGATGGCGGCGGCCACGTTGCTCCCGCCCTTGCGGCCCCGGGCCACGATGTGGGGCACGTCCAGGGTGAGGAGCAGCTCCTTGCTCTCCACCACGTTGACAAAGCCCACCGGCACGCCGATGACCAGGGCGGGCCTCATCTTCCCCTCGTCGATGAGCTGACAGGCCCGCACCAGGGCGGTGGGGGCGTTGCCGATGGCCAGCACCAGGGGGCCCTCCAGGGCGGCGGAGCGCTCCATGGACACGGTGGCCCTCGTCTCCCCCCGCTCCTTGGCCTCGGCGGCCACGTCCGGGTCGGACATGAAGCAGACGGCCCTGCCGCCGAACTTCTCCAGTACCTTCTTGTTCACGCCGGAGAAGGCCATCTGGGTGTCGGTGACGATGGTGCAGCCGGCTTTTATGGCGGCGATCCCTTTTTCCACCGCGCCGGGGGAGAACACCAGGTTGTCGGCGTACTCGAAGTCCGCCGTGGTGTGGATCACCCGCTTGACCACCGGCAGCTGGTCCGCCGGGAACACCCGCTCCCCCAGCTCCTGGGCGATGAGCTCCATGCTCCGGGCCTCGATGTCCGCCGGGGCCACCCGCTGTAACTGAATTTCCTTCATGGATTATTCCTCCCCGTTCAAGATACGGTAAATCCGCGGCAGATCCAGGCTGGCCCGCAGGCCGGCGGCCAGCTTGTCGTACTGCCCCTGGGCGTAGTCCTGCCAGTCCACCGCCGCCGCGCCGGGCTCCAGCCCCTTGGCCGCCAGCAGGGCGTTGACCAGGGCCTCCGCCGCCCCGGCCTTGTCAAAGATGCCGTGGACATAGCAGCCCCACACGTTCCCCGCGCTCAGGCCGTCGGTACGGCGCTCCCCCGTCTGGGTGGTGAAGTCCGCCAGAGGGGCGGCGGCGCTCTCGGTGCGGCCCATGTGGATCTCATACCCCTCGAAGGCCGCGCCCGCCATGGAGGCGAAGATCCCCTCCGGGGCCCGGAAGGCGCCGGTCACCCGGGTGCGGGTCTTTTCCCCCTGGAACACGGTCTCGGCGGGGAGCAGGCCCAGGCCGGCCAGCGTACCGCCCCCCTCCACCCCGTCGGGGTCGGAGACGCTCTGTCCCAGCATCTGATAGCCGCCGCAGATGCCCGCCACCGCGCCGCCGGCGGAGGCGTGCTGGAGGATGGCGGCCTCCATGCCGCTCTGCCGCAGCCAGCGCAGGTCGTCCATGGTGTTCTTGGTGCCCGGGAGCACCACCAGGTCCGGGTGCCCCAGCTCCCGGGGGGAGGTGACATAGCGGAGGGTGACGGCCTCCATCCGCTCCAGGGGGTTGAAGTCGGTGAAGTTGGACAGCCGGGGCAGGCGCACCACCGCGATGTCCACCAGGCCCACCCTACCGGTGTTCCCCAGCCGGGAGGACAGGGAGTCCTCGTCGTCCACATCCACGTCCAGCATGGGGACCACCCCCAGCACCGGCTTGCCGGTGAGCGCCTCCAGCTGCCCCAGGCCGGGGCGGAGGATGTCCACATCTCCCCGGAATTTGTTGATAATCAGGCCGCGGATCAGCTCCTGCTCGTCGGGCTCCAGCAGCTTCACCGTGCCGTAGAGGGAGGCGAACACGCCCCCCCGGTCGATGTCGCCGCACAGGAGCACCGGGGCCTTTGCCCGCTTTGCCATGCCCATGTTGACGATGTCGTCCTGCCGCAGGTTGATCTCCGCCGGGCTGCCCGCCCCCTCGATGACGATGATGTCGTAGTCGGCGGACAGGGACTCGTAGGCGGCCATGACCTCGGGGATCAGGGTCTTGCGGTAGTGGAAATACTCCCCCGCCGGCATGGTGCCCCGGGGCACGCCGTTGACGATCACCTGGGAGCCCACGTTGCTGGTAGGCTTGAGCAAGATGGGATTCATCCGGGCGTCGGGGGCCACCCCCGCGGCCTCGGCCTGCACCACCTGGGCCCGGCCCATCTCCAGCCCGTCGGGGGTGATGGCGGAGTTGAGGGCCATGTTCTGGGACTTGAAGGGGGCCACCCTGTAGCCGTCCTGTTTGAAGATGCGGCACAGCCCCGCCGCCAGCAGGGACTTGCCCGCGTTGGACGCCGTCCCCTGTATCATAATCGCCTTTGCCATCACAGAACCTCCCGCAGGGCGGCCAGCAGCCGCCGGTTTTGCTCCGCCTGTCCCACACACACCCGGTACCAGTCCGCCCCCAGGCCGTGGTAGTTGGCGCAGGAGCGGATCAGCACGCCCTGTGTGAGCATGCTCTCTTTCAGATCCGTAACTCCCGCCGCCCGGAACAGCAGGTAGTTGGCCTGCCCCGGCACCACGTCCAGGCCCAGGGCGGACAGGCCAGCCGCCAGGGCGGGCCGCGCCCGCTCCAGAAAGGCCCGGCCTTGCTCCGGCCAGTGGGGGCACTGTGTCAGCGCCGCCAGTCCCGCCGCCTGGGCGGGGGTGGACACGCTCCAGGGCGGACCGCTGAGGGAAAGCCTGTCCAGCAGAGCGGCGTCGGCACACAGGGCATAGCCCAGCCGCAGGCCCGCCATGGCGTAGCTCTTGGTGAAGGCCCGCAGCAGGAGCAGGCTGGGGTACTCCTCCAGCCAGGGGGCCAGCCCCGGCCCGCCGCAGGCGAGGGGCAGGAAGCACTCGTCCACCGCCAGAACGGCCCCAATATCCCGGCACTTCTCCGCCGCCGCCAGCAGCAGCTCTTGGTCAATGAGCCGCCCGGTGGGGTTGTTGGGGGTGCACAGGAACACCAGCTCCGTGTCCGGCCCGATGGCCTCCAGAAGCCCCCCGTCCACGTCAAAGTTCCGCTCCCGGCGCAGGAGGTGGCGGGTGACGGCACAGCCCGCGGCGGACAGGGCCCCCTCGTACTCAGAGAAGGTGGGGGCGGTGACCAGGGCCCGGCGGGGCCGCAGGGCGAAGGCCAGCCGGAAGATCAGCTCCGCCGCCCCGCCGCCGCAGAGCACCTGCTCCGGCGCCACCCCGTCATGGGCGGCGATGGCCGCGCGCAGCTCCCGGCACAGGGGGTCGGGGTAGGGGGCGGCCTTCGCCGCCGCGGCGGCGGCCGCCTCCCCCACCTGGGGCGGCATGCCCAGGGGGTTCAGGTTGGCCGAGCAGTCCAGCACCGGCCCGCCGCAGCGGGCCCGGGCGGTGAGCACATCCCCGCCGTGGGTGTATGGGAGCATGGACGGGCCTCCTTTCCGGGCAATTTCTGAATCGTGCGGGCGGCCGCAGGCCGCCCCTACAGACGGTTGCAGGGCGGGTCCCTGCCCCCGCCGTTCCCTGTCACGGGAACAGCAGAATCATCAGCGGCACGCCGCAGAAGAGCAGCAGGGCGAAAAAGGCGGTGGCGTATAAGATCCGCCCTGCCCGCAGGATGTCCAGGGCCTCAATGGGCCGCTGGTCGTCGCCGATGGCGGGCTTGTCCACCAGCTTGCCAAAGTAGTAGCTGGGCCCGGCCAGCTGGAGCTGGAGGGCCCCGGCGCAGGCCGCCTCGGTGTGGGCGGAGTTGGGGGACTTGTGGTTTTTCCGGTCCCGCCTGAAAATTCGCCAGGCGTTGCGGCCGTCGTAGCCGCAGGCCGCCGCCCCCAGGCACATCAGCACCCCGGCCACGCGGGCGGGGATCAGGTTGAGCACATCGTCCAGCCTGGCCGCCGTCCGGCCGAAATAGCGGTACTTGTCATTCTGGTAGCCCACCATGGAGTCCATGGTGTTGGCGGCCTTGTAGAATATGCCCAGGGGCGCGCCGCCGATGGCCAGGAAGAGCAGCGGGGCGATCACCCCGTCGGAGGCGTTCTCCGCCACCGTCTCCACGGCGGCGCGGGCCACCCCCGCCTCGTCCAGCCGGTCGGTGTCCCGGCCCACGATCATGGACACGGCGCGGCGGGCGGCGGGGAGATCCCCCGCCTTCAGGGCCTGATAGACCCTTCCGCTCTCCACCCGCAGGGACTTGGCGGCCAGCAGCTGGTAGGAGAGCACCGTCTCCACCCCCACGGCCAGCCAGGGGCTCACCTGGGCGCAGCCCCACAGCAGCAGGGCGGTCACGCCGGTGGGGATGCACAGGGTCAGCGCCACCAGCATCACGCCGGCGGCCAGCTCGCCCCCCGCCGTCTTGGGGAAGATCCGCCGCAGGAGCTTCTCCAGCCCGGCGATCAGCGCCCCGATGGCCCGCACCGGGTGGGGGGCCCAGTGGGGGTCCCCCAGCAGGAGATCCAGGCAGAAGCCCAGCAGCAGGGCCAGCAGATGGGATACGCCCCAGCTCACAGTCCCCTCTCCCCCCTGAACTCCTCCAGAATGGTCAGCTCCAGGGTGTCCGGGTTCAGCGCCGCCCGGAAGCCGCCGCAGTTGGGGCACATCCAGCCGTAGTACGCCCGCTCCGGCCGGCCGTACCTGGTGAGCAGGGCCATGAGGGCCCCGCCGTGGGACACCACCCCCACCCGCCCGAAGCCGCGGGCGGCGGCGTCCGCCGCCACCTTCTCCAGCCCCCGGGACACCCGGTCGGTGACCTGCTGGGCGCTCTCCCCCACCGGCATGTTGGCGAAGTCGGGGTGCTCCCCCATGCCGATCCACGCCTGATAGAGGGGGTCGTCCTTCAGCTCCTCGTGGTTCTTCCCCTCAAAGGGGCCGAAGTCGCTCTCCCGCAGCTCGTCCACCACCGTCATGGGCACCCCCGGCCACAGCAGCTCCGCCGTCCGGAGGCACCGCCGCAGGGGGCTGCGGTAGATGTGCTCCACCCTGGGCAGGGTGGGCCCCACCCGCCGGGCCAGCTCCTCCCCCTGGGGGAGCAGGGGCACGTCCAGGGTGCCGATAAACCGCCTCTCCAGGTTGCCCCGGGTGGTGCCGTGGCGGATCAGAATCAGTTCCATGGGCCCTCTCCTTTCAAAACCATGGGCAGGCCGCAGAAGATCCGCTCCACCCGCTCTGCCCGCTTCGCCAGGCGGCAGCACAGCCGCCCCACCTGCTCCCGCCGCGCCCTCTGTGCCGGGTCCACCGGCACCACGCCGCAGCCCACCTCGTCGCAGATGAGGACCACCTCCGGGTTGGCGGCCAGCAGCTCGTTTTCGTCCAGCTCCGGCCAGTGCTCCAGCCCGGCAAAGATGGGCTTCGTGCGGGCCTCCTCCGGGGTGCGGGCCACCTGCTCCGGGCCATATCCGGTCTTTTCCAGGGCGTAGTCCAGCTTGCCCTGGCCCGCGCCGCCGATGAGTAAGATCATACCAACACCTCGATTTGCTGGGCCGCTATCGCCCCCAGCACCATGCCCAGCTCGCACAGCTGGAGGAAGAACCCGGCCAGATCGCCGGTAACCCCGCCGAACTGCCGTTTCGCGGTGGTCACATAGTACAGGCACGCCAGGGCCGCGCCCAGGATGGCCCCCGTCCCCGTCCAGGGGGACAGGGCGGCCATGGCGGCGGCGGCGGCCAGCGCCCACACCGCCAGCACCGCCCGGGCCTTGGCCGCGTCCATGGGGCCGGTGAAGGTGGCCAGCAGGCCGGTGCCCCGGGCGTTGGGCAGGGTGACGGCGAACAGGCCGGACAGGCTCCGGGACAGGACCGGCCCCAGGCAGAGGGCCAGGGCGGCCCGCCCCGCCGCCTCCACCTGGCACCAGGCGGCGAAGAACACGATCAGATACAGCCCGCAGCAGATGATGGCGAAGGCCCCGGTGTGGGAGTCCTTCAAGATCTCCAGCTTCTTCTCCCGGCTCTGGTGGGAGGACAGGGCGTCGCAGGTATCGCAGAAGCCGTCCAGGTGGATGCCGCCGCTGAGGGCGATGGGGAGCAGCAGGGCAAAGGCGGCGGTGAAGATATCCCCAAATCCCAGCCAGTGGGCCAGGGCCAGCCACAGCCGCAAAACGGCCCCGACGAAGAGCCCCACCAGGGGGAACCAGCACAGGGCCCAGGACAGTGCCTTTTGCTCCCAGTCCACCCGGGGCATGGGCAGCTTGGAGTACATGGCAAAGGCGATGATGATGGACTTCACGGTCTGCCCCCCTTCCAGGCCACGGGAATCCCGCACACCACCTCGTACACCCCGCCGGCCCGGGCGGCCACGGCCCGGTTGAGCCGGGCGAGGGTGTCCAGATAGGCCAGGGTGTCCGGGTCGTAGTCCATCCCGTCGGAGAAGAGCTCGTTGGTCACCACCACCAGCAGCCCGGCCTGCCAGGCGGCGCGCTCGACGCCCGCCAGCACCCGCTCATAGGCCCCCTGACGGCCCTGTTCGCCAAAAAACTCGTTGGCGGTCAGGTTGGAGAGGTCCTCCAGCAGGGCGGCGCAGCCCGCCGGCAGGGTGAGACCCGCCAGATTGTCCGGGCACTCCAGGGTTTCAAAGCCCTTCCCCGCGCGCATCTGCCGGTGCCGCTCCACCCGGCGGACGCTCTCGCCGTCCCACACCCGCATGGTGGCCAGGTACACCCGCCTGTCCAGGCCGGAGGCGGTAATCAGGCCCTCCGCAAATTCGGATTTTCCGCTCCCCGCGCCGCCGGACACCAGCATCAGCATGGCGCACCTCCTCTCCCTGCCTCCTGACGGCCGCCATATGCGGCGGCCCTGGGCATTTCATCAAACCGGCCCGCACAGGGCCGCGTCTCCTGTCACGTCAGCGGCTGGTAGGCCTCAATCTTCGTGTCTGCAAAGGTGGCCATCTCCCGGTAGACAGCCAGCCCCATGTCCAGCAGGGGCATGACGGCCACGGCGCCGGTGCCCTCCCCCAGGCGCATGCCGGCGTAGAGGAAGGGCCGCAGGCCCAGCTCGGCCAGCACCAGCTGGCTGGCCGGCTCCTCGGAGGCGTGGGAGCCCAGCATATAGCCGCGGCAGTCGGGGCACAGCCGGGCGGCCACCAGGGCGGCCACGGAGGAGATGAACCCGTCCACCAGGATGGGGACGCGGTGCACGGCGCCCCCCAGGAACACCCCGGCCAGCCCGGCGATGTCCAGCCCCCCCACCTTGTGGAGCACGTCCAGCACGTCGCCGGGGTCTGGCCGGTTGACCGCGATGGCGGTCTCAATGGCCCTGATTTTCCTCTGTAAGCCCTCGGAGGACAGGCCCGCCCCCCGGCCGGTCATATCCTCCACCGGCCGGTTCAGCAGCACCGCGGCTATGGCGGAGGAGGTGGTGGTGTTGCCGATGCCCATCTCGCCGGTGGCCAGCAGGCAATACCCATCCTGCTTCAGCTCCTCCACCAGCTGGACGCCGGCCATTACGGCCCTGGCGGCCTCCTCCCGGGTCATGGCGGGGCCCTGGGTCATGTCGGCGGTGCCCCGGCGGACGCACATCTGGCGGATGCGCTCCCCCGTCAGGGGGACGGCGGTGCCGATATCCACCGGCACCACCTCCGCGCCTGCCACCCGGGACATGGCGCACACGCTGGTGTCTCCGGATGACATGTTCTCCGCCACGATGGCGGTGACCTCCTGTCCGGTCTGGGTGACCCCCTGGGCCACCACGCCGTTGTCGGCGCACATGACCACCACCGCCCGCCTGGAGATATCCACGTCGGCGCTGCCGGTGACGCCGGCGATGCGCACCACCGCGTCCTCCAGCAGGCCCAGGCTCCCCAGGGGCTTGGCGATGGAATCCCAGCGGCGCCTGGCCTCCGCCATGGCGGCCTGATCCAGGGGGGCGGTGCGGGCGTTGAGCTGGGACAGCATGGTTTCATGTTGCAGAGTCATGTTCTTTTCCCCTTTCATAGCTGGCACAGGCGGCCACAAACCGCCGCGCCGCCTCCGGCACGGCGCAGAAGTGGAAATGCGGGAACCCGGCGTACAGGGTGGGGGTGTGGTAGGCGCAGTCCCAGCCCCGGGCGCTCTGGGGCTTCTCCGCCCGGAAGCCGCTTCCCGGCGCGTCGGTGTCCCAGTAGTGGAACTCATGGGCGGGAATCCGGGTCCCCGCCGGGCCCAGCAGGCCGTCGGTCTGGGCCGTCAGGGTGACGTAGCCGAACCGGCCCAGCTTCCCGGTGTTCCACGCCCGGTCGGGGAACACCCCGGCCATGGGCCAGTCGCGGCGGCCGTCGGCGTCCTCCAGCAGCCGGTTTAGGTAGAGGAACCCCCCGCACTCGGCCACGGTGGGCAGGCCGTCCAGCACAGCCCTGCGCACCGCCTCCCGCATGGGGCGGTTGTCCGCCAGGGCCCCGGCGTACAGCTCCGGGTAGCCGCCCCCCAGGTAGAGGCCGCAGGTCCCCTCCGGCAGGGCCTGATCGGCCAGGGGGGAGAACTCCGCCAGCTCCGCCCCCAGCTTCTCCAGCAGGGCCAGGCCGTCGGCGTAGTAGAAGCAGAAGGCCCTGTCCCTCGCCACGGCGATGCGGGGCCTCCCCTCCACCGGCTCCGGCAGGGCCAGGGGCTCGGCCTCCAGGTCCGGCGCGGTGCGGGCCAGCTCCAGCAGGCCGTCGATGTCCACACTTTCCTCGGCCTGGCGGGCCAGGGCGGACAGCTTCTCCCGCAGCCCCGCCACCTCGGCGGCGGTGACCAGGCCCAGGTGCCGGCTCTCCAGGGCGCAGTCCGGCCGGTTGGGGAGATAGCCGTAGACCTTTACCCCCGTCTCCCCCTCGATGGCCTCCCGCAGACGTGGGTAGAGCATGGGGGACACCCGGTTGAGCACCACCCCCGCCACGCCGCTGTCCGGCCGGAACTCCTTCATGCCCTTCACCACCGCGGCGGCGGTGAGGGCCCGCCCCCGGCCGTCCAGCACCAGCACCGCCGGGGTGCGGGTGGCCCGGGCCAGGTCGTAGGCGCTGGCCTGGGCGCTGAGGCCCACGCCGTCGTAATAGCCCATGACCCCCTCGATGAGGGCCAGACCGCTGTCCCGGCTGTTCTCCTCCAGCAGGGCGCGGGCGGTGGCCTCCCCCAGGAAGAACAGGTCCAGGCTGCGGCTTTTGGCCCCGATGACCTCGCTGTGGAACATGGGGTCGATGTAGTCGGGGCCGCACTTGAAGGCCGCCGGGTTCGCCCCCCGGTCCACCAGGGCCTGGAGGAGGGCGCAGGTCAGGGTGGTCTTGCCCCCTCCGCTGGCCGGGGCGGTGAGGAGCAGCCGGGGCGCGCTCACGCCAAACCCTCCCCGGAGAAGATCCACACCGGGTTTTGGGCGTCCATCAGGTGGTAGCGCCCCGCCGGCCGGGTGCGGGTGACGGCAATCTGCACCATGTCCGGGCTGCCCAGCTGGGAGAAGCACCTGGCCGCCTCCCCCACCGTCTCCAGGGTGACGGCGGTGCACACCACCCGGGCGGCGGGGTTCTTGCGGAACACCACCCGGAGAATCTCCTCCAGGCTGCCGGAGGTGCCCCCCAGGAACACCCGGTCGGGGGCTGGCAAGTTTGCCAGGGCCTCCGGGGCCGTCCCCGCCACAAGCTCCAGGTTGACGGCGCGGAACCGGGCCCTGTTCTCGGCGGTCAGGGCCAGGGCGCTGTCCTTCTTCTCCACGGCGTACACCCGCCCGGCGGGGCAGGACAGGGCGCACTCCACGGAGACGGAGCCGGTGCCCGCCCCCACGTCCCACACCACATGGTGCTCCTCCAGCCGCAGCTTGGACAGGGCCAGTGCCCGCACCTCCTCCTTGGTCATGGGCACGTCCCCCCGGAGGAAGGCCCCGTCGGGCAGGCCGGAGCCGTTCCACGGCCGCACCACCGGGTCGGGATTCTCCGCCATCAGGACGGACAGGTCGGCGAAGCTCTCCCCCGCCAGCTCCGCCGCCGTGCCGGTGACAATGCGCTCGTCGGAGTAGCTCAGCCGCTCCCCCACGGAGAGCCGGACCTCCCCCATTCCTCGCTCCACCAGCTCCCGGCACACGTCCTCCACCCTGGTGGCCCCGCCGGTGAGGGCGAAGGTCTTGGCGTTGCGCTGGATCTCCCCCGCCAGGTTGTGGGCCCGGCCGTGGGCGCTGACCAGTTTTGCGTCCTGCCAGGTGGTCTGGATTTTGGCGCAGAAGTAGGTAAGGGAGGAGATGCCGGGCACCGTCTCCACCTCGTAATTGCCCAGCAGGGGCCACAGGTTCTTGGCCCCGCTGTAAAACCCGGTGTCGCCGGACAGGAGGACGGCCACGGGGCCCTCCGGGGTCTTTCCGATGAACTCGGCGATGTCGGAGGCGGTGATGAGGGGCACACATTCGTGGCTCTCCGCCCAGGGCTCCAGCAGGCGGCGGGCCCCCACCAGCACGGGGCTCTCCCGGATGGCCTCCAGGGCGCGGACCGTCAGGGTCTCCGGGTTGCCCATGCCCACGCCGATGAGATAGACCTTCATACGCCCGTCCTCCTTGCAATTTCCGCCTGAATCTCCTCCAGGGTCAGGCCGTCCTCCGCGCTGGGCCGCTCCACCACCAGCAGGGCGCAGCCCGCCTCTTTGGCGGCCTCCACCTTCTCCCGGAAGCCGCCGTAGCCGCCGGTGTCCTTGGTCACCAGGGTTTTGATCCGGTACTGCCGCAGCAGGGCCACGTTCAGCTCCCTGGAGAAGGGGCCCTGCATGCAGATGATATTCCTGGGCGGAAAGCCCAGCGTCAGGCACCGCTCCAGGGAGTCCAGCATGGGCAGCACCCGGGGATAGCACCGCTCCGCCAGGCCGGGGGCGGCGAAGTGGTGCAGCTCCTTACTGCCGGTGGTGAGGAGCACGTTGCCCGGCAGCTCCTTCAGCAGCGCCGCCGCCCCGGCCATGTCCGGTGCCCGGAGACAGCCGTCCCCCCCGTCGGACCGGCGCACCAGCCGCAGGCAGGGCAGGCCCGCCGCCTCCGCCGCGGCCTTAATGTTCTCCGTTACCTCCACCGCGTAGGGGTGGGTGGCGTCCACCGCCAGGGCGTAGTCCTGTGCCATCAGGGCCGCCATCGCCGCCCGGTCCATGCGGCCCACGCGGGCCTCCGCCCCGGCGGGGAGCAGGGTCTCCCCGTACTCGGTGGCCACGCAGACCGTGCAGGGGATGCGCTCTGCAAGCATCCACTCCGCCAGGGCCCGGCCCTCGCCGGTGCCGCCGAAGAGCAGGATTTTATCCATCGTTCTCCTCCTTGCGTGCCTGTGTCCGCGGGGCGCGGCGCCCCGGCCGGCCCGCCTCAGCTCTCCCGCTGGAGATAGCCCCGGGGGGTGACCATCTTGCCCCCAATCTCTTTCGTCTGGCTGTTTCCCACAAAGACGGTGGTGAACATGTCCACCGGCGCGTCCCCCAGCGCCCCCAGGGGGAGGATGCGGGCCTCCTCCCCCGCCCGGCCGATGTTGCGCACGGTGCCGCAGACGGTGTCCGGGTCCTTTCCGGCGGAGAGCAGGATATCGCAGGCCCGCCGGAGGTAGTCCGGCCGGCTCTTGCTGGCCGGGTTGTAGAGGCAGAGGACAAAGTCCGCCTGGGCGGCGGCGGTGAGCCGCGCCTCGATCTTCTCCCAGGGGGTGAGCAGGTCGGACAGGGACACCACGGCAAAGTCGTGGGTCAGGGGGGCCCCCAGCACGGCGGCCCCGCCGCAGGCGGCGGTGATGCCTGGCACCACCTCAATCTCGATGGGGTCGTACTCCTGGGCCACCTCGTAGACCAGAGCCGCCATGCCGTACACCCCGGCGTCGCCGGAGCACACCACCGCCACATTTTTGCCGGTGAGGGCGGCCTCCACCGCCGCCCGGCAGCGGTCCACCTCCCGCCGCATGCCGGTGGACAGAATCTCCTTGTCCGGGAAGTCGTCCTTCACCAGGTCGATGTAGGCGGTGTAGCCCACAATCAGGCCGCACGCCTCCAGGGCGGCCCTGGCCCGGCCGGTGAGGTCCGCCCCGCCGCCGGGGCCCAGTCCGATCACAGTCACTTTCATAGGGGTTCCTTTCTCGCCACCGAAACGGTGACGCCGTTTTTCGCCTGCTTGGGGACGACGATCCGCCCCCCGGCGCACACCGCCGCCCGCTCGCACACGTTGTCCACGTCGGTGACGCTTTTCACAAAATCCGAGGGGGTGAAGTCCCCCTCCGCCGCCGCCAGCGCCTCCGCCGGGAAGGTGCGCAGGGGCAGGCCATGGGCCGCGCAGAAGGAGAGCAGGCCCGGCTCGTCTTTCTTCAGGTCGATGGTGGCCGCCGCGGCCACGGCCAGGGGCTCATACCCCGCCAGGGCGGCGGAGGCCAGGGCCTCGATGGCCGCCTGCTCCGTCCCCCGGCGGCAGCCCACGCCCAGGATCAGGCTCTTGGGGGCCAGCCGCAGGGTGCGGGGAAAGGGCCCCTCCCCCGTCCGGTCGGTGACCCACACCCCGATCTCCGCCGGGCCGGTCGTGAGGCCCTCCGGGCAGGGGTGGCCGAAGTCGCTGGCAAAGCCCACGGCCTTCCCCTCCAGCAGGGCGGCGGACACCTCCTTGGCCCTTGTCCGGTCGGTGATGGCAAGGCCGTTTCCTTTCGCCCACACGTCCACGGCGAAGAGGCCGTTGACGTCGGTGGCGGTGGACACCGCCGCCTGCCCGCCGGTGAGCGCCGCCACCCGGAGGGCCAGCTCGTTGGCCCCCCCAACGTGGCCGGACAGCAGGGGGACGGCAAACCGCCCCGCCTCATCCACGCACACCACGGCGGGGTCGGTGAACTTGTCCTTCACATGGGGGGCGATGGCCCGCACGGCGATGCCCGCCGCCCCCACGAAGATCAACGCGTCGGCCCGCCCCCACTGTGCCGCCGTCCAGGCGTCCAGGGAGGGGGCCGCCTCCGCCCCCACGTCCGCGGCAAAGCGGGCGGGGGCGGACAGGGCGCCGCCCAGGGCCGCCGCCAGGGTCCTGCCCAGGGCCGCCCCCCGTCTGGTAAAGGCGATCACCGCCACCGTCATCGGCTGGCCTCCCGGAATTCGTGGGTGAAGGAGGGGTCGTAGAGCCTGGACCGCTCGTAATCATCCCCCAGGAAATTCCCAATTGTAATCAGCGCCGTCTTGGTGACACGGTTCACCCTGGCGGTTTCCGCCAGGGTGGACACGGTGCAGCGGAACACCTTCTCCTCCGGCCAGGTGGCCTTGTAGACGATGGCCGCCGGGGTGTC
>CALWXU010000024.1 GCA_944385585.1 uncultured Flavonifractor sp.
AAGGATATCCTCCGGGACGAGGACGAGCAGATCGTCATTGAAAACCACCATCAGGCCATCATCGACTACCGCACCTTCGCCACCACCCGGGCATTAAGGGAAAAGCGCACCACCTCCAACTACCGGGGAGTGAAAAAGTACGACAATGTGTACTCCGGCTTTCTGGTATGCGGGGACTGCGGCAGCCCCATGTTCGCCATGAGCCGCAGCGATCTGAAAAGCGCCTACACCTGCGGCACCTACCACCGGCGGGGCCGGGCGGGGTGCACCTCCCACCACATCCGCACGGACAAGCTGGACGAGCTGCTGAAAAGCTACGTCCGGCAGGTGATGGAGAACTCGGCGGATATGCTGACGCGGCTCAACGAGGATCTGGCCCGGGAGCAGGAGGATGTGCAGGAGACGGAGCAGAGCGCCGACCGGCTGGCGGAGGTACTCTCCGATCTCCAGGAGGAGCTGAAGGTCACCAAGCGCCAGCGCATCCGGGATCTCATGAAGCACCCGGAGCAGGAGGAACTTCTGTCGGAGACCTATGACGAACTGGAGGCCGACCTTCAGAAAAAGATCGAGGGCATCCGCCACCAGATCGAGATGCTCTCGGACAAACGGAACACCATCATCCAGGTGAACCGGGCGGCACGCACCGCCATGGAGGTCTTTGGGGACATTCTCCGTAAGGACACCCTGGAGCGCAACGACCTGGAGCTCATCATCCGGAAGATCAAGGTGTACGAGGATCACCTGGAGATCCAGCTCCAGGCGGATGTGGACGCCATTCTCCGCTCCGGGACGCTGGCTGCTCAGCCGCCAGAGACTGTGGCCGCCATGGCTCCAGCCGGGGAGGGCCGCATAAATTTTAAGGGAGGCATGGAGCATATCTCACCTGTCACCATCGTCCAGAGCGCAAATAAGCGGCCGGACAAGGTGTTCCATGCCAATGTTATCAGTGACGGCGACCCTCTGGAGATCTACACCGATAAAGACGGCGGCGTCATTTTTAAGAAGTATTCCCTGATGGGCGGCCTGGGCGATTTCGCCGGGCAGATGTGTGAAACCCTGAATAAAACCACTGGCGAGGTGGCGGTGATCACCGACCGGGACGCCTGCATCGCCGTGGCGGGCCTGGCCCGCCGTGAGCTGACCGACAAGCGGATCTCTCCTGAGCTGGAGCAGATCATGGAGGGCCGGCAGATCTACCAGTACCAGGCCGGCTCCACGCCGGTGCCCGTCTGCGACGGCGAGGACAAATACTTCGCCGCCTGTGCCGCCCCCATCCTGTCCGAGGGGGATGTGCTGGGCTGCGTGCTCTTTGTGGGCACCAACGGCTCCCTGGCCAGCAGTGAAACCGACTACAAGCTGGCCCAGACCATTGCGGGCTTTCTGGGCCGGCACATGGAATCGTAATGCAAAGGGAAGGGGCGTCCCGGTGGGGATGCCCCTTCCCTTTTGGAGGGTCCGTACACAGAGCGGGCCCCTGCCGCCGGCAGGGGCCCGCTGCTCTGTGTTCCGTTATCCGCCCAGGGTCATGCCGCCCCCGCCGGACAGGCCGTCCTTCTCCAGCATCCGCTCCAGCACCTGCACGTCGGTGGCGATGTCCATGGCGTCGTCCTGGAAGAGGCGGTCCAGCTGCTTCTCGAAGCCCTCCACCACCTTATCCATCATGCCCTCGATGCGCGCCTTGGCGGAGCGGATGTTCTCCCCCTCCACCCCCTGCTCCTCCATGCGGGCATAGGCCTTGAGGATTTTCAAGGTAGTGGGCAGGTAATAGCTCAAAAAGCTGCGCAGCTGGCCGGCCCGGTTGGGATTCTGCTTCTGATAGGCGAAGATCTTCCCGGTGATCTCCCCGATGCGGTCGATCTTCTGGCTCATCACCTCGTCGTCGATGTCGTCGTTGAGCTTCCGGATGGCCCCCAGCACCGCGTCGTCGTCGGTCATGTCCAGGGCTTCCTCCTCCGGCTCGCCCGCCGCCTCCTCCGGCTCCGGCGCGGGGGGCGCCTCCTCCTGCAGCCCCTCGTCGCTGAGGATCAGCCGGCCGGTGGACATATCCAGGTAGCCCGTCTCTAAAATGCCGCTGTCCAGCATATCCTGAAGATCGTCACAGGCCTTGTGGACAGACACCGGCATGGCCTGGGCCAGGGTGGTGATGGAGATGCTCTCCCGCTTACCGATGAGGGCCAGATACTTACGGAACCGCTTGGACTTCTTGGTGCGCTGGGTGCCCGCCCAGATCATGGCCAGGCCGCCGCCGAAGAAGCCGATCACCGGGCTCATGACCGCCAGGGCGTTGAGGAAGCCGCCGCCCATGGCCACCGCCGGGAAGCCGGTGAGGGCGATGCCGAAGACCACCGCCAGCACGATGCCCCAGATGGTCAGGCCCTTGCCCCTGTCCAGGTTCACCGGCTTTCCCTGCCGGACGCTGCGGCCGGCGTACGGCTGCCCGGCCGGCGGCGTCTGGCGGCCCATGCCCTGGGTGCCCGGCGCGGCGCCGCTCCCCCGCCGCACATCGTAGGGGTGCCGGGAGGTCCGGCGGCGGGAATCCCTGGTGAGCTTCCGGAACAGTAAAATCAATCCAATGGGCCAGACCGGGCTCACCAACAAAATAATGGTAATGATCCAGGAGATCAGATCCCCGGATTCCGGCCGGTTTCCGTTTTGATAGCTTGCCATGGGCCATGCCCTCCTGTTTCCTATGGGTTTCTTGCCTGCTATTCTATCACAGAAGTGTTAAAGTTTCGCTGGATAAGTTCTTTAAAAAAGATGAAAGCTGATCCTGTCCCGCAGCATCCGCCGCTTCTTATCATACTGCGAAATCGCGCCGGTGTAAAGCGGTTTTCGCCGGATTGCAGGAGATGGGGCATCCGGACGCAGGAGGCTGGGCTGCCGTTACGATGTAACCGTTCTGTAATTGCTTTTTAGGAGCGAAAGACCTATAATGGAGCTTGGTTATAAACTGCTCGCACGATTTGGAGTTGATGGATATGGAAAAGCAAGCGGGCCGCCGTGTGGCGGAGCGGCCACCGGCAAAGCAGCATGGCAAAAAGGCGGCTCTGGTGGCGGTGCTCATCGTGGTACTGGCCCTGGGGGCCGGATACACCGGCCTCTGCGCCGCCGCGGGCGGGGGGACCTTCCTGCCCAACACCTCCATTGCCGACGTGGACGTGGGCGGCCAGACTCAGGAGCAGGCCGTCGCCACCCTGGAGGCGGCCCTGCCAGGGCTGCTGTCCGGCCGCAGCGCGGAATTTACCTGTGACAGCAAGACCTACGCCGTGCCCGCCGACGACCCCGCGGTCAGCGTGGATGTACCCGCCGCTGTGGCGGACGCTATGGAGAGCCAGTCCGGCGGCTTCTTTGCCCGGGGCTGGCGGTTCCTGTCCGCCCTGCTGGGCAGGGAGCAGCTCTCCCTGCCGGTGGCCATCACCGGCACGCCGGAGGCGGTAGCCCAGGCGGTGGCGGAGTGCGCCGATCCCGAGGCCCAGACCACCTGGGAGACCACGGACACTGACCTGCTGCTCCACAAGGGGGTCACCGGCCGCACCATCGACACCGCTTCCCTCAACGACGCCCTGGCGGAGCGGCTTGGCCATCTGATCTCCAACGACCAGCCAGCCGCCTATGCCCCCATTGAGGCGGAGATCACCACCGCGCCCCCCGCCGACCCGGATTTTGACGCCATCCGGGCGGAGGTCGCCGCCGAGCCCGTCGACGCCTACTTAGATAAGGAGAGCGGGGAGATTGTCCCCTCTGCCGCCGGCGTGGACTTCGACGCGGATGCGGCCAAGGCCGCCCTGGACGGGGCGGCGGAGGGGGAGACGGTGTCGGTCCCCCTCACTCTCACTGAGCCTGATATGACCACCGCCGACCTGGAGGCCAACCTGTTCCGGGATGTGCTGGGCACCGGCAGCACCTCCTGCGCCGGCCCGTCCAACCGCTGGTTCAACATCGATCTGGCTGCCGACCGGGTCAACGGCACCATCCTGCTGCCTGGGGAGACCTTCTCCTACAACGACGCGGCGGGTCCCTACACCCTGGCCAGCGGCTACAAGGCCGCGGGCACCTACCAGAATGGCCAGAGCATCGACGCCACCGCCGGCGGCATCTGCCAGCTGTCCTCCACCCTGTACTGGGTGACCCTGAAGGCCAATCTGGAGACGGTGGAGCGCAAGCAGCACATGTTTAACGGCGGCTATATGCCCGTCATCGGCACCGACGCCACCGTGTGGAGCGACGTCACCGACTTCAAGTTCAAGAACACCACCGACTACCCCATCAAGATCGAGTCCTATATGGACAGCAGCCACCAGCTCCACGTGACCATCCGCGGCACCGACACCACCGGCATCCACGGGGAGCCCTACAGCGTGGTCATCTCCACCGTGCCCTTCAAGAACACCTACCAGCCCAAGGACAGCATCCCCGTGGGCAGCGACCCTGTGCGGGACACCAACTACTCCCGGTACAACGGCTACACGGTGGACGTGTACCAGAAGCTGGTGGACGCCGACGGCAACACGGTGGACACCATCTTCCTCTACCGCAACACCTACCGCGCCTCCAACGCGGTGTACTACTACAACCCCGCTGACGCGGCCCGGCTGGGCATTGACACCTCCACCGGCCTGAAAACCCTGACGCCGGTGACGCCCACGCCGTCCCCCTCCGCCAGCGCGGAGCCGTCGGCCACGCCCAGCGCGGAGCCCTCCGCCTCCCCCGGCGCATCGCCGTCGGCCACGCCAACGCCGGCCCCCACGGCCACGCCGGTCTTTACCCCCGACCCGGCCCCCACGCCCACGCCTGCGGCCACACCGGCTCCGGCCGCTACGCCCAGTGCGGAACCAGCCCCGTCGGCGGAGCCCTCCGCCGATCCCTCCACAGGGCCCGGTATGGTGCCGGTGGAGTAACGCATTCCAGCCAAAACAGGAGGCCCCCCGCACCGCGGGGGGCCTCCGTTCGATCCCAGAGAGAGAAGGAAGGTTTTTCCCATGTTTCAAGGCTTTTCCGAGGCCACTGTGGACTTCATGTGGGGCATCCGGTTCAACAACGAAAAGAGCTGGTTTGAACAGCACAAGCAGGAGTATCTGGACACCTTTCAGCGGCCCATGAAGGCCCTGTGCGACGAGGTGTACGGCCGTTTTATGGACAGGCACCCCGACCTGGACCTGGTGGCCAAGGTGTCCCGCATCTACCGGGACGCCCGGCGGCTGTTCGGCCGGGGGCCCTATAAGGACCACCTGTGGTTGAGCTTCCGCCGGCCCCATGAGACTCCCGGCTCGGCGCCGGTGTTCTGGTTCGAGCTGGAGCCGGAGGGCTACTCCTACGGCATGGGCTTCTGGGAAGCTCCGGCCCTCACCATGGCCAAGCTGCGGGCCCGGATGGACCGGGACCCCGGCCCCATGGAAAAGCTGGCCCGCCGCCTCAACCGGCAGGAGGTGTTCGCCCTCACCGGCGCGGACTACAAGCGTCCCAAGCCCGCCCCCTCCCAGCTGCTGGAGCCGTGGTACAGCAAGAAGAGCTTCGCCCTGAGCCACGAGTGCGCCCACGACGGGCTGCTCTGGTCCCACGATCTGGCCGACGCGCTGGTGGAGGGGTACGAGTTCCTGCTGCCCTATTACGAGTACATCCTGTCGGTCAGCGCCGACCCCGACCCCCGGACCGGGACGGCCTGACAGAATTTACGCCGCAAGGAATCCCGCCCACCGCGCATACTAGGGCCATAGGCTCTGGAAAGGCGGTGGGCGGGATTGTTCAAGCGAGGCGTACGGCGGCTGACGGCGGCCGTTCTGGCGCTGGCCCTGCTCCTGACCGGCTGTACCCCGGCGGTGGAGGTGGACGCGGCTGTGGAGCTGCCGGAGGGGCAGAAGCTCATTGCCCTCACCTTTGACGACGGGCCCCGCCGCTCCACCACCACCCGTCTGCTGGACGGCCTGGCGGAGCGGGGGGTGCAGGCCACCTTCTTCCTCATCGGCGCCCAGGTTGAACACAACGAGGACGTGGTGCGCCGCATGGACGAGGAGGGCCACCAGATCGGTATCCACACCTTTGACCACGTGACCCTCACCGGCCTGAACCAGGCCGACTTCGGCGCCCAGGTGGGCAAGTCCCGGGAGGCCCTCAAGGCCGTGCTGGGCCACAACGACTTCCTCCTCCGGCCCCCCTACGGCATACTGGACGAGAGCGTCAAGCGCTGGGCCGGCTGTCCCATTATCCTGTGGTCCATCGACCCGGAGGACTGGCGGGACCAGAACACCCGGCGGGTGGCGGCGGAGGTGGTGGCCGAGGCCAGGGACGGCGGCATCATCCTCATGCACGACATCTTCCCGGAATCGGTGGACGCCGCCCTGGAGATTGTGGACGCCCTTCACGCACAGGGATACCTGTTCTGCACCGTGGATCAGCTCTTTGCTGCCCGGGGCATCCCCCTGGAGGCGGGGGAGAGCTACTGGAACGCCTATCCCTAGGGGGCGTCAGCCCCCTCACACCAGGTAGGCGGCGGCCAGGAACAGGGACAGCCCCAGGAAGCAGAGCATGCCGGGGTTGGCCAGGAAGCACCTCCAGGCCTCCCCGGCGGTGAGGCCCATCCACCCGTGTGCGGGAGCAAAGTCCCGCCGCCGGCGGACGAGGAGCGCCAGCCCCACCGGGATCACCCCCAGCACCAGGGCGGTGAGAAGCCGCTCCCCCGCCGTTCCCAGGCCGGAGAGCAGGGGGATGAGCCCCGTCCCAATGAAGTTGATCATGGCGTGGAGGAGCACCGCCTGCCACAGCCGGCCGGTCTTTAGCACCACGGCGGCAAATACCACGCCGATGGCGCAGGCGTAGAAAAACTGGCTGAGGTTGCCGTGGAACAGGCCGAAGCACAGGGCGGAGGCCCCTGCGGCAAAGCCCTCCCCATAGGGCCGCAGGCGGTTCAGCAGCAGCCAGCGGAACAGGTACTCCTCACACAGCGGGGCGATGACACACCCCAGCAGCAGGCCCAGGGGAAGGGGATATCCGGCCAGGCTTTCTACCGGGTTTTCCACCGCCGCCCCCCGCAGCGCGCTGATGAGGGCCATCAGCGCCAGGGTGCCGAAGTTGACCAGATACATCAGCCCCAGGCCGGCGATATAGGTCTGGAGAAACCGGCCGGGGCCCAGGGGCCTGCCCGGCTCCGGCGGCGCCCCCTTCGTCCCCCGGAGCACCAGGCAGAAGGCCGGCACCCCCGCCCCGTAGGCCGAGAGCACCGACACCAGCCACAAAAAAGCCCCGCTGTGGATCAGCCGGGGCGCCGCGGCCTGGGCCAGCAGCAGCAGGGCCGTCTGTACCGCCAGCATGGCCGCCGCCTGGGACACCAGGGCCCAGCCCAGGCGGGAGAATTTCTCCCGGTGTCCCCGCAGGCGCAGGGCCCGCTCCGCCCGCTCGCTTCGGTCCATGTCTCCACCCCCCAAATTTTCACCAAATTATTATAGCGATTTTCTCTCTTCCCAACAAGCGGCAAAATATTGACAAGATACGCCAATACAGATACAATATCTTGTGTTCAACAACAACTCGGAGGAGAGATCTCATATGCCCATTTCAGAAAACGCCCGCGCCGTGCTGGAGCGGCGCTACCTGGCCAAGGACGAGCAGGGCCAGCCCACCGAGACGGTGGACGGCCTGTTCCACCGGGTGGCCAACGCCATCGCCGAGGGGGACCGGCACTTCGACCCCAAGGCCGACGTGGTGGCCACCGCCCGGGAGTTCTACGACCTGATGGTCAACCTGGACTTCCTGCCCAACTCCCCCACCCTGATGAACGCCGGCCGCCCCCTGGGGCAGCTGTCCGCCTGCTTCGTGCTGCCGGTGGCCGACTCCATGGAGGACATCTTCGACGCCATCAAGAACGCCGCCCTGATCCACAAGAGCGGCGGCGGCACCGGCTTCTCCTTCTCCCGGCTGCGGCCCAAGGGCTCCACCGTCAACTCCACCGGCGGCGTGGCCTCCGGCCCCATCTCCTTCATGAAGGTGTTCAACGCCGCCACCGAGGCGGTGAAGCAGGGCGGCACCCGCCGGGGGGCCAACATGGGCATCCTGCGGGTGGACCACCCCGACATCCTGGAGTTCATCACCTGCAAGAACGACACCAGCGAGATCACCAACTTCAACATCTCCGTGGGCATCACCGAGGCCTTCATGGAGGCGGCCAGCCAGAACAGGCCCTACGACCTGGTGGACCCCGCCACCGGCCGGGTCACCGGCCAGCTCAACGCCAAAGAGGTGTTTGACGCCATCGTCAGCTCCGCCTGGCAGACCGGCGAGCCGGGCATCATCTTCCTGGACCGGCTGAACCGGGACAACGTGGTGCCCTCCCAGGGGGAGATCGAGTCCACCAACCCCTGCGGGGAGCAGCCCCTGCTGCCCTATGAGAGCTGCAACCTGGGCTCCATCAACCTGGTCAACCACATCATGAAGACCCCGGCCGGGTGGGTGCTGGATCGCGCCAAGCTGGAAAAGACCATCCGCACCGCCGTCCACTTCCTGGACAACGTGATCGAGGTCAACCAGTACCCCCTGCCCGAGATCGACCAGATGACCCGCTCCACCCGCAAGATCGGCCTGGGCGTCATGGGCTTTGCGGACATGCTGCTCTACATGGGCGTGCCCTACAACAGCGACGAGGGCGTGGAGCTGGCCCGGGAGATCATGGACACGGTGAACACCATCGGCCACCAGGCCAGTGAGGAGCTGGCCGGGACCCGGGGCGCCTTCCCCCTGTTCAGCCAGAGCATCTACAAGGACGGCAGGCCCCTGCGCAATGCCACCGTCACCACCATCGCCCCCACCGGCACCCTGTCCATCATCGCCGGGGTTTCCTCCGGCGTGGAGCCGGTGTTCGCCTACGCCTACATCCGCAACGTGATGGACAACACCCACCTCATCGAGACCAACCAGATTTTGAAGGACAAGCTGGTGGAGGCGGGAATCTACTCCGAGGAGCTGATGAAGCAGATCGTGGAGCAGGGCTCCCTGGCCCACGTGGACGGCATCCCGGAGGAGATCAAGCGGGTGTTCGTCTGCGCCCACGACGTGTCCCCCATCTGGCACGTGAAGATGCAGGCCGCCTTCCAGGAGTACACCGACAACGCCGTCAGCAAGACGGTGAACTTCCCCAACTCCGCCACCAAGGATGAGGTGGCCGAGGTGTACCGGCTGGCCTTCACCCTGGGGTGCAAGGGCACCACCATCTACCGGGACGGCAGCCGGAACGAGCAGGTGCTCAACATCGGCAAGGTCAACGACGGCAAGGAGGCCGCCCCCACCGGCCGCATCTGTGAGGAGTGCCAGATCCCCCAGGCCGAGTACGGCCACATCCTGCCCCGGCCCCGGCCGGCGGTGACCAGCGGCTTCACCGAGAAGGTGCGCATCGGCTGCGGCAACCTGTATATCACCGTCAACTACGACGAGAACGGCATCTGCGAGGTGTTCACCAACACCGGCCGGGCCGGCGGCTGCCCCAGCCAGAGCGAGGCCACCGCCCGCCTGGTCAGCGTGGGCATCCGCTCCGGCATGGACCCCAAGGAGATCATCCAGCAGCTCAAGGGCATCCGCTGCCCCTCCTGCCTGCGGCAGCCCGGCGTGCCCGTCATGTCCTGCCCCGACGCCATCGCCAAGGCCCTGGAGAAGGTGCTCAAGGTCTCCAAGGACGGCCCCTCCGCCGAGCCCCCCGCCCCCATCAACCCCGCCGCCAAGGCGGCCGCCCCCATCCCCCACCCCGGTATGACCCCCGCCGAGGCCAAGCTGGCCAAGTTCTGCCCCGAGTGCGGCGCCCGCCTGGAGCACGAGGGGGGCTGCGTCACCTGCCGGGACTGCGGCTACTCCAAGTGCGGATAACAGAAACGCATCTGAAATCAGATACAGGCCCCCTCCTGCGGCGTACTGACGCAGGAGGGGGCCTTGCTGTCCAGCGGAATTGGGGCCCCGCGTGGGGCGCGGCGGCCTTGGTGAGCCTCGATGCAGGGCCGCCAGACATGCATCGGGGTGCCCCCCGGGGAGGCGGAGCCTCTATGGGCTGGGCGGCCTGCGGCCGCCCTAGCGGTTGATCTCCTTCTTGTCGGTACGGCCCAGGATATAGTCCACAGACACATTGTAAAAATCAGCCAGCGCAACCAAGTGGCGGGCAGGAGGCAATACCTCTGTAATTTCCAGACGTTGATAGGTACGACCCTCAATCCCCAGCATTTTTGCCACCTGAACTTGTGTCAAGCCAGCGCCCTGACGCAGTTCTTTCAGCCGCTCTTTAATCATATTTCGTCCTCTCTATTGACACGAGATTTTTTCTCGTGTATAATAAAAACAGAATATGAATATTTTTCTCGTGTTTGGGAGGTTTTCACAATGGACACCATCATTGAGACGCTCCACGACCAATTTGTGTACGGCCCCAAGCGGGACGCCTATCCGGAGCGGACGGCCCAGCTGGAGCTGGCGTTCCGGGGCGCCTCTCTGGAGCTGGTGGACGCCAAGGACACCCTGGTCTATCACGCCTCCATCACGGGGTTTGCGGAGGGGCTCCGTCTGGGGCTTCAGCTGTCTGCGGCCCTTCCTCCTCTTGAAGATCCGCTGTGGTGAGGGCCATCAGCTCCTCCTTACCGGGGTGCTCCAGGGCGGCCACCCGGTCGGCCTGCCTGGCCACCGCCCGCTCAAACACATTGCGCACGTCCCGGGCGTTGCCGAAGTTCTCGTCCCGCTCCTCATACAGCTGATTGAAATACGTTTTGGCATATTCCAGCGTTTTATCATCCAGCGTATACCCATTTTTCTCGCACATGGACCGGAAGATCTCCAGGAGCTGCTCCCCGTTGTAGTCGTCGAAGTAGAAGTACTTGTTGAAGCGGCTCTCCAGGCCGGGGTTGGCGTGGATGAACCTGCCCATCAGCTCGGTGTACCCCGCCACAATGACGATCAGGTTGTCCCGGTGGTCCTCCATGCCCTTGAGCAGGGTCTCGATGGCCTCCCGGCCGAAGTCGTTGGGGGCGTCCTGGTTGGCCAGGGCGTAGGCCTCGTCGATGAAGAGCACGCCCCCCAGGGCCTTCTGGATCACCTCATTGGTCTTGATGGCGGTCTGGCCCACGAAGCCGGCCACCAGGCCGGAGCGATCCACCTCCACCAGCTGGCCCTTGGACAGCACGCCGATGGCGTGGTAGATCCTGGCCAGCAGCCGGGCCACGGTGGTCTTGCCGGTGCCCGGGTTGCCCATGAACACCAGGTGGAGGGACATGGGGGGCACGGGCAGGCCGTGCTCCTGCCGCAGCCTGCGCACCTTTACCAGGTTGATCAGGCTCTTCACGTCGGCCTTCACCTTGTCCAGGCCGCACAGGCCGTCCAGCTCGGCCATCAGCTCCTCCAGGCTGGGGGCTGGCTCCGCCTCCTCCTGGGGCTTCTCCTCCCCCAGGGGCTGCCCCGCCGGGGCGGGGGCGGCCTCCTCCGGCCCGGCGGCCGGTGCTTCCGCCTTGGGCTTTTTGGTGACGAAGTCCTTCACGTCCAGGGGGGCCTTCTCCCCCTTGAGGCCGTCCCGGTCGCACAGGGCGGAGAGGGTGTCGGCGCAGGTGTTGACAAACCCGGCCTCCTCCTCGCTGACCGCGTCGTCCACCGCGGCGAACAGGAGCACCATCAGGGTCACCAGGTCGATGAACCGCCTGGCCAGATGGGTGCCCGCCACCTTGTCGCAGGCCCGCATCCGGGCGAAGAAATCGGGCGTCCGGAAGCCGGGGTACTCGCTGACGGCGGTGGACAGCTCCCAGAACAGGATGGAGGGCGCCGGGTTGCCCTTGGTATAGATGGCGTTATAGTATTCCACATAGCGTGGGGTGGGTGTGGCCCCGTCCCGCTGCCACACCCCCAGGGCGCAGGCCCGCATGAAGGTGTCCACCTCCTGGGTGAACTTCATGCGCAGGGTGGCGTCGGCGATCTGCCGGCGGAAGGCGGAGACCCCGTCGCTGTACTGCTTATGCACCTCTGCGGCGCTGAGAGAACCTTTCAAGCTGCAACACCTCGTTCTGCCGTTGATTCAGCAGCTCTTATTATATCCGAATCCCATGCACGGCGCAAGGGGCCGCGCAGTTGACATAAATATTAAAAAACCTTTACATTTCGCCCGCCGGCGTTGACGGATGGCCGCCGGCTGTTGTAAAATAAAATGGAATTTGTCAACTGGAGGGATTGCCATGGCCAAGCGGAGCCGCAGCGGCCGGCCCGAGATGATCCACTGCCCCTATTGCGGGGAGGATTACTCTTCTACATACAAGCACTGCCCCTTCTGCGACGAGGTGGAACAGCCCGTTGTGGAGGAGGGGCTGGAGGAGCTGGACGCCCCCCGCCCCAGGGGGGGCAAGCGTCTGACCACCAACACCCGGGGGGGCGGCTACGGCGGCGGCCCCTCCCCCCTGCGCATCATCGGCACGGTGGTGTCCCTGGGCCTGATCATCGCGGCGGTGATCATCGTCATCACCCTGATCATGCCCCTGGTGTCCCGGGGGAACGTGGACGGCCCCGGCGCCGCCTCCATCCCGCCGGTGGAAGAGGGGTCGCCCGCACCCGGTGAGACCGCCCCCGCCGGGGAGACTACGCCTGCTGGGGAGACCACCCCCGCCGGGGAGACCACCCCGCCCGCCACGGAGAGTCCGGCCGGGGAGACCATCCCGGCGGACCAGACCGCCACCGGCTTCACCCTGAGCCAGAGCGAGTTCTCCTTCAGCGACACCTGGCCCAATCCCATCACCATCTCCGTCACCTTTATCCCGGCCGGCTCCACCGGCACCATCACCTGGAGCAGCAGCGACCCGGACGTGGCCTCGGTGGATGAAAACGGCGTGGTCAGCCACGGCACCGTGCGGGGCACCGCCACCATCACCGCCACCATGGCCGGCGGCGTCACCCAGACCTGCCTGGTCTACAACCAGGTCACCTCCGGCACGTCCTCCAGCTCCGGCGGCAGCTCCGGCGCCACCTCCTCCGGCACCCTGTCCCTGAACCACACCGACTTTACCTTCAGCGCCCTGGACAACCCCTCGGTGCAGATGCGGGTCAACGGCACCTCCTCCACCCCCACGTGGAGCATCGGCAACAGCGCCGTGGCCACCATCTCCGCCGACGGCGTGGTCCGCCCCGCGGGCTCCGGCACCACCACCATCACCTGCACCGTGGACGGGCAGACCCTCACCTGTATTGTGCGCTGCACCTTCTAGCCCCTGGACGGAACCCAATTGCATGCCGATGCCGGCGGAAACCGGGCGAAACAGCCGTCCCTCCGGAGGCTTCCGGGAAGCGGCCGGGGCGCCGGCGTCCGGCCGCAGTGCCCCTTTCCTGGGTCTGGCGTCCTGGAGCCCGGCCCCGGAGAGGGGCGGGCGGCTCTTCGCTCGAAAACAAGCGCACGCATCCCTGGCCTGACGGCCCTGGATGCGTGCGCTTTTCTCTTGGAATGGATGCATTGCGCCGGGCGCCGCTTTCGCACAGGCCTGTGGGCCGGCGTTTGTGCCGGGCGGCGGTCCCCCGCTTCGGGGCGCTCATTTCCCCTCCTTGTCCCGGACGAAAAAGTAGGTGGCGTTGGGCTGGTCCCCCTGCCGCACGTCCACCTCGAACCGGGGCAGGGCCTTCACCAGCTTGCTCAACTTGGAGAAGCCGAAGTTGCGGGGGTCGAAGTCCCGCTTCTTGCGCACCAGCAGGTTGGCCACCTCCCCCAGCTGGGCGTAGCCGTCCTCGTCGGCCATCATCTCCACCGAGTCGGCGATGAGGGTGACGATGTCCTGGGGCACTCGGGCGGAGGGCTCCGGCTCCGGCTGGGGCGCGGGGGCCTCCCCCGCCTTCTTCTTGGCGGCCTTCTTGGGCTTGGCCGCCTGGGCGGCCTTGGCGCTCTCCTCCGCCCGGGCCTGCTCGGCGGCGGAGCGGATGACCTCAATATATACGAACTTGTCGCAGGCCACGATGAAGGGGTTGGGGGTCTTTTTCTCCCCCATGCCGTACACCTTCTTCCCCGCCTCCCGCAGGCGGATGGCCAGGCGGGTGAAGTCGCTGTCACTGGACACCAGCACGAAGCCGTCCACCTGCCCGCCGTAGAGGATGTCCATGGCGTCGATGATCATGGCCGAGTCGGTGGAGTTCTTGCCGGTGGTGTAGCTGTACTGCTGGACGGGGGTGATGGCGTTCTCCAGCAGCAGGGGCTTCCAGGAGGCCAGGTTGGGGGTGGTCCAGTCCCCGTAGATGCGCTTGATGGTGGGGGTGCCGTAGACGGCGATCTCCGCCATCACATCCCCCAGGGCGGAGCGGGGGGCGTTGTCCGCGTCGATGAGCACCGCCAGGCGGAGGTCCATTTCTTCCGGCATAGGCTTCTCGTCCTCTTTTCTTCCAGCTGATACGGTTTTTTCTCACAATTGTTCCTGATTAGTATACCATACGCGCGGAGCCGTGGCAATCCGGAGGGCCATTTTCTCTGTTTTTTCAATTTGGTGCAGCATTTCGCCCGGCTCACGCGTTTATATGGGTGAAAGGGGGAGGAGCGATGACAGACCCCGTCCGGCTGGAAGAGGCCATAAGCACCTACGAAAACACCCTGTACCGGGCCGCCCTGGCCATTCTGGGGGACGCCCACGAGGCGGAGGACGCGGTGCAGGACGCCTTCCTGCGCTATTGGGAAAGGGCCCCGGACTTCCCGGACGCCGCCCGGGAGCGGGCGTGGCTGCTGACGGTGACGGTCAACGGCTGCAGGAGCCGCCTGCGCTCCCCCTGGCGGCGGCGCACCGCCCCTCTGCTGGACGCCTATCCCGCCGAGGACCCGGAGGAGCGGGAGCTGCTGGAGGCCGTCCAGGCCCTGCCCCCCAGGGATCGGGCGGTGGTGCACCTGTACTACTACGAGGGCTATCAGACCGCCGAGATCGCCGCCATGACCGGCCAGCGGGAGGGCACCGTCCGCTCTCGCCTGTCCCGGGCCAGATCCAGGCTGCGGGCGCTGCTGAAAGGAGAGATCGAATGAACCGCTATCGCGCCTATATGGGCCGTATCCACGCCCCGGCCGGGCTCCGCCGGCGGGTGCTGGAGGCGGCGGAGCGGGGGGAGCGCCCCCGCAGTCCCGTCCGCCGGCGGATTGGGGCCGGAGCCCTGGCCGCCTGCTTCGCATTGGCCTTTTGGGGCGGCTGGCAGGTGTGGCAGGCCGCCGGCCCCTGTCGGCCAGACCCCACCGCCGGGGTGGCCGATCCCCCCGCCGCGGCCTCCCCCGCCCCGGCGGAGACGGAGCACACTTTGGTGGTGGGCGACCCCTTCAACGGCCAGCCCCACGGCTTTTTCGACGTGCCGGGGCTGGAGTTTGCCGACTGCACCGACTTTGCCCCTTACCTGGTCGACTGGGGCTGGAAAGTGGACTCCTTCCACGAGGCGCTGTCGGCAGAGGAGATCATCACCGCCCTGGGGGGCACGGACGAGGTGCCCTGGACCCTGCTGTGGTCTGGCTTCGGCCTGGACGGCACCGCGGCCTATGACGGCGAGGGGCGGGTCCTGCTGGCCGCCATCTCCGGCGTCAGCGGAGACACCTCCTTCACCCTGGAGCTCGCCCCCGGGCAGCTCCCCCCCGGCGGCGAGAGCTACGCCGAGGCCGCCGTCCAGGACTACGACGGCGTGGCGGTCACCGCCTGGTACACCCGCCCGGACGGGGACGGCGCGGAGAACTACACCTACTGTGTGGAGTTCATAAACGGTGACATGGGCGTCCGCTTTACCTGTGACAGCCCCGACCAGGAGACCGCCAGCTGGCTGGCCATCGTGCTGGTGTGGAACGCCGCCCGGGCGGACAGCGGCTTTACCACGGAGCACCTGGCTCCCGACGAGATCCCGGCGTATGGCTATGGCGAGGCGCTCACCCTGACGGACGTCCGGGACCATGATCTGAATTCCTGGCTGCCGCCGGCGGACGCCCTGCCGGCCGGATTTACCTTTGAGGGCGGACGGAAGGAGCAAAACTGGGGGGAGCTGGCCCTCTTGTCCGCCGTCTGGAGCCGGGGATATGACAGCATCTCTGTCACCGTCCGCCGCTCCGCCGCCGGCGGCGACTACCCCGAGGCCGATCTGGCCCGGGATGAGGTCACGGCAGATACCCTGGAGGCGCTGGGCACCTTTGTGCCCGAGGGTGGGGACACGCCCGCCGGCTGGCGCTGGTTCCATCTGGCGGTGGACTGGGGGGATGGCGTGCTGGTGGAGTACACCCTCAGCGGCCTCACGCCGGAGGAGGCTTTGGGCCTGATCTTCGGCACTCCTGGCCGGATTTTCACGGTTATCACAGACTCGTCCGAGGGCGGTGCGGAGCCCTGGACTGTGCCCATCCCCATCCCCAGCCCCTCCCCCTGGCAGGTGTTCCCGCTGGAATAAAAATCAAAAATTTTGTATACTTCCCCAATCTTTTTCCAAAATCCAAAAAAAGATACAGCCAGTATTTCCCTTGACGGCCGCGGCGGCATGCGCCTATAATAGCGGCTAAGAACCAGTTGTCGCGGAATACCCCGCTGCAATGATAGAGGTCGCGGAATCGCAAGAGTATCCGGCAATACCCTGCAATGGGGCAGAGCACCCCGCCGGAGAAAGGGCCCTTCCGCCGAAGGGCCGGCCCCCTGCCTGGAGGGTCGGTTGCCTGGGACGTCGGGATAACATCTCACGGACTGCCACATATCATCTGTGTGGAGCGCTATCATTGAGGCGAAGGGCTCTCGTCGCTGTGCTCTCCCCTCGACCGTCCAGTCCGTGGACCCGGTGGCGCCGCCGGGCCCTGGCCTCGGCGTACCGCGGGAGGGCCGGCCTGCCGATGCTCTTTGTCGCCATGAACGCTTCCACCAGGAAGGTTCATGGCGTTTTTTTCGCCCTTTTTGACGGAAAAAGCGCCAATCAACTAGACTGGAGGAAACAAACATGAACAGAAACACATTTGCCGCCCTGTCCCTCACCGCCGCCCTCTCCCTGTCCCTGGCCGCCTGCGGCGGCGGGATCACCGGCACCGCCGAGACCCCGGCGGCCCCGGCGTCCGCCACCCCCGCCGCCGAAAGCACCGCCCCGGTGGAGACCGGCGCCGCCGCCGTTCCCAGCGGCGTGGAGGACGGGGTGCTCACCGTGGGCATGGAGTGCGCCTACGCCCCCTACAACTGGACCCAGGCCGACGACTCCAACGGGGCGGTGCCCATCTCCAACGTGCCCGGCTCCTACGCCAACGGCTACGACGTGATGATCGCCCAGCGCATCTGCGAGGCCAACGGCTGGGAGCTGGAGGTGGTCGCCACCGCCTGGGACTCCCTGATCCCCGCCCTCCAGGCCGGCACCCTGGACGCCATCATCGCCGGCCAGTCCATGACCGAGGAGCGGATGGAGCAGGTGGACATGGCCGGCCCCTACTACTACGCCACCTTCGTGTGCGTCACCAAGGCCGACAGCCCCCTGGCCTCCGCCCAGGGCCTCAGCGACCTCACCGGCACCGCCACCGCCCAGTCCGGCACCGACTGGTATGAGTTCTGCCTGCCCCAGATCGAGGGGGCGGAGATCCAGCCCGCCGCAGAGACCGCCCCGGCCATGATCATGGCGGTGGAGAGCGGCACCGTGGACTTCATCTGCACCGACATGCCCACCGCCATGGGCGCGGTGGCCACCTATGACGACCTGGTGATCCTGGACTTCTCCTCCAATCCGGAGGACGACTTCCAGTTCGCCAGCGAGGAGGAGCGGGCCTCCCACATCAACATCGGCATGTCCGTCCAGAAGGGCAACACCGTCCTGCTGGAGGCCATGAACGACGTGCTGTCCACCATGACGGAGGACGACTTCACCCAGCTGATGAACCAGGCCGTCAGCGTCCAGCCCGAGATCTGACCCCCATCAAAACGCCCTGCCGGGCAGAAAGGAGTACCGCCCCATGGAACGTCTGATCACGCTGGGCAGCGACATGGCCCGCCTGTGGGAGGCCTACGGCCCCCGCTATCTGGCCGGCGTCCAGAACACCCTGATCCTGGCCCTGGCGGCCACCGCCATCGGCTGTCTCATCGGCCTTGTCTGCGGCATCCTCAACACCATCCCCTGCGCCAAGCAGGACCCCCTGCCCAAGCGCTTCCTGCTCAAGCTCATCCGTGTGGTGGTGCGCGTCTATGTGGAGGTCTTTCGGGGCACCCCCATGATGCTCCAGGCCGTGTTCATCTACTACGGCCTGCCCTACTTCACCTATAACTCGGTGCAGTTCTCCGGCTACTCCGGCATCTGGGCCGCCTCCATCCTCATCGTGTCCATCAACACCGGCGCCTACATGGCCGAGTCGGTGCGGGGGGGCATCCTCTCCATCGACCCCGGCCAGACCGAGGGGGCCCGCGCCATCGGCATGACCCACGTGCAGACCATGACGGGCGTGATCCTCCCCCAGGCCCTGCGCAACATCATGCCCCAGATCGGCAACAACCTGATCATCAACATCAAGGATACCTCGGTCATGTTCATCATCGGCTTCACCGAGTTCTTCGCCCAGCACCGGAACATCGTGGGGGTCAACAACCTGTACTTCCCCTCCGCCGCCATCGAGATGATCGGCTACCTGACCATGACCCTCATCGCCTCCTTCCTCCTGCGGGGGGTGGAGCGGCTGATGGACGGCGCCAGCGACTACCAGCTGGTGCAGGCCGACGCGCTGACCATGGCCGCCGGCACCTACCGCCATCCGGGCAAAAAGCGGGCCCGGCAGCCGGCGTGGAACCGGAATTTACAGCCAAGGGGGGAGCGTTGAGATGGATCAGCAGCCCATTCTGGAGGTACAGCACCTCTCCAAGTCCTTCGGCAGCCACCAGGTGCTGCGGGACATCGACTTCACCGTCCGCCCCGGCGACGTGACCAGCATCATCGGCTCCTCCGGCTCCGGCAAGTCCACCCTGCTGCGGTGCATCAACCTGTTGGAGACCCCCAGCCAGGGGGCCGTCCGCTTCCACGGGGAGGACGTCACCGCCCCCGGGGTCAACCCCTCCGCCTACCGGGCCAAGGTGGGCATGGTGTTCCAGTCCTTCAACCTGTTCAACAACATGAACGTGCTGGAAAACTGCATGGCCGGGCCGGTGAAGGTCCTCCGCCTGAGCCGGGAGGAGGCCAGGAGAAGGGCCCTGCGCTACCTGGAGCAGGTGGGCATGGCCCCCTACATCAAGGCCAAGCCCCGGCAGCTCTCCGGCGGCCAGAAGCAGCGGGTGGCCATCGCCCGCGCCCTGGCCATGGAGCCGGAGGTGCTCCTGTTCGACGAGCCCACCTCCGCCCTGGACCCGGAGATGGTGGGGGAGGTGCTCTCCGTCATGAAGGATCTGGCCGCCAGCGGCATGACCATGCTGGTGGTCACCCACGAGATGGCCTTTGCCCGGGATGTGAGCCGCCGGGTGGTGTTCATGTCCGACGGGGTGATCTGCGAGGAGGGGGAGCCGGCGGAGCTCTTCGCCCACCCCCGCCAGCCCCGCACCCGGGAGTTCCTCTCCCGGTTCATGGCCAGCTAGGCCCGCGCCGCACACAGGCCCCCGCGCTTTGATAAGCGCGGGGGCCTGTTTCTCTTCGGACAGCCGGCGGCTGTGTCTATGCAGCCAGAAGCGCTCTGAGCGGCTGTTGAAGGACCAGGAAAGGGCTTCGGGAGCATTCCCGAAGCCCTTCCGGCTGTCAGAAACGGGTTTTGGAACGCGCGGCCTTTCCCCGGTTCCTTTCTCAGGATGGCGGCCTGCTGTAGCAGCTGCTGATGACAAACTTACCGTCGCTCAGGCTGGCCTTCGCCAGGTTCCGGGCGCTCCAGTCGTCGAAGTGCCACCACTCCGACTCCAGGGGGGTCATGCCCGCGCCGGTGAAGTAGCCCCGCAGAGCGATGGCCGGCTCGTTCATGGTGTCGGTGAGGGTGCTGCTCCCCGGCGAGAGGGTGGAGGCCGCGGCCATGCTCAACTCGTGGATGGCGGTGGGCATCTCGTATTCGATATAGTCGGTCACCGCCAGGTACGTCCGGCCGCCGGTGGTGCGCACCTCGGTCTGCTTCACCTTCACCAGGCTCACGTCCACGGCGAAGCCCCGCTGGTGGTTGGAGTAGCCGGTGTTGATGAAGTAGGTCATGCTCCAGGGCGGTGTGCTCACCCCCGCCTTCACCACCGGGTCGGCCTTCGCCAGGGCGGTGAGGCCCTCGATCACCGCCAGCTGGGTGGACCGGGGGCGGAAGGCCTCATAGAGCTTGAGGCAGTTGCCCTGGGCCAGGGCGGCCTGCTGGGCGGCGCACACCTTCTTGGCGGCGGCGTACAGCACTGGCATCATGAACTCCTCCCGGTCCAGCCGGGGGTTGTACGCGGCCCCGGGGTAGAAGCTCTCCCCGGTGACGCCGGGGATCTCCTTCCCCGAGCTGACGTAGACCGCCCCGTAGGAGTTCACCGCGTCATAGATCATGGAGGGGATCACGTCGGGCAGGTTGATGAGACAGTACCGGTGGTCCACCCACCCCACGCCGGCGGCGGCCTCCACCTTCCACCAGTGGCCCTGCTCGGAGAGGATGGTGAAGCCCTCCCCCGGCTCCAGCACGTCCAGGGCCCCCGCGAAGGGGTCTGGGGTGGGGGTGGGCGCCGGGGTCGGCGTGGGCACAGGCGTGGAGGTGGCGACAGGGGTGGGGAGCGGCGTTGGTGTGGGCGCCGGGGTCGACGCCGGGGTGGGCGTGGAGGCCGGCGTGGTCTCCGCCGCCGGGGCGGCGCTCTCCGGAGCCCCGCCTACGCTCTCTGCCGGCAGCGGCTCCGTCCCCTCCGCCGGGGTGGTCTCCCCCGCCGGGGCGCTCTCCGCCGCAGGGGCGGTCTCCGCCGGGACGGCCGTCTCCGCCGCAGGGGCGGTCTCCGCCGGGACGGCCGTCTCCGCCGCCGATACAGCGTCCGGGGACGGGGTGGGCGCCGGCGTGGGCGCGGCGGGAACCGGGGTGGGGGCGGGCGTGGCCGCCGGAGTGGGTGTGGGCGTAGGCGTGGGGGTAGGCGTGGGATCCGGCTGGGGCTCTGCCCACAGGCCCAGCTTCACCGAGGCGTAGCCCGTGGCACCGTTCACCGGCAGCTCCAGGCCGGAGGCCGTCAGCTCCGGTATGGGGCGGTCCAGGGTGTGGTCCTCATCCCACACCGCCGTCTCCGGGGTGGGCTCCGGCGTGGGGGTGGGGCTGGGGTCTGGCGGCCCCGAGGGCGTGGCGGCGGGGGTGGGCTCCATCGCGGGCGATTCGGATGGCTCCGGCCCGCTGCGGCCGCAGGCCGCCAGGGTCAGCAGCAGCGTCAGGGCGCAGCACAGGGACAGGGCGCGTTTCATTGCCATGGCGGGCAGGTTCTCCTTTTATGATTGTAAAAATCCCGGGGCGGCGCTATGCCAGCTCCAGCACCCGGCTCACCACCTGGGCGGCCTCGGCCCGGGTGGCGGTGGCGGCGGGGGACAAGCGGCCGCCGCTGCCGTCAAACAGGCCGGCGGCGGTGGTGCGGGCGGCGGCCTCCAGCGCCCAGAGGGCGATGTCGCCGTCGTCGGCAAAGCCCAGGCCGTTGGCCTCCGGCAGGTCCACAAAGCTGTCCACCATCACCATCATCTCCTGGCGGGTGAGGGTGGCGTCGGGGTCAAAGCCGCCGTCGCCGGCGCCCTCCACCAGCTCCAGGGCGGCGGCGTCCTCGATGTAGGCCTGGGCCCAGTGGCCGGAAATGTCGTCAAACAGGGGCTCCGGCTCCGGGGCGGGCTGGGCAGGGGCCTCCTCCGGGGCGGCTTCCGTCTCCTCCGCGGGGTCGGCGGGCTGGGCGGTCTCCTCCGGCGGGACGGTCTCCGAGGGCGCGGTGCTCGCCTCCGGCGGCTCCGGCAGGGCGCCGGCCTGGTCCAGGGCGGTGTAGAGCATGGCGGTGAACTCCGCCCGGGTCACGGCCTGATTGGGGCGGAACTGGGTGCCGCTGGGGTGGAGCTCCACCCCCAGCGCGTCCAGCTCCTCCACCGCCTGCCAAGACCAGTGGAAGGCGGCGTCGGCGTAGGGGGCATCGGCGGCCAGCTTGGCGAAGCCGTAGTCCAGAAGGGCGATGCTGTCGGTGTGGCGGGTGGTGTTGTTGTCCGAGTGCATCAACACGCTGATGACCCGCCGGCCGTCCCGCACGGCGGTGGCGCTGAGGCAGTAGCCGGCGGCGTTGATGGTGCCGGTCTTGAACCCGTCGGCCCCCTCATACGCGAAGGCCGCGCCGGGCAGCAGCTGGTTGGTGTTGGCCAGGGTCTCCCCGTTGAAGGTCACAGAGGTCATGGAGGTGTAGTCCAGGATCTGGGGGAAGCGGCGGATGAACTCCCGCACCAGGGTGGCCTGGGACCGGGCGGTGAGGTAGTGGACATGGGCCCCGTGGCAGTTCTCGTACTGGGCGGTCATGCCCAGGCGCTGGGCGGTGGCGTTCATCCGCTGGACGAAGGCCGCCTCGGTGCCGGAGATGTACTCGGCCATGGCCACACAGCTGGCGGAGGCCGACGGGATCAGGATCAGCTTGAGCAGGGTGTCCACCGTCAGGCTGCCGCCGTAGGGCAGGGGCACGGCGGTGGGATAGCGGGCCTGGTTGCGGGAGATGTCGGCGGCAAAATCGCTGATGGGCACCAGGGTGTCCAGGGTCAGATTGCCGGCCTCCAGCTCCTCAAAGATGATGTAGGCGGTCATCACCTTGGTCATGGAGGCGGGGACGCGCATGGTGTCCGCGTCCTTGGCGTAGAGGGTCTCGCCGGTGTCGTAGTCGATGACGATGGCGCTGTCGGCGGCCACAACGGGCTCGGCGGGCTGGGACGCGGCGGAGGCCGCGGGCAGCAGGCCCGTCAGCAGAGCCAGGGTGAGCAGCAGGGCGGGCAGGCGCAGGGGCCGGCGGGCAGGGGCAGGTTTCACTGAGATCATCTCCTTATCTTCAAAGCAGATTATTTCTATTATGGCACGTCCCCCGGCTTTTGTCAATTTTTCACAAGGATGATTGTGCCCCGTTTCAAACATCCCGCGCTTCTCCCGGCTCCATTCCCGCGCCGCTTTTCCGGCATAAAACTTCATGCGCCTTGGCGCACCACGATCAGAGGCGACACCATCGGCGCATGGAGTTTTTGCGCATCATTTCCGGTTGCCCCGAAGGGGCGAGGAAATGGCGCATCTCTAAGTTTTGCCATGCTTTTGCATAGCAAAACGGCCGCCCCCCGAGGGACGGCCGTTTTTGTGTGTGGGTGAGTGGT